>NZ_JAKKRV010000012.1:0-157016 GCF_025653985.1 Shewanella sp. SM69
CCACACAGATTTGCTTGATAAATTGTTAAAGAGCGTTGACCACACACTGAGTTTTCAGCGGGTCAGGGCTGCGTATTTTACGCATTCCCGTTAGTGCGTCAAGTAGTTTTTTCAACTTTCTCAACACTCATCGTTTAGCTTGCTAACCGATGAACTGCTTGGCTTTCTTTGCTTAACTTGCGTTACGCTGTCTGCCGTGTCAGTGGATGCGCATTATAGGGAGATTGAGAAAGTCCGCAAGGGCTTTTTATCGATCATTGAATCGCACGTCGATATTTTAAACGTTATGTCCATTTTTTAGCTTATAAGCTCTATTTATCGGAGATAAGTAAGGTTTTTTATCTAATAATTGATAATTCACGCTCAATATTTCAGCAATGGTCTAGTGTAAAAGTAAATAATTCATTACCATATACTTGCTGTTAACAGTTATTTATCAATTTCCCATTCATCAGAGAGCATTCTTATGCAAAAGTCATTTCTTATTGTCTTGATTGTCGCCATTATTGGCGCAGTAGCACTATCTCAGTTCGCAACGCCATTATCAGCTATTGCTTTTGTCGCTGGCGCTATCATTGCAAGTCTTGTTTTTAAATTTGTTCCAGAGACTTCATCATCTCATGCTTCAGAAGAACAATATGTTGGCCCTACTATGACCTTATATGTAGGTAACCTGCCTTATCGTGTTCATGAGGGTGAAGTAAAAGTATTATTTGGCGAATTTGGTCCAGTAAACTCTGTGCGTTTAGTCAGAGATCGTAAAACGGGTCGACGTAAAGGTTTTGGTTTTGTGGAGATGTCAGAATCAGGCGCTCAGAAAGCCATGGTTAAACTGAATGACTATAGTTTCCAAGAAAGAACCTTAAAAGTAAGAGAAGCAAAAACACAAGATTCGGAAGCTGCCGACCGTACAGGGACAGACGAGTAGCATTACCGCTTAAACTGTTTTGCTTTATTTTGTAATTTAGTTGGTTGTGGTGATTCGTTCGATAGTTGAAAAGCCACAATCAATTAATGTTGTTGTTAACCCTTCGCTGATTCCCACCTTAGTATAAAAAGCTTGCATCACTGGCTCCCTTACTGCTTCTCTCTCATCTGTTACTCTGTGCTCTTCCACAATAAGATTCTGTTGCGTTAAAAGAGTGACAACTCGCTTAGCAATAGCAGCGCCAGAATCCATTAGTTTTACGCCCGCACCGAGCACTTGTTGTAATTCAGCTTTGATCATAGGGAAATGAGTGCAACCTAGTACCAGAACATCCAATTGTGCGGCAACGACTGGTGCCAGTAACTGTGCCAATCTATACATATCCAACATTCCAGTCGCCACTTTTTGTTCTGCCATCATCACTAATTCAGAACAACCAAAGAGTTCGACATGGCAATCATCAGCAAATTGGCTGATGAGTTCATGGGTATAATGACGCTTAACTGTGCCAGGTGTAGCCAAGAGTCCAATACGTTTACTCTTAGACATTAGAGCGGCGGGTTTAATGGCAGGGACAACACCTACGACAGGGACAGAAAGATGCGCACGTAATGCCGGTAATACAACAGTACTTGCGGTATTGCAGGCAACGACCACTATCATTGCATTGGTACGAGCCACTAGATCGCATACTAATTCGACACAGCCAGAAATTAATACCTGCTCTTCCAACTCACCATAGGGCAACCTAGCGTTGTCGAAAAGATAGCAATAGTCGCTATGGGGCAAACTCTTACGGATTTCAGCCAATACAGATAGGCCGCCAATCCCAGAATCAAACACTAATATAGGTCGCGACAAGCGAATCTCCAGTTTCGGATATAAATAAACTATACAGATTGGACGCATTAACGATTCGATGGCTGCTTTACCGACGGAATCCAGCCAAATACCATAGAACCACATTCAAGTGCGCGGATTTTCCCATAGCTTTGCGAAAACCGCAAAAGCAAGATACTGGACATTCGTGTCACCTAGTATAATATTTGCGCCCCAATTTACAGCAACGGTGAATCAAACAATGAACTTAGCAGCAATGGACCCTCAGACTTATGATGCGCAGTTAGAACACAAGCGTATCAAGCTAGAACAAGCCTTTGCCCAATTTGAAACACCGAGTGTTGAAGTTTTTGCCTCAGAGCCAGCTAACTACCGTATGCGCGCCGAATTCCGCATCTGGCATGATGGTGACGACTTATACTATTACATGTTCGATAAAGTATTGAATGAGAAGGTACGTTGCGATCAATACTTACCAGCTAGCGTGCTCATCAATCAAATGATGTCGGCCTTAATCGCCGAGCTGAAACCGAATCCGAGTCTAAGGCACAAACTGTTCCAAGTGGATTTTTTGTCGACTTTAAGCGGCGAGATTTTAGTGTCTTTGCTTTATCACAGGCAGCTTGATGACCAATGGCGCGCCGATGCGGCAGCACTGAAAGCCAAGTTAAGTAGCCAGTTTAACGTCAACATCATCGGCCGTGCCCGTAAGCAAAAAATCGATTTAGATAAAGACTTTGTGGTTGAGTCATTACAAGTAAATGATAAAACCTTCTTATATAAGCAAATCGAGAACAGCTTTACTCAACCGAATGCCAAAGTTTCCGTAAAAATGTTGGAGTGGGCTATCGATGCGACTCAAAACAGTAAGGGAGACTTACTCGAGCTCTACTGTGGTAATGGCAACTTCTCTATCGCACTAGCACAAAACTTTAATCGCGTATTGGCCACCGAACTCGCTAAGCCTTCAGTCGATGCGGCGCAATACAATATCGAAGTGAATGGTATTGATAATCTGCAGATTATTCGTATGTCAGCCGAAGACTTTAGCGATGCCATGGCGAAGAAACGCAGCTTTAGACGTTTAGAAGGTATCGATCTTGACAGCTACGTTTGCAACACCATTTTTGTCGACCCACCACGCGCGGGGATTGATCCTGATACGCTGGCGTTAGTCCAAGGTTATGAGCGGATTTTGTATATATCCTGCAACCCAGAAACCTTAAAAGATAACCTGCAACAACTGAACGAAACCCATAAGGTGACCCGCTTTGCCTTGTTTGATCAGTTCCCTTATACAGATCACATGGAAACGGGTGTACTACTCGAACGTCGTTAATCATTTCAGATACACTGAGCTCGACTGCATAACACTTAAACGTAAAGTCGCTAAAAATAATGGAGCCTTAGGCTCCATTATTTTAGTGAATCTGCATCTCACTCAGATTAGCGGTGTTCAACCTTATGCTGCAAAGCCTCGGCGCCTTTGGCGACCATGCGCAATTGCATGACTAATTGATCGGCAAGAATTTTGCGGTCAGCCCGTTTCATATCTAATGCGGAAGCGCCGGCATTAAACACCAGTGTCACTAACGCTTCAGCCTGTGCACGGGCTAGCAAGGGGGTTCGACCCGCTTTGGCTTCGGTATAATGAGCCAATTCAGAAATAAAATGTTCAATTTCGCGGGCAACTGCCGCACGGAATGCTGCCGAGGTTCCAGAGCGTTCATGCAATAAAATACGGAATACGTTTGGATTCGAATCAAGCACTTCCATAAATGTATCAACGGAAATACGGATCACACTGCCACCCACTTCAGCTCGCTGACGGCCTTTACGCATCATCTGCCTTAGGGTTAACCCGCCCTCGTCCACCATAGTGAGACCGAGTTCGTTCATATCTTTAAAATGGCGATAAAAAGATGTCGGCGCGATATTAGCTTCCCGAGCAACCTCTCGCAAACTCAGACTTGAGAAACTGCGCTCAGCACTTAGCTGATTAAAGGCCGCATCGACTAAAGCTCTGCGAGTTTTCTCTTTTTGCTGTGCTCGAATACCCATTCTTAAATCCGCTAACTGAATGTAATAACGCGATAATACCGCTTTTAGGCATTAAACACAGCCCCATCGTCCTTGACCAAACAATATAGCTAAGCTAAATTAGCTTACAGATGTACGCTCAAAAGCGAATTTTGGAAACCTATAATGAAAAAACCCCCTATCATCTGGCTTAATGTCAGTCTGTTTGCCATCACTTTTCTCAGTGCGGTAATTTTAGTTCCATGGCGCGGTATTGTTCATGGCTATGGTGCCAGTGAATGGATCGCTTTTATTGTCTTAGCCTTTGCCAGTGGTCTGTCAATCACCGCAGGTTATCACAGACTCTGGTCACACAAGGCCTATAAAGCCCATCCGGCGGTGCGTTTTATATATGCCCTTGGTGGTGCTTTAGCATTACAAAACAGTGCATTGCACTGGGCATCTGATCACAGAGTCCACCACAAACACGTAGATGATAACGACAAGGACCCGTACTCAGCCAAAATGGGATTCTGGTACAGCCATATCGGTTGGATGCTGCGTGAGTATCAGTCGCAACGCTATCACGATTATCAAAATGTGCGTGATCTGCAAAATGACCGTATTGTCATGTGGCAACACAAACATTACCTCGCACTCGTGTTGCTGATGAACATTGGACTGCCAGTAATGCTTGGTTGGCTCAATGGTGACGTGCTGTCTATGTTATTGATGGCGGGTTTACTGCGTTTAGTGGTGGTGCATCACTGCACTTTCTTTATCAACTCTTTAGCCCACGTGTGGGGCAGTCAGCCTTATACCGATAAGAATACCGCCCGCGATAATGGCTTCTTGGCCATGTTGACCTACGGTGAGGGTTATCATAATTTCCATCATATTTTCGAAAATGACTATCGTAATGGCATTAAATGGTGGCACTACGATCCAACCAAATGGTTGATTAAGTCATTATCTTGGTTAGGTTTAGCTAAGGATTTGCGTACGAGTCCACAGGAACGTATCGAGAGCGCACGCTTACAGATGCAGTTATTACGTACCAAGCGGAAGGTTAATAACCTGCCTAATGCTGATGAAATTATTGAAAAAATCCAAGCAGAGTATGAGTTATTAAAGCAGCACTTAATGGATTACTATCAAGCACAGAAAACCTTGCTTGAAGCCAAGCGTAAACAACTTGTCGATCAGCAACTATTGCAACAAGTTGAAGAGCTAAAGGCGCGTTTCTTAGTCCAGCAAAAACATTGGCGCAGCCTGACCGCAACTTATAGCTAAGCCACAATTCTGCCCGAAAGTCATACGGCCACCTTGCATGGTGGCCGTATCTGATTATGATGATGCCTTAATCACTTAAATAGGCTGTTGAGATCATGTCAGATTCCCCAGTTACACTCCCAGAATCAATCAAGCTAACAGAATATAGTCATGGCGCAGGTTGTGGCTGCAAAATCTCCCCTAAAGTGCTCAGCACTATCTTAGCCTCGCAATTACCTGTATTTACCGATCCAAATTTGCTGGTTGGCAATCAGAGCCGCGACGATGCTGCAGTGTACAAACTCAATGATGACATAGGCATCATTAGCACTACCGATTTCTTTATGCCAATTGTTGACGATCCATTCACCTTCGGTCGTATCGCAGCGACCAATGCGATCAGCGATATTTATGCCATGGGCGGCACACCTATTATGGCGATTGCAATTTTAGGTTGGCCAATCAATAAACTACCCGCAGAAATCGCACAGCAAGTGGTCGATGGCGGCAGACAAGCCTGCATGGAAGCAGGGATCATGCTAGCCGGTGGTCATAGCATAGACGCACCCGAACCTATTTTTGGCCTCGCGGTTACCGGGCAAATTGCCTTAAGTGATTTAAAACAGAATGATACCGCTAAAGCCGGCGATCGTTTATATCTCACTAAACCTATCGGCATTGGTATTTTAACCACAGCGCAAAAACAGAAAAAACTCCGCGATGAAGATAGCCTCATTGCGATAAATGCTATGTGTCAACTCAATACTATAGGTGCGACCATTGCAAAAATTAGCGGTGTAAATGCCCTGACCGATGTCACTGGTTTTGGACTGGCAGGACACTTACTCGAAATGTGCCAAGGCGCCAACCTCACTGCGAAGCTTAAATTTGATGCAGTGCCATTGTTACCACGCGCCTTAGATTATTTGGCCTTAGGTTGTGTTCCTGGCGGAACTCACCGTAATTACGACAGTTATGGCGAGCATCTCCCTGAACTCAGCGAGCATCAAAAAGCGATACTGTGCGATCCGCAAACCAGCGGTGGTCTGTTAGTTGCTGTCTCGGCAGAAGCTGAAGCGGAATTAATCGCCCTACTCGATGCGAACCACATAGCCCCAATCTGCATTGGGTCACTGGAAACACCGACCACTGCAGCGAATGTGGTGTTGTGCTGATGCCAAGCGCTATTATAGCCGCAGAGCAATATCGGGAAATTTTCCTCAATCAACATCCGATGATGGATGTGCGAGCGCCCATAGAGTTCACTCGGGGCGCGTTTCCCAACTCGACCAACTTGCCCTTGATGCTGGATAGTGAAAGGGAAAAAGTCGGTACTTGTTATAAGCAACTTGGTCAGCAAACCGCGATTGCATTAGGTCATTCACTGGTGAATGGTCCCATCAAGCAACAGAGAATCGAGGCTTGGGCTAGCTATGTTAAAGCCAATCCTAATGCTTACCTTTATTGCTTTCGCGGCGGCCTGCGCTCGCAACTCACTCAGCAATGGCTCAAAGAAGCGGGTATCGAAGTCCCTTATATTCAGGGTGGCTATAAGGCCATGCGCCAATATCTGATTGGCGTGATTGAAGCGGCACCGACTCAACAGCCGTTATTGAGTTTGAGCGGGATGACGGGCTGCGGTAAAACCGATTTTCTACTACAGCGTAAAGAAGCGGTTGATCTTGAAGGAATAGCTAATCACAGAGGCTCTAGTTTTGGAAAGAATATCGACCCACAGCCGACGCAGATTAACTTTGAAAATCAACTCGCCATTGCCTTGCTACAGCACCAAACAAGTGGCGCGGCGTGTTTACTGCTCGAAGATGAAAGCTTCCTGATTGGGCGTTCGGCGCTGCCGCAGACATTTTACAATGCCATGCAAGCCGCTAATGTTTTAGTGCTAGAAGAGTCGGACGATGCGAGGCTCGAACGCTTACGCTATGAATACGTGCATAAAATGTATAGCGGCTTCTGTGAGCGCCTAGGACCAGAAGCAGGTTTTGCGGCTTTCAGTGAATATCTATTGCAAAGTTTAGTGAGCATTCGCAAACGTCTAGGCGGAAAACAACATCAAGAACTGCAAGATTTGATGCAACAAGCCCTCGATCAACAAATCAACCAGAATGACACTTCGCTGCACTTAGTCTGGATAAACCTGTTATTGCACAAGTATTACGATCCTATGTATCAATACCAATTACAGAAAAAGTCCGAACGTGTTCTTTTTAAAGGCTCACATCAAGCGATGCACGAATGGTTGGATAGTTATCAAACTCGATAAATTGCCCACGCATAAATGAGATAACCGCGAACATTAGATCCGCGGTTATCACTTCACTTTATTTCATGCCTTAACGAATTTAAGACTTGCCCAGCAGGCTCGCCACTTGGACTCTCAAAGATTCCTTATTCGCAAGCTTACCATCGACGGCATCCGTTAAATCCACCGACACCCTTGACCAAAAACGCTTGGGCATTTTAGCCAAAGCATGTCCGCCCTTGTGGCTAAAGTAAGAACCCCATAATCCGTGCAGTGCCATAGGAATGACTGGCACTGGATCTCTGGCCAAAATCTTATCAATTCCGGGACGAAAATCGCCAAGTTCACCGTCAGGTGTGAGTCGACCCTCAGGGAAAATACATACCAACTCGTCATTGGCGAGCGCTTCATGAATTGCCTCGAAGGCACGATTATAGGTATCTTCACTTTGCTTAGGCGAACAGATAGGGATCACACCTGCATGGCGGAACAAATACTTCAACAGAGGAATTTCGCTGATGGATTTATCCATCACAAAGCGGATTGGTCGTGTCGACGACCCCATAATAATCAATGCATCCACATAACTCACATGGTTACAGACTATGATGCCAGCCCCTTCCTTTGGAATTTTCTCTCGGCCTGTGACTGTCACTCGATACATAACATGACTGAGTAAGTAACTGATAAATCGTTGTGTAAATTCTGGTACTTGTGAATAAACATAGAGCGCGACTACAGCATTCATCACGGCGAGTAGCAGAAATAACTGTGGAATAGTCCAACCTGCAACGCCCAGTAACAGCATAGATAACAGTGCCGAAACCACCATAAACAATGAGTTCATAATGTTATTGGCTGCAATCGCCTGAGCACATTCCCCCTTAGGCGAACGAGATTGAATAAACGCATACAGGGGGACGATAAACAAGCCACCGCTAACGCCAATCATAAAGAAATCTAGCATCACCCGATAATGTTGGGACTCGCCAATAAAGGCTTTTAATCCATAGACAAAACCAGCATCTACGGGCGCAGGTGGAATAGCCCAAAGCAAATCGACACCAAAGATAGTTAATCCCAATACCCCAAACGGCAGCAAACCGAGTTCCACATGGCCGTAGGAGAAACGTTCACAAACGAAGGAGCCAACAGCAATCCCGATGGAAAACATACCTAATAATAATGACACCACAGTCGCACCAGAATGCAAATGCAGCTTAGCAAAGTTAGGAAACTGAGTCAGATAGGTCGCGCCTAAAAACCAAAACCAACTGATAGCGAGGATAGCCATCCAGATTGAAGGCGTTTGACGGGCTTTTTTGATGCTACGCCAAGTGCCCGATAACGGCCTGAAACGTATTTTTTCGATGACGCCCTGCGGGGGTAATGCAGGAATCGCTCGGCTCGATAAATATCCTGCAAAGGCTAATACAGCAACAGTAATCGCCGACCAAAGCGTACCGTTTCCATTAGAAACCAAGATCCCCGCACTCAAAGTGCCCACCAGAATCGAGAGAAAAGTGCCCATCTCAACCCAAGCATTGCCTGTGACTAACTCGTCCTCTTTCAACGCTTGGGGTAACAAGGAATATTTAACCGGACCGAAGTATGCTGACTGGCTACCCGTTAAAAATAACAGTAATAACATCATCATGTAGCTCTCGCTCAGAATCGCAATCGCGGCGCTAAACATGATGATGACTTCGAGTAGTTTCAATCGGCGGATAAGTTTGGCCTTATCCATATTATCGGCGACCACACCCGCATGGGCCGAAAAGAGGAAAAATGGCAAAATAAACACCCCAGCCGCCAAGCTCACAAACATATCGACGCTTATGGGTAGGTCTTTCACTTGGCTAAAGGTCACTAATAACAGCAACACATTTTTATAGATGTTGTCATTCAATGCGCCTAAGCACTGAGTCGCAAAATAGGGTAAAAAACGTTTTGTTAGCAGCATGATAGTTCCTTCTGGTAACCCATTCCTTGTAAATAAGCTTGTACGTGACTCTTGAGTAAATCCCGCAGTGATAATGACTCAGCGAAGAGCTTATTATCGAGTGACAGAGAGGTCAGCCCATGAATTCCCCCCCATAATACCCGGCTCATACTGAGATGCTGCACCGGCGTAACCTCGGGAAATAGTTGCGCCAATTCACACTCAATCAGAGTAAATAACCCCGCAATCAATTGCCCTTGCGATTCAGGCAAGGGTTCAGAATCGAGTAATTGCAGCTCAAAAACCAACTTGAAAGCTTGACGCTGCTCATGGGCGAATTGACTATACTCCCACGCCATTGCAATAATTTTACCTAAACTGTCGGCTGCGCGAACACCCGTCAATCGGTCGTGCAAAATCCTAAGCGTTGACTCAGAAACCGCCAGTAATAAATAGTTGTAGCTGCCGAAAATATTAATCAAGGTACTAGGGACATAACCAATTTGGCTGGCCACTTTGCGTAAGCTGAGCCCTATGGCACCTTGATCTATCAGTAACTCAGTTGCCGCTTGTATTGCCATCGCGCGAATTTCATCATGGCTGTGTTCTTTTCGTCTGGCCATAGGTCTCATCCCCTGTTGAATAGCAAGAGACTAACAGTAGTTAAAATAAAAAACAACGTTCAAAATAAGTTTGTTTTACGTACAGAAGAGGGTAAATAATGAAGGATATTATTGAGGATGATGGATAAAGATAGGCACTCGAATTAGATTCCCTCAGCAAGCCAAACAGGATCCGTGGGATGACATCACCTAAAAGAGCATAAAAAACGGCGCGCTCAGTCAGCACACCGTCCATTATTTTGATTTAAAAATCATTCTTAATTCAAAGGTGATTTTTATTTGAGGATAATCTTTCTTTGGTTCAAAGATAAGCACGCGATTTAAGGCCTGCGATAAGTCATCACAACCCTATCTGCGCCAGCGCCAAAATAATCGGCCTCAAAAGTTGAATCAATGAAACCTAAATGCTGATATAAACCATGGGCAGGGTTACTCGGATCAACGGTTAAACACACCCGCTCAACTGACACGGGCAACTCGGCTAAACATTGTTGCATCAAACGTTTGCCGAATCCCTTCCCGCGAGCATTTTCACTCACTGCGACAGATAATATCCACATGCAGCTAGGATCGCTACTCTGGGCACTGAGCAAATAGCCTTGTAGCTGATTATCTACATCCACGGCCACTAAAAATTGCTCTGGCCAACAATCAAATCCCTGACGGAAGAAGAAATCAGGATAGCTGTGCTCACCAAAAATGGCCTGTTCGAGCTGATAAACCGAGAATAACTCTGACTTTAATACCGGACGTATAGACTGCATTTGAAAATCATTCACCTATTAAAATCTTATCCCACTCTAAGTTGGGTGCGCCAACTACGATGAAATTAGGGTTCTCTAAGCTCTCGCGCTCATTGTAGGTTAACGGTTGCAGCTCAGTATCCATCAACTGTCCACCCGCTTCCTCGACGATAATTTGCGCGGCTCCCGTGTCCCACTCACCCGTTGGTCCGACTCGTACATAACAATCAGCACGACCTTCCGCGACAAGACAGCTCTTCAACGCTGCGCCCCCCATCACGACTAACTCGCAGTGTTTGGGATGGTTGAATAGGGTCAACACAGATTGGGGGTCCTGACGGCGACTTACGGCCAATCTTAGGGATACCTTTTCACGGTGCTCAATTTGGCGACTGCTAATACGCACTTCTTGTTTATCCGTGCGTTTGTACGCCCCTAAACCAGCAATAGCGTAATAACACACTTGCGTCATCGGCACATAAACCACGCCCATCACGGGACGATTGTGTTCCACCAGCGCGATAATGACTGAAAAATCACCGCTGCCAGCGATAAACTCCCCCGTACCATCGAGCGGATCCACCAACCAATAGCGCTTCCAAGATTCACGCACATTCAACGGAATGTCAGCGGCCTCTTCAGATAACACAGGAATATCAGGCGTTAAGGCGGTCAATCGGTCACAAATGATCTTGTTCGCCGCTAAATCTGCGGAAGTGACAGGGGTATTGTCAGACTTCATTTCTCGCTCAAAATTACCTTTGAGATAAATGTCACGGATAGTTATCCCTGCATCGGTCGCAATCGCAATAACTTCGTCGATCAACTCTTCTGGCTTCATAACAACTCCAATCGCCTGCTGAGCGAATGTTTTGCAAGCGTGCAAACTCTGAACGCTTAAAAGGAAAAAGATTATTTATGTAAATATTTTTGCGCCAAAAACAACGCGCTCACACTACGGGATTCAGAAAAATCGACATCATCGAGCAAGGCTTCCCAATCGGCGAGCGCCCAAGGCACCACATCAATTGGCTCAGGCTCATCACCTTCAAGGCGACTCTCATACAGATCTTCTGCAAGAAAAATTTGCATCTTACTAGAGAAATAACCCGGAGCTAGGCTGAGTTCTTTCAGTAAGGTGAGCTTATTCGCTCCAAAGCCAATTTCTTCCTGTAATTCACGGTTAGCAGCTTCTATTGCTGTCTCACCGGGATCGATCAAACCTTTTGGGAAACCGAGTTCGTAATTATCAGTTCCTGCAGCATATTCGCGTGCCAGTAGCATTTTCCCTTGATGAATAGGCACTATCATCACAGCGCCACGACTACCGCCTTTCATGCGCTCATATTGACGCTCTACACCATTGGAGAACTTAAGATGCACTTGCTCAATTTGAAATAATCGGCTTCTCGCGACAACTTCGGTATGCAATATTTCCGGCTTATTCTGCCGTTGCGACATAACTGCCTCTGGATAAAAAAGCGATAAATTAAATAAGGTAAGTGACAATCTTACTATCCTGTCTTTAATCTACAACCTGAATTTATTACATGCTCCTAATGGTAAGCCACAAATCCTTTGCGATATGCATCACAAACCCAGCCCAGCCTTAAGTGAACACCTTCAAAATATTCTCAAATATGATGTTTTTATTGGATAGTAAAAAGGGGCGAATGCCCCTTTTGATATGCTAACGTTTAAAATTGATATCGTAGATTGAGCTGGTAACTGAGGAAATCATTAGGCTCGATATCCACATATTGATACCCCAAACCTACAGACCATGAATCACTAAATTGATAGCTAAAACGCACGCCCGCATACCAATCTGTACCATCAAGCTCTGTAGTTAAACGGCTATTGCCCATAGTGCTACTGATATCCGCTTGCCACCTAAACAATCCGATGGGTACTTCAAACCGCCAAGCTTCATGTTGGAGTAAAGTGAAACGTAATCCCAGCATGACACCATCGGCCAGTACTGGCGTTACGGCTTTGACCTGCTCATGATATTGCTCAGGGGTGAGACTTGCGCCCTCAATCCGCGCACTTCCATTACCAAAGTCGGCATAGCCTAATTCGATGGCAACAAAGGGAGTCCATTGATAACCGATACTCACACCCAAAGCAGTATCTTTATCATCAACCGATGTTACAAAGCCTGTCCCCGCTTGTGGCTGTAGATCTCGCCTGCTGTTATCAACCTGAGCTTGACCTACAAATCCCTCGACGTACCAGTTATCAGCCGCATTTGCTTGATTAACGGAGCCTACGAGCAACACAGCGCCCAAGACTAATTTATGTAATTCCTTACGGCGAATTAAACCCATTGTAAGAATCAAACCTAATGCCCATAAGGACATACTGCCTCCACCCGACTTGTTATCTATCACCACATTTTGGTATGCCTTAACTGTGATTAACGCTTGCCCAGTTGCTTCGCCGCCCAATCCATCACTAATCTGATAACTCACAGTATCTACTCCATCAAATCCAGTTTTAGGGATATAACGTAGCTTATTAGATTCAACAGAAACCGTTCCTTGCTGCGCGGTTGCGCTGACTAAGGTTAAAACGTTGCCATCGGGATCGCTGTCATTACTCAACACATCGAGTAACAAGCTCGTTCTGTCATCTATGGCAGCACTATCGTTCACTGTCGTAGGTGCCGTATTGCCATTAACAATCACAGTCAACTCACTACTCGCAGTACCACCTTTACCATCGGTAATGCTATACACCAGCACATCTGTACCGATGAAATCGGTTGCTGGCGTGTAACTTAACTGCTGATTAGCCAAGATAACTACGGTTCCGAACTCGCTGGTGACTTGTGTTACCGTCAAGGCATCACCATCGCTATCCGTATCATTGGCGAGCACATCGACATCGAGACTCTGATTCCAAGGTAAAGATGCCGTATCTGGGTTCGCCACAGGTAAATGGTTACCATTGAGTATCACTGACACGCCACTTGGGTCGACAATGGTTCGGTTAGCGACGCCATCGTCATCGTTTGGCCCACCATCTTCTATGGTTAACTGCACACACCAATGGCCTTCAGTTAATCCAGAAGTCCAACGACTGTCTCCTGGTGGAGGACAGAAACCACGCTCACCTTCACTACTGGCGACACTATTGCGCGCATCAATCACAAAATCCTTCCAACCATTTTGGGCTTGATACTTACGATATACCGCATTGGCAGGAACTGGCGAACGTTGTGGTATCACCAGACTGTAACTCTGCCCTTGTTGCGGTAGTCCTGTAGCAATGAAGTCAAAAATCCCCCCCACATTGGCCGCGATACTGTCTTCAGGAACCAGATTAGGTAATAGTTGAATACCACTTTGCTCTTGCATCAGTGCAATATTACCTAAGCGTAAGCACACGCCCGCTTGCCCCTCTGCCAAGAAGTACACAGGCTGCAACTCACCTTCAGGCATCACGTTACAATCATTGATTGCATCCAAGTAATCTGGAATGCCATCGCGGTCTGTATCGGTAAATCCCTCTTGGTTATCAGGGATCAAATCACCGTCGGTATCAGTCCCCGTCAGAGGTGGCAAAGATGGGCGCACAACAATATAAACTTTCTCCGTGGTAGACAGCGCGGGTAAGCCGCTATCCGTCACAGTCAGGCTCACAGGATAAATGCCCGGTAAGACCTCTGTCGGCAAGAAGAACATCCCCGCATCATCGGACTGCAAGTTCAGCGCGCCACTCGACCATACAGATGTCAAAGTATCGTTCATGTTGGCATCGCTAATCTGCGCATGAATATGAACCTCGCCACCATTTTGTGCCACGATCAACTGACGTTCACCCGCTTGAGTCACCTCAAGAGTCACACTCGGGGCAATGTTAGCCTCAGTGATCGACACTTGTGTTTGCTTCTTACTGCCTAAATTCAAACTTGGATCTAGGCTGATCAACACCTCTTCTTCAGCCTCAACTTCCCCATCCTCTATGGTTCTAAAGTGAATATGGGCCAATGTACCTGAAGTAATCTCCACTACCGCATCGACTAAGTCATGATCATTGCTGTCCGCGGAACCTGCAACCGTATAAGGAACTGATATTGGATACTCAGGCGCTACACCGTTTAAGTGAATACTAACAACAACCTCATTACCCTCACCCACGACTTGATCTTTACTCAAGGAAATTAATGGATGCACTTTTACTTTCTGAGCCTTAGTCGCTTTGTTGCCATCACGATCTACGGCTTGCCAGTAAGCAAGATAACTACCAGGGGCAAAGAATAAACGCTTATCGACCAAAGAAACGGGCAGTGGATGACCATTACGATCGACGGCCTTCGCAAACCCTAGATCCACTCGAGTGAACAAGCCTGTTGCATTAACTTCAACATCACTAGGTACAGTAATAACAGGTAAATTGTCAGCCTCCCCACCTTCTACCAGTAAGTTGACTTTTGCACTTGCGCGCCCTTTCTGACCATCACTAATGGTATAACGAAGTGCGACCGGACCAACATAAGCTGCAGGGGCAGTAAATATGAGTCCATCATCAGTAATCTGCACACTACCTATGTCTGCTGCCGCGCCATCGATAGTCAAAGTATCACCGTCCACATCAACATCATTCTCTAGCGCAGGTAGTGTGTATTTATCATCCGCTGTGCTGGCTAGAGTGTAATTATCATCTACAGCTTGTGGGTCATCATTCACTGGGGTGACATTCATGGTGATAGTCGCAGGCTCAGAACTCAGTTCAGCATCCTTAGCAATAAAGCTTATCTGATCTGCACCGTTGAAATCTTTCTCCGGTGTGTATAACCACACAGTTCCATGCTGCTCCAAAGTGCCCGATTCAGGTTGGCTCACCACTTCATAGGTAAGAGGATCACTATCTGCATCCTCCCCAGTAAGCGTGATCATCACAGAGCTATCTTCCTCTAAGGTCACACTTGCACTCGTCGCAACAGGCGCATCGTTAACGTTAGTCACTGTAATGCTAAAGCTTTGCTCAGCCGTTAAGCCATCCGTGTCCGTCACTCGTAAGGTGACCGCATGACTGCCCACATCAGCATTGCCAGGCGTGCCACTGAGTAACCCTGTCGCCGCGTTGAAGCTCAACCAGCTTGGTATCGTCACCGCACTAAATGTCAGTACGTCGTCCACATCGACATCTGTAGCGGCAAAGGTATAGCTATAAACAGCATCTTGCACTGCGGCCATAGTTGCTGTTGAAGTGATGGTAGGAGCGTCGTTGCTATTAGTGACTGTAATACTAAACGATTGATCTGCTGTTAATCCATCCGTGTCCGTCACCCGCAGTAACACAGCATGACCGCCCACATCCGCATTGCTCGGCGTACCACTGAGTAAACCTGTCACCGAGTTGAAACTCAACCAGCTCGGTTTGGTCACTGCGCTCAGCGTTAATACATCACCCACATCAGAATCAATTGCAGTCAAGCTGTAGCTGTACGCCGCATCTTGAGTTGCTGCCGTCATCGCCGTCGAACTAATCGTCGGTGCATCGTTGACGTTCGTCACTGTGAGATTGAAAGCGGGCAGGCTCGCACTGAGCACTCCATCACTCACACTGATCACAATTGCCGTCGTCATACCAACATCTGCATTGCTCGGCGTACCGCTCAATGCCCCCGTAGCTGTATTAAAGCCCGCCCACGAAGGTCGATTCGTAATATCAAAAACTAAACTATTACCGTCCGCGTCTGCTGCGATGGGCATAAAGTTATAAAGTGTACCTTGAGCCACATTGGTCGCAGGTGTCCCTAAAATAGTGGGTACACTATTCACCACAACATCGAAGCTCCGAGTGCTAGTATTACCCGCAATATCAACTAGCGTCAGGGTGATGGTGCTCGTGCCAGATCCCAGCGCAGTCACAGTCACACCTCTATCAGCTTCGCTTCCTACCAATACAACACCCGCAAGTGGAACCACAGTGGTATCAGAACTCGCTGGCGTCACTAGGATATCCGTTGCAGCGGTTACATCATCGGCAATAGTAAATGCGAGCGTAGATGAGCTCTCGCCAGGTTGAATATTTTGATGAGCAATTGCCGAGGAAGTGGGTGCACTCGTATCAATAGTTACAGAAAGGGCGCTCGATGCAACACTGCTATTTCCTGCAATATCTGTCGCAACCGCTGTGATGCTATGGGTTCCAGGGCTCACGCTCGTTGCGTTGACACTCCAGTCACCACTACCATCCGCATTGACTGTACCAAGCACTCCATCAAGATGGCTGCTAAGGACAACGCTGGCGCCGGCCTCTGCCGTGCCAGTCAGTATGAGAGTCGTATTCTTGGTGATATTATCCGTTGAACTCACACCTGAATCGCTTGCCGCATCGAGATCAGGCGCAGAAGGTGCGACAGGTACAGTGGCGTCTTGAGTAATAGTCGGGACATTCTGAGGCGCAGAAACATTACTCGCAGCATCGCTGGCAACCACGACAAAATTATTGTCACTGTCCGTCGATAATGCAGCGCTCAGGGTCCAAGCGCCCGCCACCACAATAGTATCATCCAACACAGTCGCATTATCGGCAACGCCATCATTGTTCACATCGGCATAGAGGCTGATTGTGACCCCATCTTCAGCGTGCGTACCGCTAATCAATGTCGTTGCCTGATTGGTACTGATGGCGCCAGCAGGTGTAGTAACCACTGGATCGACGGGAGCCGTTGTATCGACAATCACATTGACACTGTTCCACTGACTGTAGCTTAAGTCAGCATCGTTGCTGCCCGCATCTCGCATAGTGTCGCCATTTAGTGCGATGCCATTGGCATCGACAATTAACCCACTCGCCCCCGTATTGTCACCCGCTTGAACTGTATATCTATAGGTCAGCACACCACTCGCCGCAGACACAAACACAGCCTGACGAGCCACACCATCGATATCGAGCGACAGCGTAGAAAGTGTGCCAGAAACCGTCACATCCTCGGTCAGAG
The DNA here is from genome assembly GCF_025653985.1 of Shewanella sp. SM69. NCBI lineage: Bacteria > Pseudomonadati > Pseudomonadota > Gammaproteobacteria > Alteromonadales > Shewanellaceae > Shewanella > Shewanella sp. SM69. Next base: position 17,586 of record NZ_JAKKRV010000012.1, read on the forward strand.
TAAGAGTGATATCAATAGCACTGCCGACCCCATAATGGCCATCGTTAACATTAACCACATTCACTGCGGGAATTACAGCATCCTTCGATATGGTATCGGTCACTGCGGGACTAGAAACATTACCCGCCGCATCGGTCAGGGTAAGGCTCACTGTCAGAGTGCCATCCCCTAAGGCGCTCACGTCTATATTGACGATCTGTTGTGACGCACTTGCGACCGCAATAGATCCTGCAACAGGCGTGCCTGAACTGCCAGTAATAGTGTAATTTGCGCTGGTTCCCACCTCCGCACTCGCTAAGGTCAGGCTAATCGCATTTTGATTTGCCTGAGTCACCGACGTCTGGTCAAAACTGACACCCGAAATAGTTGGTGCATCCGTATCGACAGAGTGTGCAGTGCCAGCACTATAGGTACCGAGTGCATTACCCGCATCATCAACAATATCACTCGTTGTGTGGCCTACCTTCAGACTACCCGTACCCGATATGCCATTAACAGTGACGACAACACCAGTTCCAGAGCTAGCAGAAACGCTCGAAATAGTGCCAGATGCAGTGCCTGTGCTCGCCAGAGCAAAATCATCCGTCGTCAGACTATTCACAGATTCGCTAAAAGCGAGGTTGAATATCACACTGGCATCCGCGGCCGCGGCACCTACTGCAGGAGCCGAGCTGGTTATCGTGGGGATTTGTGTATCGAGCGTAAGCACAAGTGCCGTCGACACCGCGCCAGTATTGCCCGCAACATCGGTCGCAGTGGCCGTAATGTTGTGCGCGGAATTGCTGGTTAATAGTGGCGTGGTAAACGACCAATTTCCAGAACCATCTGCAGTTGTGGTACCCAATACACCATCGATACTGCTCATGAGCGTCACGGCACTATTCGCCTCAGCGTTGCCTGTGAGTGTCGGAGTGGTATCGCTGGTTAAATTATCTGTGCTGCTGATCCCAGAATCGGAAGCCGTGGCAAGATCGAGTCCCGAAGGTGCTAAAGGCGCATCGCGATCGACTGTGTGACTTGCGCCACCGGTATAAGCGGCAGTATAGCCATTGGTTCCATTACCGTTACCGGAAGCATCTTGGATATTGGAATTCGCCTTGACATCGAGTCTCAGGCTACCAGTGCCGCTCACAGTATTCACCGTCACATCAACACTTGTTCCAGATGCCGCAGAAACGCTGGCAATACTGCCACTTGCCGAGCCTGTTGCCGTGAGCACAAAATCATCGGTAGATAGATTGCTCGCTACCTCATCAAAACTCACAGTAAATACTAGACTAGTCCCATTCGCTGCTGGCGATCCCGTCACGACAATCCCAGTAACCACTGGGGGTGTAACATCGGCAACGGTAAAATTCCAATCGGTTTTATTGCTAATTCCGGCGTAAAGATTACCCGCCAAGTCGGTAATAGCCCCATTAGCGATTTGAATGTAATAACTGGTATTTTCAACTAGGTTAGCGGCTGGATTAATAGTCAACACACCCGCCGTTATCGTTAACTGTCCAACAGGTGAACCCACATCAATCGTCGCTACGGCCACATCGTCGGTGTTGTAAATAACGATATTACCGCTACCGAGTTGAATATCTTCATTCATGGTCAGCACAAAATTGGCACCAACTGCCACCCCAATAGCGCCATCTAGGGGGTTAAAACTCTGTACTGTTGGCGTGGCTGTATCCACGAGAATTGCGGTAGTTGAACCAACCGAGTTCAGCGTAAGCGCTAAATTATTACCCGCGCCGTCAAGCAAGGCGCCCCCATTGGCATCAATACTAGATGCCAAGCCAATACCATCGGTATCGTTATCACCGGCCTGCACTGCGTAGCTAAAGACTAAATTTGAGGTTCCGGAGCCACTGATATATAAGGCATAACGGGTTGTTCCACCAATAGTCAAGACGATACGCGGCGTACCCCCGCCCGTATTAACAGTCACATTTTCAGTGCTGCTCACCGTAAAACTCAAGGTATCACCAACTGCATAAGTATTATCTGTGGGCACTGTAACGCTACTCACAGTTGGTGGTACCGCATCCACTAATACGGCCGTCGTGCTGCCAATCGAATTTAACACTAAGTTCAGAGTATTACCCGAGCCCTCTTTTAAAGTGCCGCCATTGGCTTCTATCGATCCCGCGATCGCTATTCCATCGGTATCGAAATCGCCACTCTGCACTGTATAGCGGAAAGTCAATGCGCTGCTGCCAGTACCTGAAAGATAGCTTGCATACACAGTGGATGCACCGAGCGTCAATGCAATACGCGGCGTGCCACCAACAATAATAGCTTCGCTAGTATTGACGGTAAAATCGAGGGATTGCCCGGTAATATAAGTCGCATTGGCCGGAACGCTAACACTCGTTACCGCTGGCACCACATTATCCACAGTGGCGTTACTGCTATCTGCCTGAGTTCTGGTATTACCTGCATTATCCGTTGCAGTGACTGACACATTACGATTAGTGGTATTAATAGCGCCCGCAACTAAGGTATAAATCGCCGTCCAAGTACCGCTGTTATTGGTTGCCGCGACAGCGCCACCACCAAACTGGCTGAAGTCAACCGTCGCAGCACTGATGGTATCGCTGTTATCGTCCCCAATGGCGCTATTGTCCCAGCTGGCAGTGACTGTATCACCAGCGATAAAAGTGCCAGCAGTACCAGTACCGCCGGAAATGCCGATATAAACATCGGACACAAATGGCGCAACGTTATCGAGTGTCGCGTTGCTGGTGTCTGCCGTTGTCGTATTGTTGCCCGCGTTATCGGTTGCGCTGAAGGAAATATTCCGGTTGGTGGTGTCAATCGCACCAGCCACTATCGTGTAGGTTGCAGTCCAAGCACCACTGCTGTTAGTTGCTGCAACAGCGGCACCGCCACCAAATTGTGAAAAGTTGACGGTAGCTGAACTAATCGTATCACTGTTGTTATCACCACCGGCCGTGTTGTTCCAGGTCGCGGTGACGGTGTCGCCAATTTTATAGGCACCTCCGGTACCAGTGGCTCCGCTGAGGCCAAGACGGTTATCCGTGACAACTGGCGCAACGTTATCCACAACAGCATTAGTAGTGTCAGCAGTAGTAGTTCCCCCCTGGGCATTGGTTGCGGTCACACTGACATTACGACTGGACGCATCAATCGCACCTGAGGTGATAACATAAGTTGCCGTCCAAGTTCCGCTGCTATCCGTTGCAGCCACTGCGGCGCCGCCGCCAAACTGAGAGAAATCAACAGTCACCCCCGTCACACCTGAGTTATTGTCGCCTCCAGCTGTATTATTCCAAGTTGCGGTAACTATATCGCCAATTTTATATGCCCCGCTCGTACCTGACGCGCCGGAGATACCGATACGGGCATCACTTACTGTAGGTAGAGGAGGAGTATCTATTGCATTCGCGACTGTGAAGCTACGAAACTCAAAGTTCTCCGGCCCATCATTTGGCAAAGTACAAGCACTTGCACAATCAAAAAATAATTTGAACCCTTTTAGCTTAACGCCAGAAAAAGATCCTAACTGCCCAGCACCAAAGGCGAAGTTTTGAGCACCTGGGACTCCGTTAACAACAGATGACGTAACCGTTCCGCCACTCTGCAGGTAACCGACAATACGCAGATTAGTAAATTCACTAGAGTAGCCAGCGTACTCGCCTCCCGTTAATCCCGTTAACTCAAATGCAGTAGTATTGGTACCATCGGCGCGCAAATAAAAATAATGGTTAGTGCTAGTCGCACCACCATGCATGTAAGCAAAATTGCCAAGGCCATTACCTAGATTTTGAGTGACTCCATCCCCCCCCTTAGCTGTTAATCTGAAATGGGTTGTGCTGAGCTGTGCAGTTCCCTGTCCACTCCAACCTGCAAAATCATAAGTGCCATCTACAATTGGCGCTAACACCTCTGAAAAATCCCTTAATGCTTTTTCAGAAAACACCAAAGTAGATTCAATATTTCCGCGGGTAACTTCTAAATCCCAGTCGCCCTGCAACTCGGCATTACCGGTTAAATTATTGGAGGCGGCAACATCCAAACCCGTGTTATTGCTAATGATATCCAGCAGCGCTTCACCGCTTTCATTCGCGGCCAAATCACAACCATAAAATAATAAATCGCCACCTTCACGCACCGCGCCTTTTAGCGCAGCAAATGCCTGCACTTCTTGCTGGATTGTCTCTGGGGTAATACGTGAATTGCCTAGCAGTATCACACCAGCTTGTGCGTGGGAAACCACATGAATAGCTGCGAGATTTTTGTGACCATCAAGTACATTAATTAATTGCGGTAATCCAGCGATAGAAGAATCTAACTCTACCAATTGAACACTAGGTTTAAGGGCGCGACGCAATACCGATTTATCAGCTTCAGCCACTGCGCCATCAACAATCACCAGCTCACGCACCGGATGTGCACTCTGGATATCCAGTTGATCACCAGATAAATCAATTAGATCCTGTGGTAGAGAGGTGTCTGAACGCAATAATAGATCGGTCGATGCACTTATCGATGAACTCAAATAGGATCGCTGATAACTCGGCGCTGCAATAGCACCAGCACCATAGAGTCCGAATGGTAATAACAGCGAGGAAAGCCCACTAAGCAGTGCGTGTCTCATGATAAGTGATTCCCTTCATTTTTTGCGTTAGGTGCTACAGGTTTTTTACTTGCAATAATATTGGCTGCAGTGCCAGTACTATCCAGCCAGAAGTCCATTTCTTGATACTTCATAAATAAGTCAGGCGGTAAAATACTGCGCCTACTTTTGTATTCCACTTTCCGCTTAACGCTATGCAAACCTTTGACCCCAAGATTGTGGTCAAACTCATTTTCAGCATAGTCGACATTATTAAAATCGTGATCGAATTGCGGTTCGCCAATAAAACGATAGATTAACTCCAGCGTGCGTGCCGGATGCTGGGTAAGCAGATCATAATCCACTAATAGCAAGCGATCAGAAAACTCGCCGTAATAGGCTTCCTTGAGTGCGGTCCATGCACTTCCAACCGCACCACCAGCATTGATTAATGACTCGCAGCGGCTATACACAGTCTGACGCGAGGCCGCATTGAACATACGGCTGTAATCAAATGGGTTTTTACGGTAAATCACTTCAAAACTATCCATAATCCAAGCCGGATTGCGCACACAACAAATCACTTTAAAATCATCAACCAACTCTACCAATTGATGTAGACGGGCAGTCCAGTGACGGTTGGTGTCGAAAATAACCGGATGATTTTTATCATGGTAATAAGCATCAATTAATGCCCGACAAATGACCTTACGTTTATGTTCATCGAAAAATGAATAGGACTCACTACCTGCCCCCATTTGTTCGAGGGCACCATTCACAAGCCCCGCTACAGGGCTACTGATAGCCGCATGAAAGCGTGGATTTTGCCGAAGTATACCTGCGAGCAGCGTCGAGCCAGCACGCGGTAAACCTGAAATAAAATGTAATTTGTTTGGCATTAATGTGACTTACTAATTAAAAATATTTATTAAAAACTTCCCGACAAACATGCCGGGATCATTCATCAATTAATTGCGTGCCGGAAATACACCATAAAGGGCAATACAATAATTCAATGCGATAAATGGCTGACGGTTTTCATGGGGTAGACCACCACCATTTAGACCTAAAGTCTGTGGTGCCATAGTGGTATTTAACGTACCTGGCGCTGCCTGCATATAGTTGACTATGCCACCACCACGTCCATCCTTCGCAAGATAGGTATTCGCTGCCGGAGAAGGCAAAGTCCCCTGATTATTCAAACCGGTCAGCGTGTGGTTGTGTGCTGGCATTTCAGTGGAGATCAGCGTCACCCCATTTTCACCAAACTGTTCGCCCCAATCCCAGGTTCTCAGCCCGGGGCCCTGACCTACACCAACTACGGTCTGCCCCTGCAAATTAGGCAATTGGAACGTGGTTGTACCATTGCCACCATAAGTAATTCCGATAATTGAAAACAACGCGGTATTACTTGCGATTGACAATATTTGGCCATTACACAGCGCCCAATTGTGGGGAGCGAAGCTGAATGGCAACAAACGGATTTCACCAATAAATGGCTCCATAATTTCGCTCCTTAATTACGCGATGGGAAAATGCCTTCAATACACATGATGTAATTTATCGCTGTGGTAGGCATGATGTTATTGTGTGGTTGTGTTCCCCCAGAGGCTTGCACACTGAGTGCATTCATAACTTGGGGATCGGCACCGCTAGATGGCAAAGGAGCATAAATATTATCGGTATTACTATGAGCAAAGACATTACCCGTAGGGCTGGGTGATGTGGAGGGACTTGCAGTACTCGCCGACAAACTATGGCTGTGTGAAGGTATTTGCGGCGTTAATAAGGTAACGGATTCAACACCAAACTGCTGACCGATAACACGGGGAGTCAGACCAGGGCCATTACCCTGCCCAACCGGAAGGCGACCGCGCAAATCCGGCAATTGAAATGTTGTTACCCCATCACCACCATAAGTGGTTCCGATAATTGCGAAAAGAGTGCTTTGCTCACTAATACTTAATAGCTGACCAGCGCACAACATCCAACCTCTAGGTGCAAAACTACCCGCAAAAAGACGGATATCACCGATATAAGGATCCATAGTGATTCTCCTCTAGTTACGTGAAGGGTAAATGCCTTGAGTGGCAATGCAATAATTCATTACCAGTGAAGGCTGACAGTTTTCATGGGCTTGATTGCCGCCGGTACTGGATACAGTTGCAGGGTCCAACGCTTGTAAACTTGCAGCGGACCCATACAAATTGACCTCACCTGCTGCATTTTTGGCGGTGGCAATATTATTGCCTGCAAGCAACGTGGTATCGCCCGCCGTAGAACTGGCCATCACAAGGTGATTGTGTACTGGCAGGTTGTTAGGTACTAGGGTTACATTTTCAACACCCGCCTTACTGCCCTGAGGCAAACCTGCACTAACATTAGAGTGAACTGGTACGCGGCCACGCAAATCAGGCAACGCAAAGGTAGTGACTCCATCACCACCATAAGTAGTACCCAAGAGTGAAAAAAGCGCTTGGTTGGTGTTGATTGGCAATAATTGCCCTGCACACAAAGTCCAATACTTAGGTGCCCAGTTGTAGGGGAGAAGCTTAATTTCTCCGAGAAAAAAATCAGACATCCATGACTCCTTAATAAAAATAAACCTATCTATACATCATCTGTTTGATTACACACGCTTTCCTCTTCCCTCAAACAACACTACCTATGGTGATGGCCACGATAGCCACTCTTGGGTAGGTGATATTTCAAAAGGTAAGAAACCCAAGCGAAGATATAACTGTTTCGCACGCATATTTTGTCGATCAACACTCAGACTCACACTTGCCTCTTTTGCTTGGGCATAGGCTTTTACCGAGTCCAAAATGACTGAACCATAACCATAGCCACGAAATTGCGGTGCGATGACAAAATCGACGATATGGAAACCGTTAACAGAGGGATTAAGTATGATTTTGCCAATAGAAATTGATTGATATTCAATGATTAGAGTCACCGCTTGAGGGTATTGGGCAGCGTAACTCGCTTGCTGTAAGCGGTATTGTTGTTGCACTAACAGCTCTCGTTGCTGTGGGGGAAGCGGTAATAGAGACAGTTCCGTCCTTGCAGAACAAAATAGTGAAAATACAAAAGCATCGTCATTTTTATACGCATAACGCAATGAATAGGCTTTAGGTAATACTATGTCTTCTACCATCAAATACATTCCCTGTAGTAAGTAACTCTAACAGCGCTTTATAGTTCTTTAATTCGTCGTGGCATCTCGGGGTTAACGGACAAAAAACTCGACAAATCGAATGACAGGTTTAAAGAGAGACTCAGGGAAATGCGTTCGCAGAATAAAAAAGGCTAACGACTTTGAAGTACATGATTGCATTTTCCATCCCTAGAATAAAAACGTTAACTTGCTGATATTTTTTAATATAGATAGTTGGCTAAAGCTAGTTCACATCACACAAAAATACAAGATTTATGTTAACCTTTAGTTTCAAAAAGGTGAATATTAGACCAGTTACAATAACGGTGGATCTGTTCTTTTTGCTTAGCCGAAAAAAAACTTTGTTTAGATTGTGAATCTGCTACAAAGGGCTGCGTGGCTGTTTTAGCATGTATTAACTGACATTGTTCGACTTGGCTGCACTCTTCTTTAGAGAGAGCCAACGAAAACCAGTTTGCGATTTTATTCGCTATCGCGGGTAACAACTCCTGATAATCCACGACCATCACTTGGTTACGCTGACTCATCTCTAACCCATAACCCAATAACAAGCGCAATACCTTACATTGATAATCCAGTATCGACTCCCCCTCCTCTGGTACTGATAATTCACGGAATAAAGGTCGAGACGGTTGTCGCACCATATGATATCCAGCAGACTTTTGCTGTGAGGCTAAGATCTCGACGGGGTCCCTAAGTAGCAATAACACGGGAACTTGAGGATAAAGTGATAGGATCAATGGCCAAAACTGCAAATCCCACGCATTCCATTTAATCAACAAATGCTGTTCAGGATGAAACAACTGACCTTGGGTATTAATACAAAATATTAAAGCTGCGCGTCTTTGTGTGTCTGATAGGCTCCTATCCAATAGCACTTGAGTCAGCAAAGGCGATTCAGATAACGCCCTGCATTTAGATAACCCCGCAAAACTGCGCGACACTAAGGTAGATCCACAGCGAGAGAGGTGAAATATAAATCCGGCAGGCTGCACTTGTTCTACTAGCCCAGAAAGATTTGGCGCAGGTAACAGAGCAGTTTGGGGTTTGATCAAGGCGGACAATAACTGACCCCGCACGGCAGAAATATGCTCCGAGTAGAAAGGATGAATCGGTTTTTCTGCGGCGGACATCCACTCTAATACTCTGCGTTTAGGGTCATAGTCTGCTGGCGCCCAAAACTGGCAGAAGAGTGAATAATCCGGCTCTATCCTTTGTCGATTACCAGTATGCAAGATGGCCAGTAACGTATCATCGCCACAGTCTGGTAAGTGCCAAAAAAGCCGCAAATATTGGCAAAAGTTGGTGAGAGTCATAACCTTGCCAAGCTCCCTCAGGGCGGCTGGATTATGAACTAACAACCAATAGCGTTGCTGTTGTTCTTTAAAATCAACCATTAGGAAGCCATAGGGTAAAAGTTAATGTATTGCACCATACGCGGTAACGTCCCACGATTAGGACTGGCGCCGTGGGGCAAGGCATGGTGCCAAATGATTAAATCGCCCGCTTTAGCCGCTATAGGTTTTACTTGCCAGCGATGCCAATCCTGTTGCTGAAGCTCAATATCAGACTTGTTCTGTTCGAGAAGCCACTCCTCTATCTTGAGATGAAATCCGGGGACACAACAGAATGCGCCTTGTTCCTCGCCAGTGTCGGTTAAATAAATTAACCCTTGAGTCGCAAACTTAACGGGGAGCTGTAGCGGCATATCCCAGTGCATATCAGGACCGGGGAAATGCCAAGTTGGCGTTTCAGGTGGATTAAAGCTGACTCTATCGGTTGTTATTACTAAATCAGTTCGCTGCCACAATTGTTCAAACACTTGACGGATTTTGGGGACTTGTCGATTCGCATCTAGTTGCGGATGGCGAAACAGTTGCAGCATTATTTTCTGCATAAACTCATGAGGTTGATACCAAGTGGTGGGATCTTGTTCATTGGCTCCTAACTGCTGCCAAATAAAATCTCGAGTTGCGACGCATTGCTCTGCCGTGAGTACTTGCGGGATCACTAAGTAGCCTTCACTTTGCCAAAAATTGAGTTGTGACTCACTGAGTACTGCCGCCGGATTTGAGTCTTCAACCTCCGCTGAATTGAAGTCTTCGACTTCTGGTACTGTGACCGATGGCGTTAATCCATTGGAAATAGCGCCTAATTGCTGATTAATCCCTGCAATATCCGCGGCTGTTAGCTTGGCGATTTGCTGAATGTAAGCGACAAAAGCTGACTGATGATCGTTTTGATATAAAGCTCTCAGACCCGGCTCTAGCCCTATTCCACAAAGATCCAGCAAGGTTTTATCTAAGTGCCATTCATTAGCCAGTTCAGTGAATGGCACTCCCCGTTTGCGTAGTTGTATCTTTTGCCAAAGCCGCTGCAAATGATAAATGCCTAAGCAGCTCAGATCGTCACTCGACACAAGCACTGGTTTTTGCTCTATAACATCAAACACAAAATCGGGATGAGTACCCTGCTCATATCGAAAAGCAAGGCATGAGAGCGGCTTAAGCCAATGTTCACGTCGATATCGAGGCAGAGTGAGTTGGGATTGGTATTCGCTCAGCGTGGAATTACCACAGACTTGAATGGAAGTCGTGAACTTAAGCGTTACCACACTCGGGCTGAAATCGGGGAGCAGTAAAGTACCAGCCAAGAAGCTACGGTCTCCACTGGCAAGTAAGCGCGCTGTTTGTAGGTTGAGCGCGAATAACGGCCCTAAATAATGCGTCTCCACAAAATCCTGCACAGTACGACACTCAAGCCAAGCGTCTAACTCAATATTTTGCGGGATGAGCACGCCATCATCTGCAAGATACGCCTGTAAATGGGTAAAAATTTGCACTTGCGGCTCCTGTTGCAACAAGTGCTTCATGGTTTCGGAAAGAATCACATCAAACTTTACGACTGTATTTGGCTGCCAAAGCGTGGCATCCGCACAGACACTCTCCACCACACGATCAGCTAAATCAAAGTGTTCAATAAGCTTAGTGACTTTATCTAACGAGGCTTGATGAATGTCGAGCAAGGTCACTTGAATTTGACTCGCAGAAAATAACGGCAGCAGAGGTAATAATAACCAAGCAAAAGGCCCAGTCCCCGCATATAAGATGTTCACAGTCTGCCCGGGATGAGCCTTTAGACGATCTTGTATTGCTTGATAAATCCCTTGTATAAAGACTCGGCCCCGCTCGGGATCTTCGGCACACTGCGCCGCGGTAGTGAGTGAAACGGCCTTACCAAAAGGCGTATGGCTCGCCTCAGTATCCAAAAAAGACTCGGGGTGTAACTCCACTGCCGCTATTTGGCACAACTGCTTCAGCATGGGATCGATGAGCCGTTTAGACTCCCCTGCTGAGGTCGACAGCAGTAGCGCATTAGCAAACTGAGTTAATACAGCTACATCCAAACTATGCCCTAATTCAAGATCTGATCTTTGCAGCATCGATTAACTCCCTTAACCAAGTATTGACCTCGCAATCAATCACTAAATTGATCCGCGCATCCTGCCCTTTATTTTCAACCCAATGGACTTGGTCGGCATTGATATACCAAAGCTCTCCGGCCTGCATGGGTACACGTTTATCGTCCACGTAAAAGTTGAGTTGCTCATTCGTTTGCAGTGGCAAATGCAGTCTTGCCTCGCCTTGTTCTAGGCAGAGTCCTTGATCTCTATGGGGTTTGATTTCTGCCCCCGCATGTAAGCGCATCAAACGCACGGATTTCACTGGGCAGGCTAAAGATTGTAGAAAATGGCATAACGCAGGGCTCGATTCGAGTTGAGGCAAATCTTGCCAGTGCTGACCGGTAGAAATTGAGAAGGCTTGCAAGATAGGATGAGCACCGCGATACTCTGCTGCACAGCGTAAGACGAGAACATCCCAACCCCCCATATAATCACGCTGATTTACATGGGGTAACCAGTCTTGTTGCAGCAAAGCATTCAACTCTTGCTGTAAACTAAGGGGGTTTGAAACTTGAGCTAATAGGGCAAAAGAACAGATATCCATATCCAACCGCTTAATTTTCAGACTAAAAATAATTAATCATCCAAGACTAGCACAAAGATTTAAGCATACAAGTGACTCGAATCATCGTCATCACTGAGTATTACGCAGTGCAACAATCAATGCTAAGCGTGATTCAGTTTTGCAAAAATAGGAAATACCCATGTTTAACTGGAAGACTATCGATACGGTTCTGCTCGATATGGATGGCACCCTATTGGATTTGCACTTCGACAATCATTTTTGGCTGAATTTAGTACCGCAGGAATTGAGTCGACAACAAGGTTTGAGCCACAACGAAGCGCAGCAATTAGTTGTGAACGCCTATGAGAAAGTCGTAGGCACGCTCGATTGGTACTGTCTTGATTATTGGCAGGAGCAACTGCAGCTCGACATTATGGGCTTGCACCGCACTTTAGTGGATCGTATTCAACTGCGCCAAGACAGCATGCCATTTTTAGCGGCCTTGGCCTCTGCAGGTAAACGGCGCATCTTAGTGACCAATGCGCATCCCAAGAGTCTTGCCCTAAAGCTTGAACATACCGAGCTGGCAGCAGGGCTCGATGACATGATTTCTAGCCACGAGACAGGTTACCCTAAGGAACACCCACAATTTTGGCTGACCTTGTTTAAGCAATTCAACCTTGAACCAAGTCGCTGTCTCTTTATCGACGATAGCGAACCCATACTCAAGGCCGCAAAACTTGCCGGTGTGGGTCATCAATTAGGGATTGCTAACCCAGACAGTAAAAAACCAATCAAAGTCTTTCAAGATTTCCCCGCGATTACCGACTATCACTCACTACTGACTGATCTAACGCGATAAAAAGGCTATAAAAAAGGCACCTAAGGTGCCTTCGTTTCTATTCATCGCATTGTTTTATGATCGGACATTTAATCGCAACTCTCGCATTACGGCCTTCAAATCTGAGCACTCACATTAAGTTTAAATGCTCATCTAAAACAGCGCTATAACCCAGGGATCCGCCCCTGATATACCACAGGGAAATAACCATCCGCACCACGCTTACCTAAAATATTCAGCGACTCACGCATATCTTCCGGTTGCTCTGCCGTTTCTTTAATCTTAGCCTCAACCTTCACCATATTGCCTTCATCTAACTGTAAGGTACCAACAATACCAAGCTGGTTCTTGGTTTCATCTGTGGCCAATTGCGCTTTGCCTTCGACACAACTCAGTCCGAGTTCAATATTACCTAGAGGATAGTTACCAAACTGATTCTTAACATTGGTTTGATTCAAAAACAGCTTACCAGACAACTGTTCACACCAAGGCTTACCTTGCTCTAGCGTCTCAACCAACAAACTGACTTCACCGGTAATTTCGGTTCTAAAGGGCAGTTTTGCATTGCCGAGTAAAAAACTATCCGGCGCTTCGAAACGTAGCCCCTGCGCACTTAAGCCTCCCATAGACCAAGAAATTAATCCCTTAGCACTGACAGGTGTTGCGCGGCTGCCCACTTGAAAATCAACTTTCACTTTACCTAAAAATAGCGCCCAAGGACTCAGATCCCAACGCACTTGCTCTACCTGACGCTGCGGCATACTTAAGGTTTCTATGCTGCCAGACCAAATACTGCCACTCACACCCGAAACACTGATATTCGCGGGCAATGGGGCTAACGCTATCGCAATCTTAGCGGGGAATAGAACGACTAAAAATATTAAATAAATCAGTACGCCTATGATGACTTTTTTTATCAAACTCACAGCTACACCTTAATTTATTGCGCTAATTGGATACGTCTCACTTTGACATAGCCAGGTACATCGGCCTCAGCCAAATCAACACTTTCGAGTGAAAGTCCTTTCTTCTGTACTAACTCACTCAAATAACCTAACAAGGCATCAAAAGGAACATCGTCCATCCACACTTGGATCTTATCGCCTTGGGGCTGCATGCGAGTAATCACTAACCCATAATTGCCCGCAGTTTGGTTAACCACTGAGCTTAAACTGCCCGACGTAGTTGGCTTAGCACCGTTCTGCTTAAGACTCGCTATTTTATTCGCCGTTTGTTTTACATAGTTCAACGTCTGTTGCTGTGCATTGAGGTTACGTAATGCATCGGCTTCAGCATTGGCAATCGGCGTCCAAACACCCCAATAAAAAATACCAATGACTAAAAATATCGAGCAAAAGCCTACTAACTGCTGCTCGCGCGATGCGAGCCCTTGCCACCAAGTCCGCAAATTATCCATCTTATTTGCTCCTCAAGGTTAAGGTACTGGTGACTTGCTCTTCACCGCTATTCATAGTGCCGCCGTCGAGTTGAAAACGACGACCGACAATCTCTTTAAACTTCTCGATCTGCGCGTAATTTTTCGCACTCACTTGCATACGGATCTCGTTACGCGCGCTTTCGAATCTTAGGCTATTAGGTTTAAGTTCAGGCACTTGCTTAAAGGCATCCTGTAAACCATCGAGCATGGCAAAAAACTCGGCACCACTGCCCTGTCCCTGCAATGCACGTAACTGACTTTCCATCTGCGAACGTAGGTTAACAATGCGCGAATTTCCCGGGATCACTTGCTGATAAATGGATTCACTCTGGGCTTTAAGATCGGCAATCTGACCATTGACTTGATGTATAGTCAGCCCTTTATTCACTAAGGCCAGCACACAAGCGATGGCAATAACGATGGCCGCACTTTTCCACATCATCAACTGTTTGCTGTATTCACGCTTCGGCGTGTAAACGCCGCTCAGTAAATTCACTGGCGCATGCAAAATACCGCGGGCTAACACTAACATAGGTAGCTCAAGTGACTGCGGCTTAAGCTCGACACCCTCGAGTTGCATCTCGGTATAACTGGCAACTGAGACCTCACCTTGCACTGGCTTAAGTTGTTCTAACGCAATTGGCAACCAAGGCAGAGGTAAGCTCTGGCCCGAAGCTAATCCGGTACGCAGCAATAGCTCATTGCCAAAATTCATTGCCGCCCATTGGCACTCTTGCAATGGCAAGGCTAAACAATCAGGCACAATGCGCTTCACTTTTAAACCCGCTTCGGTCAAACAACTCAGCCAAGTCTGCATTTGCTCATGGGCCACTGCGACCACACTTAAGGCATCACCGTCACGTGGACCAACAGTAAAATGCATAGCATCGACATCATCGGCTAAGGCTTCTTCGAGCATAAAAGGCAAGGCTTTCAAGGCTTGGCGTTGACCTTTTTCGGGCAAATGCACACTAGTGAGCGTCATTGCCGCGGCGGGCACTAACACATCGACGGGACGATTGCCCGCACGCTCAGTTAAGGTCGACAAACCTTGGGCATTGGCGAGCTCGCCAGAGGCGATAATTTCCTGTTCTTGCTCCGACCAAACGAGCCAAGAGCACGCTTGCTCTGCTGTTCTGCCTAAGCGAATAAATAGCCGTTCACTCACAGTTTTTCTCCACCAGTCCCAGTCAAGAAAGCGTGACTGAGCTCGTTGCTATTATTTTTGTCCACCAGATTCTGCCGGGTGAGCACTTCCATTATTTTGGCCACCAACATCAAACCCTGACGGGTGAGCACTGCCATTATTTTTGTCCACCAACATCAAACCCTGCCGGGTGAGCACTTCCATTATTTTTGCCCACCAACATCAAACCCGGCCGGGTGAGCACTGCCATTATTTTTGGCCACCAAACTGACGGGTGAGCACTTCCATTTTATTGCCGCCGCTCTTTTTGAGCACACTTTCCATTCTAAATACGGCGTTATCAACCTTCGCCCCCGAGGCCAATAAAAAATATTGGCTATCGATGACAAAGCTCGACTTCATGGCACCTTCCCACTTGATCGAGCCCATGGATGAGCTTTCATAAAAATCTTCGATTTTGGCAAAGCCATCACCGGGGCGTTGGTTAATGATACTTTCTGCTTCTCCTACCGAAATCTGATTTTCGAGCATGCCAGCTAACAGTGCCGCTTGCTCTACTTCCAAGGTATTCACATTCAGTAATTGTCTGTCATTACCTGGGATAACGCACACATAGGGCAAGAGTTTCAAATAGATATCTTGGGTGTATCCCATCACTGCCCGTAATTCACTGCGATGATTCATCAGCGTATTGGCCGCACGGTAAGGCACATTTCGCGCTTCGTATTCCGCATCTTCGGCACCATAAGGGCTAGCAGTGGTGTCTTCGTCGATATAATCTTTTAAGGTCTGGGTCAGACGGTCCGCACTAAAGTCGTCCATCCCTAAACTCACCAACAAGGCCTTATATTGCTTCGCCGCCAGCGGCAGCTTAGGTTGACTGTTTTCCACCTCTTTCGTGGTCACAGACAGGGCATTTAAGTTAAAACAGACCCGCATATCAGTGATCTTGCCAGCAATTTCACCGTATTCAGCCGGAAACACAACATCGGCCATGGCCCAATATTGTTGCCTGTGGACCCGACCTTCCGAGTCGTCTAAATCTTGTTTTAAAATCTTCTTCGCCAGTTCTTCGGCAGAAATCGCGTACCAATAGGCTTGATCGTACTGGGCCAAGTTCAACGTTCGACGCATGGATAACTGATTACGGCCTGTGATGTTTGTCGCGATGATCACCACCATGGCAACAATCAAGAGCACAACTATCAGTGCGACACCGCGCTGTTTAGACCGAGATTGGGTTCTCATTCGCGGCCCTCATCTTCAGGGTCACCATCACCTGGAACACCAGAACCGTCACCAGGATCATTCCCCGAGCCATCATCGACGCCATCACCATCTTTGTCTTTATCTTTGTTCGTATCGTCAGGATTTTCGTCTTTATTATCGTCATCCTTAGACTTTTCTGGTGCAACAGCACCCAGCGGCAACAAGAACTTACGTTGGATCTTGCCTAAACCTTCAATCTCAATCTCCATGGCGATCGCTTTAGGCAACTTAGTCGCCTCGACTTTGCGCTCCCACTTGTCTTCCATGAAGAAGGAATATTCCACCGACAGCACTTTGTCGATAATCACTGTCTTAATCGGCTCGGCGCCAAATTCAGGCTCAGGATAAGGAAAATACCAGCGTTCCAGCCGCCCTTCATGCACCACATACGCCACCGACTGCAAGCTGCCTCGCGGTAATAAACCGTCGGGATTTAACCAGCCTAAACGGTAAAACACTAAGGCTTCTGATTCCGAATCTAAGATATCATTGCCCGTTTGGAAGACGGTCGAACCTCGACCACCTTCGAGTAATCTTGGCGTGCGCGCCACCATTTGCGCGAGATCACGCTCAATCGCACCAAAGCCTTGTTGTAGAGCTTTAAGCCGAGTTGAAAACGCGCGCGTCACTTCATCGTTAGTCAGCACTGTGCTGAGTACCGCATTAGAAGCCAAACCTATCATGGCGAAAATCGCGATGGCGATCAGCATTTCCAGCAGGGTGAATCCCCGCTGCGCACTAGTTAGTTTTAAGGACATAACTGCTCACTTGTGCGGCAATACGCTGATAGCGTTCGTCTTCACTCACACTTATGCGGATCATACGAAAATTATCGTCCGTCGTTTTCACCACTTCTTTACGCCAATACCAATCCTTTCCTGCGAGCTCAACTTGACCTTCTTTTTTACCGATTTCAGGAAACTGTGGATCGAGTCTGGCATCGACCATCTGATTATCAGCCACCCACTGTGCTAAAGTGCGCGATTCCAGAATCGGCATGTTTGCCATCTGCTCGCCCAAACTTTTAGTGATAGACACAGCCGCAATCGAAAATACGGCAAGGGCCACAATCACTTCGAGTAGGGTCATGCCCTTAACGCGTTTCATCGGGGCGCCCTATGGTTAATCTGCCCAGCGCATCACCGACCACTAACGTTTCGGCCTGCTGGCCTTTGTTAGTTTTAGCGATAAACGTCAGCTCAAAAGCGCTCATTTCACCGCTCGGGAATAGCATGACCTGTGGCTCAGGGTGTTTCTTCTTATCATCGGCAGAGGGTTCAATCAGCGGTTCTTCGAACCAAGAATCGTCTTTCTCATCCTCTTGTACCAAAGGTAAACCATCGAGCACTAAGTTCAGTACAACCCCTGGCTCCATTTGCTTTTCAGATAAGAGTCTGTCTTTATCCAAAGGCTCCCACTTACCTTCTTTGTAAAAAACAAACTGATAACTGGTTTTCTCAATCACAATACCAATAAACTGGCCACTTAAAACGGTTTCATCAAGCACCATTTCAGTGGCCGCAATAAACTGCCGCGCCGTTCTATCTAAGGCCTGTTGCGGCCCAGAATTGCCGATAGACATAGTCACAGCCGCAGCCGTGAGCCCCATCAACAAAATCACTAGCATCACCTCCATTAAGGTGAAACCAGCGTGACGCAGCTTTAGCATCTTATTGGAAATTCTGTAAATTCCAGTTACCGATGTCATCTTCGGTACCTGGTTGACCATCGGGGCCTGCACTGAAAATATCTAACTTGCCGTTTTCGCCAGGGCTTAACAACAGGTAGTTATTGCGCCATGGATCTTCTGGCAAACGTTTTACATAACCATCTTCACGGTAGTTACGTGGCTCAGGCGAAATCGTAGGCTTTTGCACTAATGCTTCTAAGCCTTGTTCGGTCGATGGATAAACACCGTTATCTAACTTATACATATCTAAGGCATTTTCGAGTGCAACTATGTCAGACACGGCTTTTTGTTGGTCAGCCTTGTCTTTGTTACCCATCAAGTTAGGCACAACCATAGAGGCTAAAATCCCTAAAATCACGATAACAACCATCACTTCGAGTAAGGTAAAACCTTGATGTTTCTTGTTCATTTGCATCGACTACTTCTCCTAAAAAATCCTATGCCAATCGACTTGGTCATAATCCATAAATTCAAAAATTAACCGCTAATCAAGTTATTCAAGGCTAAAATTGGCTGCAAAATTGCCATCACGATAAAGAGCACAACACACGCCATACTGACCACCAGCATAGGCTCGAATACACCCAATGCTATGTTGACGTTACCTTCGAATTCCCTGTCTTGGTTATCGGCGGCCCGCTCTAACATCTGCTCAAGTTGACCACTCTTCTCGCCCGACGCAATCATGTATAACATCATAGCCGGAAACAACTTAGTATTAGTCAACGCTGCACCTAAGCTAGTTCCTTCCCGCACGCGTGCAGTCGCATCGTCAACTGCGGCCCGCACTCGCATATTCTGCAACACTTCACTCGCGATACGCATACCATCGAGCAAAGGCACTGAACTGGCGGATAAGATACTTAACGTCCGCGCAAAACGCGCCGTATTTAATCCCTTACTCACGCGGCCAACAACCGGCATGCTCAATAAAAAATTATCGTACTTCATCCGAAATGCAGGTGACTTTAACATGCGCCGAAAGAGTGCGAACAGCAGCACTAAGGCGATGATCACAAACACACCATAGTTTTGCACAAAGTCAGAGGCCGAGATCAAAAATCGGGTCGAGGCGGGAAGCTCAGCGCCCATGTGCTCAAACTGTCCGACCACTTTAGGCACAACCGCAGCTAGCAGGATTGAAATCACCCCTATCGCCACTGTGGTCAAAACCGCGGGATAAATCATGGCTTGGGTCAGCTTAGATTTAAGCTGTTGGCGTCGCTCGGTATAATCCGCCAGACGATTAAGCACCACTTCTAAGTGACCGGACTTTTCACCCGAGGCCACCATGGCACGGTATAAATCATCGAAAATATGCGGAAATTCAGCCAAGGAATCGGCCAGACTATAACCTTCCACCACCCGAGAACGTACCGCCATAATCATGCTCGCGAGACGATCTTTCTCGCACTGCTGACCAACGGCTTTAAGGGATTCTTCAATCGGTAAACCCGCGGCCACTAAGGTCGCAATTTGGCGGGTGATCAAAGCTAATTCAGCAACTGAAATACCACGTTTGAAAAACGAAAAACTGCTGCTCTTAGCTTTGGCTTCTTTTTCAGTAACAGGCAGTATTTCCAAGGGCATCATGCGCTGATCGCGCAGTTGGCTGCGGGCGTGTCTGGCGGTATCCGCCTCAATCACGCCCTTAAGCTGCTTTCCCTTGGCATCCAGTGCCTTATATTCAAATGCTGGCATAAATTACTCCTCGCGAGTCACACGTAGCACTTCTTCGAGAGTGGTGATGCCCGCGAGCACTTTGCTCATGCCATCGTGACGAATGCTCGGTACAAACTGACGAATATACTTTTCGATGGCTAACTCACCGCGGCCGCCATGGATCAATTCACGCACATTATCGTCAACCAGTAATAGCTCATGAATACCGGTTCGACCACGGTAGCCATTGTTCCCACAGGATTTACAGCCATTAGCACGGAAAATACGTCTGTCGTCATCGGCAGCTATGCCCAGCAACTCACGCTCACGCGCATCGGGCACATGCTCGATTTTACATTTAGGACAAAGGGTTCGGATCAAACGTTGAGCCAACACGCCGAGCAAACTTGAAGACACGAGGAATGGCTCTACGCCCATGTCTTGCAAACGTGTAATCGCGCCAGAGGCTGTGTTGGTATGTAGGGTTGAAATTACCATGTGACCAGTGAGTGACGCTTGCACCGCAATTTGCGCGGTTTCGAGGTCGCGGATCTCGCCTATCATCACCACATCGGGGTCTTGACGCAAAATTGCACGCAGACCACGAGCGAAGGTCATGTCGGCCTTAGTGTTTACTTGGGTCTGACCAATACCGTCTAACTCATATTCGATAGGGTCTTCTACTGTGAGTATGTTGGTGTCTTTGGAGTTGATCTCCGTCAGACCCGCATACAAAGTGGTACTTTTACCCGAGCCCGTTGGGCCAGTCACCAAAATGATCCCGTGAGGACGACGAATAAGATCTTCAAACTTAACGCGAATACTGTCTGTCATCCCCAATTGTTCTAAATCGAGGTTGCCAGTATTTTTATCCAGCAGACGCAGTACAACACGTTCACCGTGGCTCGATGGCATGGTCGATACCCGCACATCTACCGCACGACCTGCGATACGTAGCGAAATACGGCCATCCTGCGGCACACGTTTTTCGGCGATATCGAGGCGAGCCATAACCTTAATCCGCGACACTAACAGCGACGACAGTTTACGGTTTGGCTTGAGGACTTCCTTAAGTACACCATCGATACGGAAACGCACCACAAGCTGTTTCTCGTAGGTTTCGATATGGATATCCGACGCTTCTTCTTTAATCGCTTCAGATAACAAGGCATTAATCAGTTTGATGATAGGCGCATCATCATCACCTTCGAGCAAGTCTTCGGTCTGCGGCAGCTCTTCGGCAAGGGTGAATAAATCCATCTCGTTGCCTATGTCTTCCATCAACTGCTGCGCTTCAGACGAGTTCGCCTGATATGCTTGAGTGAGTTTGGCCTCAAACTTCGCCACTTCGAGCTTAACCAAAGGCAAATCGACACCCGAATAACGCCGCGCTTCGAGCATAGCCGTTAACGGTGTTTTACTCGTATAAAACAAGCTTAACTCGCCCGTTTCGCCCAGCGCGAGCACCACATCGTGGCGGTGTGCAAAGGCAAAAGGTAAACGCTCTTTACTGCTCGAACGAAATACCTCATCACCTTCAGCTTCAAGGCCTAGCTCATTAGAGACTTGGCTAAGGTCATCGACTTGGGATAGTTGAATTTCACTCATTGGTTTTATCTTTGTTTTTGTTTTCATCGAGCGTTTTGAGCGTTGGATCCGTTTTACGCATCTGGGTCTCTAAACCTTTACCTTCTTTATAACGCTCTAAAATCTCGTTAACTTCAGGTGGTAAATACTCAGACTGATTCCATTCTTCCAACACTGGCACTTGAGTATTTGGCATTAAGTTCACGCCACGCTCTTGCTGCTCAAGCTGTAATGCTCTGAAATAATTATATTTACGCCCAGCAATCCCTTCCATCGTGATGCCATCACGTATGATCGTTGGCTTGATGAAGATCATGAGGTTTTTCTTCGTTTTTTTGCTCGAAGAAGATTTAAACAAATGTCCTAGAATAGGGATATCACCCAAGAATGGTACTTTTTGTATACTTTCTTGTACTTCTTCGTTGATCAAACCACCGAGTACCACAATTTGACCAGAATCCGCCATAACGGTAGTGGTTAAACGACGAGTCGCGAAGGAAATATCCACGCCTGTGTTACCGTTAACCCCAGAAACTTCCTGTTCAATCGTCAGCTTAACAGAGCTGCCTTCGTTGATCTGCGGCACCACTTTCAGTTTAACCCCAACCTCTTTACGCTCAACGGTTTGGAATGGATTGCTGTTGCTCGAGCTGGCGGTAGAACCTGTCAGAATAGGCACTTCGTCACCCACAATAAACGAGGCTTCTTGGTTATCTAAGGTCGTAATAGAAGGCGTTGCCAGTACGTTTGAGTTAGTGTCACTCGACACTGCTTGAATTAAGGCGCCAAAGTCGCCCATGGCCACGCCCCAAGCCATACCATTCACTTTGCCTAAGGCTTGGGCGAGTAGCGTCACATCTCCCTTAGTACTCGGGTTTTGACCTATCACCTGACCAGTGCTCGGGTTAGTGATGAATGTCCCTTCTTGATCTTGCGCCTGCCATACACCTGCACCAATTTCACCTATGGTTGGGCCTAAGTTATTAAACTGAGTACCACCACCCGCTTTCGCGGCCCATTGGACCCCAAAGCCGACGCTATCGCCTTCGGCGACTTCCACGATAATGGCTTCTACGAGTACCTGAGCACGGCGGATGTCGAGTTGATTAATGACGCTCTCGATAGTGCGCATCTGATCGGGTTCAGCACTGATCACTAAGGCGTTGGTTTCAGTATGCGCCATGATATTGATTTCATTACGGCGTTTACCACCTGCAGCCTGAGCGCTCGGATCTTTCTCGCCTTCCAACTTTTGGGCAAAACCGGTCAGCACTTCAACTAAATCTTCTGCTTTGGCATAACGTAGATAACGAACTTTTGTGTTACCTGTGCTGGCTTGTTCGGCATCGAGACGACGGATAAGCTCGACCACACGTTGGCGGCTCTTCTCATCACCGCTCACGACTACGGCATTGATACGTTCGTCAGCAACCACTTTTGGCGCTTGGCCTGGCAATTGGGATTGGTTAGCGGTAGCACGATAAAGGGTATCGATAATTCGTACCATTTCACCCGCGGAGGCAAATTCTAACGGCACCACTTGCACCGAGGTATCGCCTTGCTTATCCACTCGACGGATAATTTCGACTAACTTGTTCACTACAGCAGCACGGCCAGACAACATCAAGACATTGGAAGGGTCGTAGTTCACTACGTTGCCGCCACCCGCATTATCATTAAGTTGGCGCAATAACGGCGCTAATTGCTTAGCCTCAGTGTTATACAAGGCCACAATACGCGTCACCATTTCATCACCAAGGCCGGGGTCGTTATCGTTAGCGACTCGAATTGCAGCGGTTTTGGCATCTTTGTCTTTAATGACTTTAATAACGTTATTTTCCATCTCAACGATGGCATAACCGTAAACTTGTAAGACGTTGAGGAAAAACTGGTAATACTGTTCATCGTTCAACAGATCATAACTGCGAACGTTGATTTTGCCGCGAATTGTCGGGTCAACTATGATGGTCTTATTCAGGTTTTTACCAACGATATTGATAAATTCTTGAATATCCGTGCCTTTAAAGTTGGCCGCATACTGTTCAGACCAAGCGAATTGGGAGGAGAACATGGCTGCACCCGCAACAACCCCAGCAATCAGCTTGCGTCGAATCCTTTTGTTATTCATTCTTTTTCTTTCCTCTAACGCGTGTTATTGCGGCAAACTAAACATGATTTCAACCAATTGTCCTTCCCGCTCAACCATAATAGAAACTTCGGTTAACTCGGGTAATTGGCTCATCATTTCTAACGCTTGACTCATTACGGTCAAGTCGTATCCATTAATCGATTTGGCTAAATCGTTAGCTTTAAAACCCGCCTGCTTAAACAAATTGGCGTCTTTCCCTGGATTCAAGCGATATCCCGCCACAGCGTCACCCTGTCTGACAGGTGAAATGGCAATATAATCGGTGATCTTACTGGGGTCAGCTAACAATTCGGTGCGGGATTCGGCGAGTTCTTGGGAGATTTCGGCATTTTTACGTTGATCGACACGGCTCACTGCCGAGCCAGTCTTATTAGTCTTAGCTTGTTGTAACTGCTGATTGGCTGGGCTTTGGCTAGTGTAAACTAAGCCATCGAGCATTAATGTCTCGTAACGGCCAGCGTTAGTGATGATAATACGGTCGGCATAGACTTCTTTCAGTGATGCCGAAGTGCCCTTAATTTTATCGCCTAAGCTGTAGGTCTCTTGGCTGCCGTTTGACTCAATGATCGCTAAGCCTTTCTGATCCGCTGTCGATGCAACAACGCCAGTGAGCTGAATAGAGAGTGTGGTCTTAGGCGCGTCGGTCACAGTCTCAACAACCTCAGTTTTTGGCTTTTCAGATTTAGCATCTGCCTTACCAAAGAGACCAAGCTGCTGTAAACCCGCAAGATCAACCTGCCCAGCACCTTTACCCGTCAGGTTAACGGGCGTTGGTGACCAAGCACTGGGTGATGAGCTAGTAGGCACTAATTTCCATGTAATTTGCGCGGCTAACAACATGATCACAATAAAACCCAACCAGAAGACTATCCGGCTTAAGGGCTTATGGGGCATGCCAATGGCTTTTGCGATAACTTTATCTAATAAATCCATATTTTATGTGGACCCTCGATACAGGTCTCTGTTCTGATTATAATAATTAGGCGATTACCGTCTCATGCTAACCTAGGCAGCATTTGGCAACAAGCCCATAACAGCATTCAAATTGGCGAAAATAGGCCAATTATGCTAACTTTGCCCGCCATAAAAGGGTGTGAAGCACGCCACCCTTTAACATAATAGAAATGCTCTTCACGCATTTTCTTGCTCGGCATGTGAACTCATCGATCTTTTAGCTGGAGACACTATGACTCAAGGTCAAAGCGATAAAACAGACATTCGACTCGATAAGTGGCTTTGGGCTGCACGTTTTTATAAAACCCGTGCCATCGCCAAAGAAATGATTAACGGCGGCAAAGTACATTACAACGGCCAGCGTGCCAAATCTAGTAGGAATGCCGAGATAGGCGCCGTCCTTAAGATACGCCAAGGATATGACGATAAAGAGATCGTCATAAAAAAATTATCGCAATTACGCCAAAGTGGTGCGATTGCACAAGAATTGTACGAAGAAACCGCGACAAGTCTGGCTAAACGGGCCATTAATGCTGAGCAACGACGCCTCCACATGCTCAATAACCCGATACCCGATCAGAAACCAGATAAAAAGCAACGACGCCAGCTCATGCGCTTTAAAGACCTTTAACAGTGAGATACACGATGAACCAAGATACTTTACACCGCTACTTGTTCGATAATGCCGATGTGCGCGGTGAACTGGTGCAGTTACAAGACAGCTATCAACAAGTGATCAGCGCCCAAGAATACCCAGCCGTACTGCAAGTGTTACTGGGTGAATTAATGGCAGCCACCTCACTATTAACCGCTACATTGAAATTTAGCGGTGATATCAGCGTACAGTTACAAGGCAACGGCCCTGTTTCTTTAGCGGTGATCAACGGTAACAATTTACAAGAGTTACGCGGTGTGGCTCGCTGGAATGCTGAACTCGCCGATGATGCTAGCCTCACAGAACTCTTCGGCCAAGGCTATATGGTCATCACCTTAACACCCGACGAAGGTGAACGCTACCAAGGTGTTGTTGCACTAGACAAGCCAACGCTTGCGGCCTGTGTTGAAGAATACTTCAATCAATCTGAGCAGTTACCTACGGGAATTTGGTTATTTGCCGACGGCAAACAAGCGGCGGGCATGTTCCTACAAATTCTGCCAAGCCAGCAAGATCACAACGCCGACTTCGAACACTTGAGCCAACTGACGTCGACCATCAAGGCCGAAGAGCTATTTACTCTTGATGCAGAAAGCGTGTTACATCGCCTCTATCATCAGGAAGAAGTACGCTTATTTGATCCTATCGATGTGAGCTTTAAATGCACTTGTTCCCATGAACGCAGTGCCGGCGCGATCAAAACCTTAGATCAAGCAGAAATCGAAGCCATACTGGCCGAAGATGGCAAGATAGAAATGGGTTGCGAATATTGCCACGCTAAATACACCTTTGATGCCATAGACGTAGCAACCTTATTTGCTAACGGTCAAACATCAACAACCCAGCAGTAAAACGACTCCCCCTAAAAAATGGGCGCCCTATTTGGCGCCCATTTTTTATTCATACCTATAATCCCCTCACACATTGCACTCGGCTTAGGCTACAATCGCCCTCACTTTGTCACCTAGCACGACTCAGGCGATAAATAAAATTAAATCGGCAGACGATCGATATTAAAATAACCTTACAAATCAAATGGAGACCTCACTATGGCGGATGGATTAAACCGCGTTCACTTTAACCCCTCAACAGCACAACTTGTCGAATTTGCCCTGCTACGCGGCGAAGGTGAATTGACAGCCAATGGCGCATTAGTTGCTAAAACAGGCGCTCGCAGCGGTCGCTCACCTGGCGATCGTTTCATTGTAAGAGAACCCAGTTCAGAAGCTGATATCGAATGGGGCCCAGTCAATCAGGCTTTCGATCCAGGTGCTTTTGAAGGTTTATGGGCACGGGTTGAAGCTTACCTAGCCGATAAAGAACTGTTTGTATCTGATCTCGAAGTCGGTGCTGACACTGAACATTACCAACCAGTACGAGTCACCACGCAATACGCTTGGCACCAACTGTTCGCCCGCAATCTATTTATCATTCCTGAAGAATTTAATCGTAAAGACAAACCAGTGTGGCAGATCATCAATGCCCCTGACTTTGTTTGCGTACCAGAACGTGATGGCACTAACTCAGATGCGACCGTGATTTTAAACTTCGCTGAACGTAAAGTGCTGCTTGCTGGCCTGAAATACGCTGGCGAAATGAAAAAGTCTATGTTCTCAGTGCAGAACTTCCTACTGCCAGCCCAAGGCGTGCTACCTATGCACTGTTCGGCCAACGTAGGTAAAGATGGCGACACTACGCTATTTTTCGGTTTATCTGGCACAGGTAAAACCACACTCTCTGCTGATCCAAAACGCTTCCTGATTGGTGACGATGAACACGGCTGGGCACCCGGCGGTGTATTCAACATCGAAGGCGGTTGCTACGCCAAATGTATCGATTTAAGCCAGAAGAATGAGCCCGTGATTTGGGATGCGATTCGTTTCGGCACTGTGCTTGAAAACGTCGTTATGGACGAACACCGCGTACCTAACTACAAAGACAGTAGCCTAACGGAAAATACCCGCGCAGCGTATCCGCTGGAGCACATCGCCCAACGTAAAGAAGACAACTGCGGCGCTGAGCCACATGCGGTTGTATTCTTAACCTGCGACGTATCTGGCGTATTACCACCGGTTTCTATCCTGACCAAAGAACAAGCGGCATACCACTTCTTATCTGGCTATACCGCCAAAGTGGGTTCGACTGAAATCGGCTCAACCTCGGCGATTCAATCCACCTTCTCAACGTGCTTCGGCGCACCTTTCTTCCCACGCCCTGCTGGCGTGTACGCAGAACTGTTGATGAAGCGCATTGAGTCCTTCGGCAGCCAAGTGTACTTAGTCAACACTGGTTGGACTGGTGGCCCACACGGTGTAGGTAAACGTTTTGACATCCCAACCACCCGCGCCATCGTCGATGCGATTGTCAGCGGTGAGTTGAAAGATGTGGAAACCGTCCACTTAGACACCTTGAACCTCGCCGTTCCTGTGGCAGTAAGTGGTGTAGATAGCAATTTACTCAACCCAATCAACACTTGGGGCGATAAAGCGCTATACGCCGAATACGCCCAGAAGCTGGCCGAAGCTTTCACTAAAAACTTCGCTAAGTATCAAGTGTCAGACGCTATCCGTAACGCTGGCCCAAAGGCATAAGCGCGTAGCGGCTCTGTTCGGTACGATTATTTAGTCAAAATATCGTTTCATAAAAAAGCGCGGGTTCAGTCATGAACCCGCGCTTTTTATTTGTGGCTAAATTGATTTAGTGACGATGAGATCGGCCCGCACTAAAGTCACTACGATAGATTTTTATGTGTTTTATTTCTTATCGATTAGTTAAACCAAGCTTAAATTAATGCTGCGTTTTTATAATCACCGATAACAATCATCATTTTTTAGGAAGCGGCACCCAAATGGAAAATCATAAACCTGTCACTGGATTCCAGCGATTTCTCAATGGCGTCGAAGTCGTCGGCAATAAACTGCCCGACCCAGCAGTATTATTTGCGATGTTTCTGGGCTTAGTCTGGTTGATCTCTTGGGGATTATCGGGTGTCAGTTTTGATGAAATCGACCCTCGTACTGGTAACCCGATTCAAGTCGTTAATATGCTCGAAGGCGGTGCACTGACCGCGTTTACCTCGACGATGGTCACGACCTTTGTGACTTTCCCGCCGCTCGGTGTCGTGCTGGTTGCTATGTTGGGTCTAGGCGTTGCTGAACATACCGGCTTTATTAATGCAGGCCTGCGCTCCATTTTATCTGTCACACCCAAGATGTTACTCACCCCGGTATTGATAGCCGTGGGTATTCTAAGCCATGTCGCGGTAGATGCAGGTTATGTACTGGTTATCCCGCTCGGCGCGGTGATCTTCTATGCCGCGGGTCGTCATCCCTTAGCCGGTATTGCCGCCGCTTTCGCTGGCGTATCCGGCGGTTTTTCTGCAACCGTTGGCGTGCCATCGAGTCTTGATCCTATGTTAGCGGGCTTAACTCAGGCAGCGGCAAGATTATCGGCCGATCCCGCGGCCGCCACATTAACGATTAACCCACTGAATAACATCTTTTTTACTTCGGCTTCTGCCATTTTAATTATCTTAGTTGGCTGGTTCTTAACGGATAAAGTTATCGAGCCGCGCCTAAAAAACACTGCGGTGAATGGCGATCCCAGCACGCTCCCAACCCTAGATGAACTGCAACCCCATGAGCGCCGCGGACTCAAATTCGCCATGGCCGCCATGTTGTTGTGTGCATTAGGATTAGTATTAACCGCCTATGGTGAACATTCTGCTTGGCGTGCTACTGACGGCGCCTTAACCAGTGCTTCAGCGCCCTTAATGCGCTCCATTGTGGCGATTATTTTTGTGTTCTTCCTCATCCCCGGCATAGTGTATGGCTATGCCGCTGGCACGGCAAACAACCACAGAGCCATTATTCAGGGCATGAGTAAATCCATGAGCGGTATGGGTTATTACATCGTCATGGCCTTCTTCTGTGCTCAGTTTATTTATGCCTTTGGTCAATCTAATTTAGGCGCATTAATGGCCATTAAAGGCGCGTTGGCGTTAAAGGAATTAGCCCTTCCTATGGGCGTGACTCTGGTGGGGATTGTGTTTCTCACGGCGTTCGTCAATCTAGTAGTGGGTTCTGCCTCAGCCAAATGGGCATTGATTGGCGCCATTATGGTGCCCATGTTAATGGAACTAGGTGTGTCACCGGATTTGACTCAAGCCGCTTACCGAGTGGGCGACTCATCCACTAATATCATCACCCCACTGATGCCTTACTTTCCGTTAATTGTGGTGTTTTGCCAAAAATACGTTAAGGAATCAGGCATCGGCACCTTAGTGGCACTGATGTTACCGTTTTCAATCAGTTTTCTTTTACTTTGGAGCGGTTTCTTACTGGCATATTGGGCCTTAGGCTTGCCTCTAGGGATTGGCAGCTCGCTCTCCTTCCCCGCAATGCCTTAAGGCGTTCAAGAGGTATTCAGAGTGCTTGCGAAATTGAATTAATAATAAACAGGCGCTCAATACCTCAATAACCACTAAATGGTGCACAACTTATTACCTCGCCTTAAACACAAATGCCGACGTTAACCGTCGGTATTTTACCGCTAACAACACGTAATTTTATTTTATATAGAAACAACAAAATAAAAATAAACACTTAAATATCTATAAACGCATCTTGCTCATAATAAAAGATAATAGCTTCAAGCAGTTCCTGTTCACTTGGCTGGGCTTTTTGCTGCTTGAGGTTATCGATCACATCCTCGATTTGATCCATGTTTAGCAGATAACCATAGTCACTCCGGCCTAAGCTATCCTCAAAGGCATCGATTTCGTCATCCGATAGGTCTCTCATATCATTCACTATCGGGAATAATGGAGTGGTCAGTTGCAGGGATTCACCTTCATCAAGATCTTGATAAACCAGCCAATAACTCAATCCAGGTTGTTCGACGCACTTGCTTATCCAGCACTGTAACGATTCGGGCGGGCCAAAAAATGAGGTGATGTTCATAATGTCCTCGGAATGGAGTTGTCATAGGGAAAACTGAGTGAGTCACAGAGTTGAATGGTCATTGAGGTTTTTAGCTATTAACCACTCTCATGATTCATACAAGTAAAAGATGGGTGACCAACGACTCAAGCCGCCCCAAGAATACGAGAGGATATCTGCGCCCATCAAAGTAAAAATCACAATTCATCAATTTGGCAGTTAAAATCCCATAATTAAATAAGCTTTATTCATTTTTAAGCGCATAAATTTAAGCATTCCTCATTTAACGTTAACGTGATTTAGACTTTGGTTATTTTGAAACCAAGGTTGGTGATGTTTCACAATCCCCTGCTATGCAATTGTGATACTTTAGCCGGACAAAAATGTCGGGCACTTGCCTTTAACATAGAGTGAACCTTTAGCCTAGAGTAAGCCTTAATCACTAAAGCTTGAGTCGTCTAGGTTCAAATCGTCTGTGCATGACACAAAATGCTGCGGCAACTGGGGAGTTTCGCAAGAA
Source organism: Shewanella sp. SM69 (assembly GCF_025653985.1). NCBI lineage: Bacteria > Pseudomonadati > Pseudomonadota > Gammaproteobacteria > Alteromonadales > Shewanellaceae > Shewanella > Shewanella sp. SM69. Next base: position 48,157 of record NZ_JAKKRV010000012.1, read on the forward strand.
TGAAGAGCAAGAGTTTATTAGGTAACATTGGTGTGCAAGTGGTTATTGCCATGATTATCGGCGCACTGGTGGGTTTTATGATGGGCGAGAGTGCAAGTGTGTTTGCACCACTCGGAACCATTTTCATCCATTTAATCAAAATGCTAGTGATCCCACTGGTATTGGTTTCTATCATCAGCGGTGCGGCGAGCTTAGGCGATAGCCCATCGGCGGGTAAGATTGGCATTGGCACTTTCGGCTTTTTTATTGTCACGTCGGGCTTTGCCGTTGTGCTTGCACTCTTGATGGGTAATCTGTTCCAACCGGGTGCAGGTGTTGATTTTACCGCCCACAGCAGCACAGACTTGATGGAAGTAACCAAGGAACATGGCGCATTGCCTGGGGTAATGGATACCTTTATCGGCATGATCCCAACCAATGTGTTCGAGTCGCTGAACGGCGGTAACATATTACAAATCTTAGTCTTTAGTATCTTCTTCGGCATCGCACTGACTAAAGTTAAAGGCGATGGCGCTAAACCTATTTTGGCCGCACTTAACACAGTCGTCGATGCCTTTGTGTGGATGATCAACTGCGTGATGATCATTGCCCCTATCGGTGTATTTGGTTTGATGGCCGATTCTGTCGGCACCTTCGGTTTTGATGCACTAGAAGTCGTGTTTAAGTTATTCGCCGTATTTGTGGCTGCGATTCTGATCTACGGCTTTATCTTCTTCCCATTAGTGGTACAACTCTTCTCAAGAGTGTCGGCGCGCCAGTTTATTTCGGCAATGAAGAAGCCGCAGGTGATGGCCTTATCGACCGCCTCTTCAATGGCGACTCTGCCAGTGAATATGGAAACCTGCGAGGAAGATCTTAAAGTCTCTAAGGCAACCACGGCTTTTGTACTGCCGTTAGGCGCCACCATTAATATGAGCGGCAACGCGATTTATTATGGTTTAGTGGCCATGTTCTTTGCCCAAATGTATAACGTTGATCTATCGATGACAGCCTATGCGGCCATCATTTTCACCTCAACCTTAGGCGCAATTGGTCAAGCAGGTGTGCCGGGCCCATCCTTCTTAGTGGTGGCAGTGCTGTTAGCTGCGGGAATTCCTATCGATGGTTTACCTTTGCTGTTTGCGTTAGACAGGGTTTTTGACATGATCCGTACCGCACTCAATATCACTGGCGATGCGGCTTGTGCCTTGATTATGGATAAATACACAGAAGTTGACGTTAAAGCGGATAGTGAGCGCAGCTTAAGCTAACTCAAACACTTTAAATATAGGCTTGAATAGGCAACGCTTATTCAAGCCTTTTTTATATCTGCAGCACGGTATAATGGCCTGCCTCTACACGCATCAGTTAAGCCTATTTAATCTGAGTGTTAATGTGATCTCTCCCGCGCCATCCACTAAGCTCAATTTGCTAGATTTCGCAATTTACATTTCTTTATGGCGCTATGGCCGCAAGTGACACGGTTTTTCTGCGATACTGCCACCAGATTAACATCGCTAAGTTAGCTCAAAGGAATTTTGCCCTATGTCTGTATTTGCCCCAGCCACACCCTTTGCCGACTTTATCTATCGCCATTTCCGCTCAATTCACGCCCTAAAGCTCGGGCTAGCCTTACTCGTTGCTGTCACTATTAATGCCATTTGGGCGCCACCGCATTTTATTTGGAGCATGGTCACGATAGTGATCATTATGATGAGCTTACCTCAAGTAGGCGGCGCGATTGAAAAGTCGCTACAAAGGGCGATAGGCACTTGTTTAGGCTCAGCTTATGGGGTGATGTTAGTTGCCACTGTGGACAGTTATTGGCTAATCATGAGCCTGCTGATCTTAGCCGTTAGCTTGATTTGTTTTATCTCGGCCGGACGTTACAGCTATGCCTATTTAGTGGCCGGATTTACCATCATAATCGTCGTCGGCGACGCCAACCATGACACCTCTGAGGCACTATGGCGCACGGCCAACATCCTCTCCGGCTGTGTGATTGCTATTTTGGTCTCACTGTTCATTTTTCCGATTAAAGCTAAACAAGATTGGCGCTCCCAACTCACCCATGCCATCGACAATATGGCCGAAGTATTAGCCGAGCATCTTAAGGCGCCCGCCAATCATGAGCTCGATTTTCGCGCTAGACTAGAGGCTGCGATGAAGGCCGTACTCACTCAAAAGAAACTGTTTTTCTCCTTGGAATGGGAAAGTCAAACCCTCAAAAAACACAAAGTGCTACTGTCGCAGTTAGCCAATAAACAAGTGCGCTTAATCACCTTACTCGAACTCTTACCCTTTACCCGCTGGCAGGAAGAAGACAAAGACGCCTATCTGCAGATTAATGCGGTTGCCTCTGAGCTTGCCTTCTATTTGCAACAACTTGCAGAATTTGTGGCGGGTAAAGCTCAACAATTGCCGACACTGCCAGAATGCTTAGATCAAGAATTGCAACACAGACTCCAGCTTGCCCTAGTCGCAGCCACTCAAGCATCGACCGCAGATCCAGTGACAGCCGTAAACGACCAAGTGCCGCAGGGATTTGCACTCACAGGTTATAGCTGGCTGATTTATCAGCTCGCGATTGCCGTCGAAGCACTTTATAAAGACATTGCCATTATCGACATTGCCTATCACAAGCGGCCAGCTTCTCAGATAACGCCCAACAAAACGGCTTAGTCGATTTTACCATTCCGCTTAGTGCTTAAATCCACGTCAGAAATGCCGGATACCCTTAGCCGCCCTTGCGTTAACGGGGCGTTTAATGAAAAGATACCGTCCTAATAAAAATTCGATAGATGGACTCTTTTCATGCGCTTGTTTTCTTTCTCCGTTATCGCCATTGCCTGTCTCTCTACGGGCAATCTGTACCCTGGGAATGCTTTTGCCAATGATGCGAAAACCACAGCCCAAACAACTCCGGCAGCCACTATGGCGCAAGCCTCTACCACCGAAACATTGGCAGTTGGCTCCCCAGTAATCCCAACGTCACAGGATGCAAGTCCAGCAGCGAATAGCCAAGCGACTGCGACTGAAACTGCGACTAATGTACTGGCCGATACCACAGTTACGTCGCCAGAAGCACAACCAGCGCCCATTCCTGAACGAGCCAACACCTTTGTCAACGATGCGATTTTACCGCCCAGCATCACTTGGCATGGCGCCAGCGAATCGCTCATGTTAAGTGTTGATAGCGAGTGGGCGACTCCCTTTGAGCAAAGTGGCGGTATTGAAAGTCCAAGCTACGATGCCACTATCGCTTGGCTCGACAAACTCGCGGGCGAGACAGATAAATTACAAAAGGTGAGCTTAGGTAAGAGCCCACAAGGGCGCGATATTTGGATGTATATCGCCAGTAGCGAAGGCATTAATGAATCGGCACGCCTCAAACAAAACACTAAGCCGACAGTGCTAGTGCAGGCGGGGATTCATGCAGGAGAAATCGACGGTAAAGATGCTGGCATGATGCTGCTACGTGACATTATCCAAGGCGATAAAAGTGTCCTGCTCGATAAAGCCAACCTCTTGTTTGTGCCTATTTTTAGTGTTGATGCCCATGAGCGCAGCGGCGAATTTAATCGGGTGAATCAACGTGGCCCAGTGAATATGGGCTGGCGCACTACGGCTAATAATCTCAACCTTAACCGCGATTATGCTAAGGCAGACAGCTTAGAAATGCAGCACATGCTGCGCGCAATCAACGTATGGCAACCAGATCTGTATATCGATGTCCATGTTACTGACGGCATCGACTATCAATACGATGTTACCTTTGGTTATAACCTTGCCCAAGGCTTAAGCCCTGCGAGCTACCGCTGGCTCGAAAACAGCTACAGACCTGCGGTTGAAGCCGCATTAACGGAACAAGGCCATATTCCCGGCGCACTGATTTTTGCCGTGGATAACGCCGATATTAACAAAGGCATGTCGCTGTGGAATCCAAGCCCGCGCTTCTCTAACGGTTATGGCGATGCTCGCCATTTGCCCACCATTCTGGTTGAAAACCACAGCCTAAAGCCCTTTAAGCAAAGGGTGCTCGGCACTTATGTGATGTTAGCGCAAACCCTCAAAACCGTGGGTGAACAGGCGACAAAACTTAAGAGTGCGATTCAAGAAGATAAATACCGCGCCTCACCGCTAATCACCCTTACTTGGAAATTAGCACCATTAGAAAAAGGCTGGGATTTTAAAGGCATAGATTATCAACTTGAAAAGAGCCCCATCAGTGGCGCTGAAGTTGTGCGCTGGACAGGTGAACCAAAACTTTACCCTAACTTGCCTGTGATGGCTGAAACAGTGCCCGACATTAAGGTCACTCGTCCGAGTGCTTACTATATTCCAGCACAATGGACTCAAGTGATTGATCGTCTTAACGTGCATGGCATTCGCATGACCACACTCAAAAAGCCAACCGAGTTGAAATTGCAGCAATATACCCTCAGCAATCCCGTGTTTAACACTAAGGATTTTGAGGGCCGCCAAACGGTCAAAGCCGAGTCAGAGTTAACCAAAGTTAGCACCACTCTGCCCGCTGGCACCATTAAAATCAGTACAGATCAACCGCTAGGCGATCTGGCGATTTTACTGCTTGAGCCGCAATCACCTGATTCTTTACTGCAATGGGGTTTCTTCAATCCTATCTTCACTCGTACTGAATACATTGAAGATTATGCAGTAGAGCCACTGGCTGCCAAGATGCTGAAAGAAGATCCTAAGCTACAAGCTGAGTTCGACAAAGCACTGACTAATACAGAGTTTGCCGCCGATCCTGAGGCACGCCTACGCTGGTTCTATGAACGCAGCCCTTACTACGATAACCAATACCTTAAGTATCCGGTTTACCGTAGTCGCTGATCATCGCGATTACAAAAGGCTGTGATTACGCTGGCTTACGCGCACTGATGCTATACACCAAGGGCACCTTCTGCCCTTGGTGTGTTAACACATAACGACCATCGGCTTGCGCTTCGAGCCCTTCAAAGCAGTTATAGGGGCTGAAATCAAACTCGTGGAAAAACTCCAACACTAAGCCCGCCTGTAATAACGCATTGATCACTTCAGATAAACTGTGCGACCAGCACATTAAGGTTTGCTGATCATCACCGGTATTTTCGGTATATGTGCCTTCCTGCTCTATGTCTGGCTCACCCCGATTAAAATAGCTATAACCATCGAACAACTGCTGCGCAGGATGGAACTCGGCCATGTAAAACTGTCCGCCGGGTGTTAAACAGGCAACCACCGTCTGCGCCCACAGAGTTAAATCCGGCAACCAAACAATGGCACCATAGGACGTAAACACAATATCGTGAGGCTCAACCTTGCTCGCCACACTGTAAACATCGCTACAGATAAACTCGGCGGACAACTGTGTCCGTTCTGCCAGCTTTTGCGCTTCAACAATCGCCACCGCTGACAAATCGACGCCTGTGACTCTGGCTCCCATTCGCGCCCACGACAAGGTGTCTAAGCCGAAATGACATTGCAGATGCAGCAAACTTTTACCTGCAACCTCGAGTTCACCTAGCTCAATTTCCCGCAGCGAAGTCTTACCATTAAGAAAACCCGCCACATCATAAAAATCAGAAGTTAAATGTACCCGAGTGCGCGCATCCCAAGCCGTCTTGTTCGTCGTTAAATAATCCATCTGCATCCCTTCTTATGTTTTTTGTATTTTTGATTCCGCGTGACTTACGGAGCTTAAACTAACTTAATAAATGAGCAATTTCACTAATCTATGAGTAAATCACCCATGTAGCGGACATGTCCGCACAGTGAGTCTCGGACACTTTTCAGCTTAACCAATTGATTATAAATGAAACTTAAAATTGGCATGGGCTGTGCAATGTCTTACACATCGCAAGACGACTCAGCACTCACCCAAAAAATCGAGTGCCAGATAAACAAGGAAGCTAACATGTCACTACGCCCATTTATATTCACCCTCGCTTTTATAGTGTTTTTTACTGCTGGGGTATCGCTCACTGGCTGCATTCTTAATGTGAACGCAGCAGGCATGCCAGACTTAGACCACCAGCAACGCGAACTCACACTCGATAGCCAAGACTTACAAGGCCTGATTGCAGAAACTGGCGCAGGCAGTTTGGAAATTATCGGTGTCGAAGGCCTCAGCCAAATTAAACTCGTCGCCGACATCTATAGCAATAAGGACGGCAACGATGACAGCAAAGTCATTCTCACCCTTGAGAAAAAAGCCAATAAGGCCAAGCTCAAGGCCAACTTTGAGCAAGCAGATTCTAATAATAACTCGCCCTATATAGACCTAAAACTGCAAGTCCCTGCGAACTTTACACTGGATATTGATGACAGCTCAGGGGCTATTTTGATCAGCAAGATGACGTCAGACATGAACATCAAAGACGGTTCGGGTGAACTCACTATCAACGGTGGTAACAATATCAACATAGAGGATGGCTCAGGTGATATTGAAATCAGCCAAATCAACGGCAGCCTAACCATTGAAGATGGCGCTGGTGCCATCAAGCTGACCGATATTCGCGGCAATATCGCAATTGATGACGGCTCGGGCAACATAGAGGTCGCCAATGTGCAAAGTGCTGTAACCATCACAGATGGCTCAGGCAACATTAATGTCTTTAACACTAAGGGATTAACGATTCTTGCGGCAGGTTCTGGCGATGTGAAATTTAACAAAATCGACGGCCCAGTGAGCATGCAATAACGCGCCGTTTTACCACTCTACTCCCAAAGGTTTTACCCACTTCCCGGCGTAGAGGCTGATGTTGCAACGGTTCCCAGCCAAGATGTCAGTCTTCTACCCACCCTTTTAAGCTTATGCCCGACTTATGCATTTATGCCACTAACCCCTTGTAGTGGCATTTTTTTATACCGAAATTAAGCTTGAGTTTGCAGAAATGACGTTGATTTTATTCAGACCGTTACGCTTTAACCTTGTGGATTTGCTAAGATTGTCAGCCTTCCCACTTCAATAGTCGAAAAGTCACACTGTATTGCCAGTAAGGTCGAGAATATGGATCAGTTTTCGGAATACCAAAAAGAAATTGAATCGCTTTCCCTATCGGATAACCCTAGGCAGATAATGGAAGGACTAGGGGATATTTGTTTTGATGGCGAATCTTTTTATCGCAACGGCAATAAAGCCCTAGCCAAACACATTTTCAAGCATATTTACGCCTTAGATGCGCACTCAGACTATTTCTCACACGCCAGAACTGTCGCAAAAGCCTTTCTTATAACCTTGGGAGAAATTCCCCCTATCTCCCTAGGAGAGGTTATTTTGCAGATAAATCATGAGCATGCCTCATTAGCCGCACATCAATTAAATCTGCTGATTGCAAAGCGTCTTTTTAGGGAATTTAGTCACCATCAAGACGCTATCCACATCACTATGCAATATCTCACCAAAGCCGAGGCACTTACCCCTCTGAGCAAGAGTGACCTTCGCTTTAAAGCTTTAGTCAGCTCAAATGAGAGTGAGTAAAGGGATAGCGTGACAGAATAAATCATCAGAATTTAGAGCCGTTTATCAAAAGAAATGCAAAAAATATACCGGAAGAGATCAACGTTCTGAATTCGACAACCCAATTTTAATTAAGTGATAATATGGACATTTCATCTTTTAAGAAATATATAAAGTTAGCACCAGAAAATGTTTCAGAATGGCAGAGGTGGGAAAATTCATTACCTACCTTCGATTCTATATTACCAATATTGGATTATGTATATAACACTGAGTGGCAGCGAGATGATTGGAAAGCCATAATGGCATTCATTCGGAAAGGTTATGTTGAGCAAAATGAATCATCTGAATTGGTTGACGGGATTAAGCATGTAAATATATTCAACTCCAAAGTTATTAATCTAAAAGTTGATGTCGCAATTTCATTAAACTGCTCCATTGTTCGTTCATTAGAGTCAATTAATTTATGCTCAGACTCAGTTGAATCATTAAGTGTGTCCCATGCAAGCAAACTCTCTGAAATTACCGGAAACACCCAGAATTTAAGCTACTTATCTTTAAATAAATGTCAAAAGTTAGATTTTGGTTCTATCATTTCAACGCTTGACAGCGTAAAAATTTTAGACCTCAGTGGAAACCCACAGCTGTCCAGTATTGATGAGTTGCGTGGAAATAAAAATATTTTTGCGTTATATCTTGTTGAAACAAATGTAATCAAGACTAAAGAGACAGTAGAAATCTTGGCTTCGATACCAAACTTGAAAAAACTTTGGATTAAAGCAAACAAAAAGGAGTTGGAACTTTTAAGAGAAGCCCTACCAGGGATTGTAAATTAAGCATAGAAAAAGACCGGACATGTAGTTCGAGAGCGTGAAAAGATCTGTGTAAGTGGCATTCTTAAGCTGTTGAATGGAGTTCAGAATACCAATAGCAGACAAACTTATCGCTCAGCAGAAGAAAAAATCGACTCACCCCAATAATAAATCCGGCAATAAACCGGCCAGTGGCATTTTTTTAACTCTCAATTTCTACTTCTCTAACCCCAATGCAGACCAGTCTTTGGTGACGACTAAAGCTTAACTATTTGATTTATTATGAAAGTTAATCGTTAAGCTATTAAGCACTGCCATTCCAGTGACTCGCCGCCCTTTCGTTTAACAAGAAGTGTCACTATAGGCTCGACCGTGGCATCTGCTGCATACGGAAGTGCAAATGCCGCGATCACATGGATACGAAAGAGCGGCTATGCCGCCAACGGTTACTTCCATGACAGTGCTTAATCTCATTAACCTTTGAGTATACCTGTGGCCAAATTGAACAATGAATGCCTTGATAAACTTCACATATAATGTTGCATTCAAGTATGAGCAACATTGCCACTAGCCCCCAACCTTGAACTAAAAATACCAAGCTTTAGGAATCACTCTTAAATGCTTTATTATCTTAATGACTTTCGACCAAACCTCTCATAATCATGGACAATAGCTTCAAACAGTTTTGAACCTACCACTTTATCCACATTATCAATCACATAATTTTCAATCTTTGCAAGCTGTTCTTCTGGGATTTGCTCGTATAGTTCAGATATTTTATTTGCAGCATCCCTGATATAACCATCAAAACCGTCAGGAAAGACGTACTGTCTTGGGGATATTGTTCCACCGCTAATAGCCACACGGCTAGATCGCATTTGTTTCGATTGCTTTGACTTAATTACACCTATAACAATAAACGAAGGTAACTTCGTATAAATGTACGTGCCTTGTGAGTTACCCACAATATCCATGGCAATAGCACGAAGGAAATACCGATTGATGTTTGTTGGAAGATTATCGAAATTTGTTGACTCAATAACATCAAGAGGAAATATGTGTTGCTCAAATTCGTATAAGTTTGAAGATTTACCAAGTAAGAAGTTGGCTAACCCCTCTTCAGCTTTTGCCAACATTTCTAGGTATTCTTGCGGTTTAGTTTCATGGCTATTTTTGCTGCGAACATAAGTAAGTGTTCGCCAAGACAAAGAGGCTGCAAATTTTGACAACCAATTTCCATACACTGCTACTAAACTCGAGTTTTTCATATAAGGGTGGAATATTTTAACCGAAAAAGTTCTTTCCCATGTTGAAAATAAATCTTCGCAAGCTCCACATAACCAATATTCTTTGGCTATATCTTGCTGTCGTTTACTTACTTGATTTCCATATCTTAAATAACCCGTAATTGAAGTCTTCTTAAGCCACTTTCCTATAAATTTTGGAATAAAATGACTCAACTCAAGCTTCGCTTCTTGATTACATAATTTGCAAACGCCATGCATATAAAAAAGACCTCCATTAAGATAACCTTTGAATAGTGTGCATGCTCGCTTACCTCATTAGAGCAGAGAAAGCGTGCATCGTTAACTATTTGTATCAAAATAAATTAATCAGATTTCTATCACTTTCCTTACACAACAATCTATCAGACAGAATATCCCATGTGCGAGTTACAAACCTATCATATATTGCAATAGGATCATGCCAACTAAGATAGATAGTTCTGTCTGACATTAGGCTTAAGAGAATGCTCTAGGTAACAGGATACTATGCAGTTAGCCAGATTAAGCACTGACATGGAAGTGACCGTTGACGGCATGGATGCCGTCGTCGAGCCTATAGGGACATATTTACGGCGAGTCACTGGAATGACAGTGCTTAATCTCATTCCTCGTCACAGAACAAGTATGATGCAGTGTTAACGCTCTAGTAATCCACGCCCTGACTCAATCAACACCAACTTTTGACTACGGCTTAACTTTTTAACTGCTATTTCACGGCGCAGTGCATCGCCGTGACTGCCAACCTGCTCTTGATACATCAGCGTTAACGGACCTTTACCGCGCAAATACTTAGCGGATTTGATACCACCCGATTGATGCTCGCTAAAGCGTCGTGTGACATCTGTGGTGACGCCTGTGTATAAATGCCCGTTGGCGCAGCGAACTAGATACAAATACCAGAGGGGTGCTGATTTTATGGGTGTAGGCTTCGGTGGTGCAGGATTTAATGGTACGGGATTCAGCGAAGCTTCTGTAACAACATTTTTGGTTGCGACAGCGCTAGTCACTGGGACAAGTGTGTCTGCCACCAGTGACTCATGTTGCTGTAAAGCGCCTCTGTCAGTATTGCCTAGGTTGACGGCTGATCCAGTCACTTGCGAATGACCTACTTCGCCATACCTAATAGACTCAAGAAGAAGGCATATTCTTGGGCAGTGTCTTGGTACTGGCGATAACGACCACTCTTACCGCCGTGGCCAGCTTCCATATCCACATTGAATAACAACACCTTATCATCCATCTTGTACCACTTATTCTGTACATCGCGCAGTTTAGCGACCCACTTGGCGGGTTCAAAATACTGCACTTGGGAATCATGCAAACCTGTCGTCACTAACATGTGTGGGTATTCTTGCTCAGTGACATTGTCGTAGGGCGAGTAACTCAGCATGTAATCGAAATAGGTTTTCTCGTTCGGATTGCCCCACTCGTCGTACTCATTGGTCGTCAACGGAATCGACTCGTCCAGCATAGTCGTCACCACATCAACAAAAGGTACATGGGCTGCAAGGGCGAAATACTTGTCCGGCGCTTGGTTAGCAATCGCGCCCATTAGCAAACCACCCGCGCTGCCGCCAGAGGCAACAACCTTGTTTTTGTCGCCATAACCTTGCGCCGTTAATGCCGTTGTTACGTCAATAAAATCATTGAAGGTATTCTGCTTATTCAACAACTTACCATTGTCATACCAAGGGCGACCTAGCATTTCTGAGCCGCGCACATGGGCGATGGCATACACAAAACCGCGGTCAAGCAGACTGATAACGGATGAAGAAAAATCGGGTTCTACTGTGTAACCGTAAGATCCATAACCGTATTGATACAGAGGGTTAGTGCCATCTTTCTTGAATTTATCTTTGCGATACACCAAAGAGACGGGCACTTTCGCACCATCGCGGGCCGTCACAAATATCCGTTCGGCACGATACTGGCTGGCATCGAAGCCGCCTAAGACTTGATCTTGTTTTAATAAATCACGTCTATCGGGATTCACCAGCGAATATTCGTATACGGCTTCTGGCGTCGTTAGGCTGGAGTAGAAAATGCGTAACTTATTGCTGTCTTGCTGGGAATTAATCTCTAAACCCATCACATAAGCAGGCTCATCAAAGCTCAACTCGAAGGGCTTTTGACCATTGAGCGGCATCACTTTAATCCGCGTTAGGCCATTTTCACGGGTCTGAATAATCAGATAATCCTTGAGCACCAACTCGTCTTCGATACGGGCATTGGGATTATGCGCAACCACTTCTTGCCACTTAGATTTGTCCGCTGCATCTTTAATGGCGACTTTCATCAAACGGAAGTTAGTCGCCTGCCAGTTGGTGAGAATGTAATAAGTATCACCCAGCTTAGACACACTGTATTCGTGGCCTTCTTCCCGCGCTAATACTGGCTTGAATAAACCCAGAGGATCTTTGGCATCGAGCACCGACACTTCGCTGGTCGTGGTGCTTTCTTGGAACAACACAATTTGCGACTCATCTAAGGTTTTGCCGAGTGAGATATAAAATGAATCGTCTTGTTCTTCATACACTAAGACATCGCTCGATTGCTTAGTGCCCAGCTCGTGGCGATACACTTGATAGCCCAGCAAGGTTTTTAGATCTTTGGCGATATAGAACACATGCTTGTTGTCGTTCGCCCACACTACGCGACCTTCGGTATTTTCAAGCACGTCGGTGATCATGTCGCCCGAAGCCAAGTCTTTAAAATAGATGTGATATACACGGCGGCTGAGGACGTCTTCGCCAAAGGCCAACATGGTTTCATCTGGGCTGACACTGGCGCCGCCTAAACCATAAAACTCATGGCCCTTAGCTCGCTCGTTAACGTCGAGCATCACTTGCTCAACACCATCGGCGCCCTTACGGCTGATCAGCGGATATTCGCTGCCCTCTTGGTATCTGTGATAGTAGCTGTTCTGATGCCATTGGTACGGCACGCTCGACTCATCGGCGACTAAACGCTCTGTTAACTCTTTATAAAGACCATCTTGCAACGGCTTTAATGGTTTGAAATAAGCCGCGGTATAGCGATTCTCAGCGTTGAGATAGGCTAACACTTTAGGATCATTGCGCTCATCATCACGCAGCCAATAGTAATCATCGGTACGTGTTACGCCATGTAAAGTCATCACATGGGGAATTTTTTCAGCAACCGGGGCGGGTACTTGCCCTTTGGAGGTCGAACAAGCGGATAACAACATAACAATACCTAAAGTGAGTAGCAGAGAGCGCATTTATACGTCCTTGTGACGTCCATAACGACCGTCGAAGAATGCGACGGCAAGTCAATTAGCTTATGTGTTCAGTATGATAGTGGTCAGGTGTGCACTAGCGCAAACATTGAACGCGAGAAGTTGCCATTCGCGGTAAATAAGAGCAACATAACCGCGTTTTTGAGCGCAAATGGCTCAAAAGCAAATTCTCAGGGCGGGGTGAAACTCCCCACCGGCGGTAAATGGGTAACGACTAAGTGATTATTTTGCTGAGCGACACCCAAAGCCCGCGAGCGCCCGAAATCACTTTCGGGGTCAGCAGATCTGGTGCCTTAGATTTTGCCTAGTGCAAAACTGACTATTCCAGAGCCGACGGTAATGGACTGTTTGCTTCAATGCCGACAGTGCTGAGTCCGGATGGAAGAGAATGTAAGACAACACCTTGCGGTATTTAAGTGCAACGCGCTTATGTATTGCAGTGTTAGCCTCATGTTTTGCAATAACTTCACCCCAAGTGAAGTGATATTGCTACAGCAAAATCGAGCCTTTTGGTTTGATTACGTTGTATTTCTGCACGCCCTGATTCTGGATATTCCAATGTCGTTTATTTAAGGATATTAACCATGAATCAGTCTTTACTTGCTCCTTTTGGTACTGCTATCGAACGCGTTGAAGCGGGTCTTAATGCCCTGCGTCAAGGCCAAGGTGTGTTAGTTGTCGATGACGAAGATAGAGAAAACGAAGGCGATTTAATTTTCGCTGCCGAGACGCTGACTAACGCGCAAATGGCCATGCTCATCCGTGAATGTAGCGGTATTGTTTGCCTGTGTTTACCCGATGCAAAAGTCAAAGCCCTCGAGTTACCCCCTATGGTGGAAAACAACTCGAGCCAATATGGCACTGCGTTTACTGTGAGTATTGAAGCTAAAGTCGGTGTGACGACTGGCGTTTCTGCCGCAGACCGCGTGACCACCATTAAAGCGGCGATTGCCGATAACGCTAAGCCAAGTGATCTCGCTCGTCCTGGCCATGTGTATCCACTTCGCGCCCAACCGGGTGGGGTATTGACCCGCCGTGGTCACACTGAAGGCACTATTGATTTAATGCAACTCGCGGGTTTAAAAGCCGCTGGCGTATTGTGTGAAGTCACTAACACCGATGGCACTATGGCGCGTTTGCCCGAAATTATTGCCTTCGGTGCGCAGCACAATATACCCGTATTAACGATTGAAGATATTGTCGTTTATCGCAAATCATTGCTGGCCAATGTCGGCTAGATAACATGCCAATCGCCTGAATCTAGGGCATTGATTTAAATAGAAGGACGTTTAGCTGCGGCAAACGTCCTTTTTATTTAAATAGATTTACCGTTAACAATCGCGTTCCACCTAATGCACTAAAAAAACCGATAAAAGGTAAAGTTAAACAAGTCATTCTTTCGAATGATGAAATACTGCTTCACATCACAGACAAGACAAATGCTTGTTTGATAGGTGCAAAATAGGTTAATAAAAATAGTCTCTTAGCATGATATATAACAATTTGCTTAATTTCGTGACCTAGATTAGATATCCATAAACTAAAGGTCGCGGTGGCTGGCCGCCTATGTTAAATATCCTCACCCTGTGCCTAGTCCTATTTGTAACTCGGATTCAACGTTATTACGTTGAATTTTCTTTTTCTGCCTAGGTGAACGAGTGGAGTGATCTTTAATGCCGTCAGCGCTACACCATCTCAGTTTGAAGCAAAAGCTCATTCTGTTTTCGTTAGTCCCATTATTAATGATGAGCTTTTTCATTCTGACGCGCATGCATGACTTGATAAAGGAATCACACTCGGCCAAGCACAATCATCTTGCGGTACAAACGACGGTACAAATCACTGAGCTACTCTATCAGTTGCAAAACGAATATGGTCTAAGTACAAATCAGCGACCAACCGATGAAGTGCTATTACAGCAACAAGCGACTAGATCAAAAGCACTCGATGCGTTACTGAACAGTGAGCCTTTAGAGCACCTTCTGGAGGCGCTCGACCCTAAAAGTATTGAAGCAAACAAAATGAACGCATTGTTGGATGCGCTCAAACTCACAGGCAACAAACTCGCTAACGTTCACCAAAACCACACAGACGAAACACTGAGTCAGTTTACGGAACTCTATAATCAATTCCACACTCAGCTTTTGCAGCTCATCCAGTTATTACAGTTACAAACCAACGAAATCAGTCAATCCCGTGCCTATACCGATCTATTGAACCTGCTTATGGTGCAGGAGTTGGCCGTAAAAGAACGAAGTGCCATCAATCAATTACTGCTCAGCAAGTCACTCAATATTAATGATTACCGCACCATAATCTCCTTCATGTATGAATATGAGCGAGCCGTGATGCACGCGAGCAATGCATCAATTTCCGATAGAAGGTCCTTACTACAAAACCTACAAGATTCGCCAGAAAATCAACGTATTCTGCAAATCAGCAAGCAAATTGAACAACAAACTCGCATTAGCGCTCTGGCACAAAATATTAATGCCTACTTAGGTTACGGTGGCTTAATGGGCAGTTTTCAGGACTATTTGCTTAAGGGCGATGATATTTCACTGCAAAAATTTAATGCAGCACTTGCGACGATTCTGCTTAATTTGGATGAACTCAATCATGAGACTCGTTCTCTACCCGAATTTAAGGCAGCGCTGAAAACCATTGAGGACAGCATAGATCAATACCAGTTCAGCATGGTCAAGTTGCAGCAACTGCAGCAGCAAGGTTTGCCGATGACGGAGATCAAAGCCATCGCGCAAGTCCCTGCCAGCGAGGACAAATTAAGCCAAGCGATGAGCCAACTATTAATGCCGCCACATCCAATTGATAGCCAGGAGTGGTGGGATCTCACCACTCAGCGTATCAATCAACTACATTTGCTGGCGCAAAATATCACCAAGAACATGGCGCAGCAGAGCGAATATCAACAAAACCACACCTTAATCTTACTCGGCTTATACTTGTTCTCGGCTTTGTTCACCGCGACCATCACACTTTGGCTTGGACAAAAGATCATCCGCAATTTTATGGATAAGATCACTAAGATTGCCAATGACATGCAGCAAATGGCAGCAGATCCACAGCTCAATATTAATATCCAAGTCTCAGGCACAGATGAACTCGCCCGCATGGCCAGCGCCATGAACCGTATGATTAGCGAACGGCAAAAAGCAAACCATGCCCTAAGCCGCGCAGCAGCAGTGTTTGACTATTCTGCCGAAGGCATAATGGTGACAGATGCCGACAACCATATCGAACTAGTCAACCCCGCTTTTTGCCACATTACGGGCTATTCATTGGAAGAAGTGAAAGGCCGCAGTCCCTCCCTACTCAGCTCTAGCCGTCATCCTAAGCACTTTTACACCGCCATGTGGGAATCACTACAAAAAGAAGGGAAATGGGAGGGTGAAGTTTGGAATAAACGCAAAGATGGCCAAGTATATCCCGAGTATCTAGCGATTACTGTTGTGCGAAATGAGCAAGGTAAAATAATCCAACATATTGGTTTATTTATGGATATCAGTAAGCGAAAGCAATATGAGCAGGATCTTTGGTATCAGGCCAACTTCGATGGATTAACTGGACTGCCTAATCGTAAGCTGTTCAATGAACGACTGCAGCACGAAATCCATGTGGCGCAGCATGACTCTCGCAAGCTGGCTATCTTGCTGATTGATTTGGATCAATTCAAATATATCAATGATGTACAAGGCCATGCCACTGGCGACTTATTACTTAAAGATGTCGCAAAGCGCTTAGAAGGCATTGCGGGGAGAACCGATTTTATCGCACGTATCGGTGGCGACGAGTTTGTGCTTATCTTGCCACGACTGACTAACGAACTCGCCATCGAACACATGGCAACCCGAATCATTGAAACCTTAGGTATGCCATTTAACTTAAATGACCGCGAGATCCAGATTTCAGCCAGCTTTGGTATCGGCGTCTATCCCGAAGATGGCCTCGATGTCAGCTCACTCACCCGCAATACCGAAACCGCCATGTATCAAGCCAAAGATGCGGGACGGAACAATTTTAAATACTTCACCGCGGGTATGAATCAAGCCATGTTCGCTCGGATGGAGTTAGAACAACGTCTACGCCGTGCCGTGGCACAAAATGAATTTGCCCTGCATTATCAACCTATCGTGGATATGCAAACCGGAAGTGTCTGCAGCGTCGAAGCCCTTATCCGCTGGCAAGATCCCGAGCTTGGGTTGATCCCGCCGGATCAATTTATCCCGTTAGCCGAAGAAACCGGGCTGATAGAGCCTATGGGCGAATGGGTGCTCAACCAAGCCATGCATGATCTGAGGCAATGGCAGAAAAGTGGCTTAAATATCAATGTCGCGATTAATGTTTCCAGCCGCCAATGTATCAATACACGCGGCATGGGGTTCGACCAAGTGTTGCAAGAGTGCTTCAACCGCCACCATGTTAACCCACGAAATGTGCATATTGAGATCACTGAAAGCATGCTGATGGGCGATGCCAGCCATTGCTTGAGCACGCTCGAGTCTATTCGCCATTTAGGCTCGCAAATCTATATCGATGACTTTGGTACGGGTTATTCTTCCCTGAGTTATCTGAAAAAATTCCCGATTTCAGTGATTAAAATCGACCGTAGCTTTGTGGAAAATGCCCTCGAAAATAACTCGAACGCCAACTTAGTCAAAGCGATTGTCATGATGGGGCAAAGCCTAGAAATGGAGTTAGTTGCTGAAGGCATAGAAACCGAAGCACAGTGGCACTTCCTACGAGATTTAGGTTGTCACTTCGCTCAAGGGTATTTGATCTCCAAACCGCTCCCCTTTAACGAGATCACTCCCTTGCTACGCATCAAGCACACAGCACTGTTGAATGATGGCTATCAAGATAAATGCGTGAATATCTAAGCTTATAAAAATAAAACGATAAAGAACAAAAAAGCAGCCTAGGCTGCTTTTTTGTGGCAAATAAAACGGGTTTAAGCCTGTGGTTGGCCTTGACCGTTCATTATGCTTTCGCCACCCTTAGAGGCTAGCTTAGCTAAATCTTTATCTATAAAGAACAGTGCCTTACCATCTTCGCCCACTAAACGTATCTTATCGACAATCGACTTAAACAGCTTTTCTTCTTCATGCTGCTCAGCGACATACCATTGTAAGAAGTTAAAGGTTGAGTAATCTTGATTCGAAAATGCGGCATGGGCCAAGGCATTGATCTGACGGGTAATCAGCTGCTCATGCTCATAGGTTAATTCAAACAACGCCAGTAAAGAATCGAACTGTGACTGTGGCGCCGCAATCGCACCTAACAAAGGTAAGCCACCGGTTTCACTCACATACGTGAACAGACGGCGCATATGGCCCATTTCTTCATCCGCGTGCTCACGCATAAACTTAGCTGCGCCTTCAAATCCCTGATCTTCACACCACGCACTCATTTGCAGGTATAAATTTGAGGAGAAGAACTCCATATTAATTTGTTCATTCAACTTTTCGATCATAGTTGCAGACAGCATAGTAAATCCTCTTTTGCATTCGAACTGAATCATGGGAGACATTGTCATCAAGGGGGTCGACAAAAGCAACAAAATTTACCTTTGGATTTCTTGCTAAGTTAATGATTCATTGATAAAAATGATTTTCATTTGTTCATCGACTCGCGTTCAACCCTCGAATTAGCGCAGTAAATTGTGTGACTTCTAGCGAGGTTATCGCCCAAAGTGGCAGAAAAAACTGACTGGCCTATCACAGAAACTCACATGCAAATCATAGCCATCCCAGATCACCGTGGCATAATAGCCAGTCATAATCAGGTGGAAATTCATTCAGCGTCATTACGACCCATTGCATATAAGGCAGACCCTAATGTCCGTAACAGCCGATCCTTGTTCGCAACCTAGCTTAATGCATCCAGATCAAGCTATTCCCCTTTTGCTCGAGCAAGTTAGCCCAGTGTCAGACACCGAAGTCGTATTGCTTCCCCATGCCCTTGGCCGCGTCCTAGCAGAAGATTTAGCTTCCTGCATCGACCTGCCGCCCTTTAACAACTCCTCTATGGACGGCTACGCCTTCCGTTTTGTCGACTTAAATACGCAAACCAATCAGACCGCATTGCGCCTTATCGGCAGTTCCTTCGCTGGCCATGGTTTTAAAGGTGAAGCCAAACCTAATACCTGCGTGCGGATCATGACAGGCGCGCCTGTGCCTACAGGTTATGACACAGTGCAAATGCAGGAAGAAGCCGAGGTTGAAGGTGAGATTATTCATATCCGCCACCCTAGGGCGCAAGGCGCCAATGTGCGTTGCCGCGGTGAAGAACTCACCCAAGGCACTAAAGTGCTCAGTGCTGGCATTCAAATTGGTGCTGCCGAACTCGGGGTGTTGGCCACGATTGGTGTTAGCCAAGTGCGAGTTTATCGTCAGCTTAAAGTGGCCTTTTTCTCCACAGGCGATGAACTGCGTCCCGTTGGCAGCGAATTAGCCCTAGGACAAATTTACGATTCAAACCGTTACTCGATCCAAGGCTTACTCAGCCGCGCTAACGTGGAATGGCTCGATTTAGGCGTGATTGCCGATGATCCTGAAGCCATACGCCAGGCATTTCGCCATGCTGCCAGCCAAGCCGACATGGTATTAACCTCGGGTGGCGTGTCGGTCGGTGAAGCGGATTTCACTAAACAAATTCTTGATGAGGAAGGCAAAATTACCTTCTGGAAACTCGCCATCAAACCAGGCAAGCCCTTTGCCATGGGCCGAATAGGCAAAGCAATATTCTGTGGTTTACCGGGGAATCCCGTGTCTTCTATGGTGACGTTTTACAAACTCGTTTGGCCAATACTGAACAAGATGCAGGGGTTAACCCCTGTTGCACCTTTGATGTTAGACGCTACGCTTACCACGCCTGTGCGTAAACAACCAGGCCGCGTCGAATATCAACGGGGCGTTTTAAGCCGTAATGCACAAGGTAAACTTGAAGTTGCCATTACCGGTAGCCAAGGTTCTGGCATGTTGACTTCGATGAGCTTAGCAAACTGTTTCGTTTTATTGGAGCAATTCCAAGGTGATACTCCCGCTGGCACCCAAGTGACGGTCGAGCCATTTAACAGCGTGCTTTGCTAGGAAAATCCCAATGAATGTGCCAGAAGATATTCTCAGCGACAGCGAACTCTTAAGATACAGCCGCCAAATATCTATCAAGGCTATGGATATCGACGGTCAAGAGCACCTAAAACAGGCCAAAGTGCTCATGATAGGCGCTGGCGGTTTGGGCTGTGCCGCCAGCCAGTACCTGACAGTTGCGGGTATTGGTGAGCTGACACTGGTCGATTTTGATACAGTTGAATTATCCAACCTGCAGCGCCAAGTGCTGCATCAAGATGCCAATGTCGGCCAGCCTAAAGTCGAATCGGCTAAACAGAGCCTCATGCAGCTCAATCCCTTTATTAAGATCAATATTATCAATGCTGTATTAGATGATCATGAGATTGACGCCCTAGTCGCCGATCACGGACTAGTGCTCGACTGTACCGATAATGTCAGTGTGCGCGAGCAACTTAATCTCAGCTGTTTTAAGCATAAAGTGCCCTTAGTGTCTGCCGCGGCAATTCGGATGGAAGGCATGGTCACTGTGTTCGATTATCACAGCGAAACGCCTTGTTATCATTGCTTTAGCGCCCTATTTGGCGAGCAACAACTGAGCTGCGTTGAATCGGGCATCCTAGCCCCTGTCGTCGGCATGATAGGTTGTTTGCAGGCGGTTGAAGCCATCAAAGTGATTACTGGCATGGGTAAAACCTTAGCAGGACGCATTTTGATGATAGATGCGATGACGATGGAGTTTCGCGAGATGAAGTTACCGAAACAAGCCCGCTGCAGTGTTTGTGGCACTAAAGAGGCTTAGGTTGTTCTCGCTTGAAAAACAGCTTTATTTACACTAGCTTAATTGCCACCGCTTAATTTGCCGTCATATAGCTCAACACTGATGACGCTTAATGGCCCGTTAAAATAAGGAAATCACAAGGAAAACATATGGATTCGGAAAACAGTGTATTTGACCGCATGACCACAGACGACCCCATAGTTGGCGCAGGTATTTACAACCTCGTTATCGGCCTCACGCTGATTTGGGGTTTTGCCGTTAACTATTGGATGGTCACCAATATCGACCCAGAGGCGATTGCCAGTGTTAATCCTTGGATTTTCTTTATCTGCTATTTCGCCTCCTGTTTCTTTGGGATTTATCTGTTCCAAAAATCGACTAATCCCGTTGTCAGTTTTATTGGCTACAACTTTGTGGTCGTGCCCTTCGGCTTAATTATCAATATGGTGGTTAGTCAATACGATCCCGAATTGGTGACTGAAGCCATTCGTATCACAGGGCTAGTGACCATAGCCATGATGTGTTTAGGCACACTCTTCCCCGCCTTTTTCCAAAAAATTTCCGGTGCACTCACGATTGCTTTATTGCTCGTTATCGTCGTCGAACTGATTGAAGTGTTTATCTTTAATACTCACCACGGCATTTTAGATTGGATAGTCGTGCTGATTTTCTGCGGTTATATTGGTTATGACTGGGGACGGGCGAATCAAATCCCTAAAACCATAGATAATGCTATCGATAGCGCCGCCGCTTTGTATATGGATATCATCAACTTGTTCCTACGGATCCTGCGGATTTTAGGGCGAAAATAACTCACCAAGGAGTGTCTATGAAAATCAAATTCCTGCTTGTTACTGCTCCACTTCTGGCGAGTGTGGTATTAGTCGGATGCAGTGATACTGAACAAGTAAAAATAGCCAATCCCGCCTCTGAGTATTGTGTCTCCATTGGTGGCAACTTAACAATTGAGAAAACAGCCGAAGGTGAACATGGGATCTGCACCTTACCCAGCGGTGAAGCAATTGAAGAGTGGGCGTTATTCCGTCGCGATCATAAGGAAGAAAAGCCGCAGTAACAGTGGCTATTTTTACCTTTAATAAAAACAGGCGCCATTAGCGCCTGTTTTGTTAATAGTACTTAATTGGGTCATACCCAAAAAGCCTTAACGGGCTAAGTGTTCACCGCGCCAGATTTTGCGCTTAGCTGCAGACTGGAAGCTCCACGCCAAAACCCGCGTAATTTTATTACCCTGCTGCATCTCAATCGTTTTCACAGTATCGACGTTCAACTGCGCTAAGGCTTGATAACAAGGTTTCAGGTTTTCCTTCTTCGACACTAGACTGGTAAACCATAAGCATTGATCTGCAAACATTTGGCTCTCACGGATCATAGTCGCTAAAAACTGTCGTTCACCACCTTGGCACCAAAGCTCAGCCGCTTGGCCGCCGAAATTCAGCTTAGGTGCAACCTTTACCAAGCCACCCCGATTGAGCTGCAGATTATTCATCTTACGCTTTGTACCTTCGCTCGCCTCAGCCATAGAGGCATGAAATGGCGGATTGCACAGGGTTAACGCAAAACATTCTCCGGCTTGAATGATTCCCTTGAAGACCGCCTTGTCATTTGGCTGTAATCGTAAACTTATCTGCCCTTGCAGCACTGGGTTTTGCTCAATAATACTCTGCACATTACTGAGTGAATGGGCATTAATATCCGAGGCGACAAATTGCCAACCGTATACTTGGCAACCCAATATGGGATAAATACCGTTCGCGCCAGTGCCGATATCTAATACCCTAGTTTTATCCAAGGCAAATACATCATCGCCTTCGGCTAGAAGGTCTGCTAAATAATGCAAATAATCGACTCGACCGGGAATAGGAGGACATAACGCTCCATCAGGAATATCCCAAGATTCAATCCCATAATGGTGTTTCAGTAGCGCCGCATTAAGGATTTTAACTGCTAACGGATCGGCAAAATCGACCGATAAAGCCCCATAAGGCGTGGGTCGAACAAAGGCTTTTAGCTTAGGGAATGAACTCACCAGCGCCGGAAAATCATAGCCGTTCAAGTGTACATTTCGAGGATGCAAAGCTTTTTTGATCTCAGCACTAGGCCTGTTTTTGACCGACTTCACTTTGCCTTTCACCTCAGTTCTAGCCTGCTTTGGTGCTTTAGTTTTTGCATGACCAATGTTGGCTGTACTCGTTAGGCGTTTCGCAGTCACTAATTGGACGGGTTTAACGGCAGGTTTTGACATAATAGCTCTTGTAACGCAATGGGCCGACCTGAGTCAGCCCATGGAATGGGGCAGTAAATTAATCGTACAGATAAGAGGTGAACAATAAGTTTACGATCAAGGGTTTACCAGCTTCTTTAGTGATCAAATTATTGACCATTTCAAAGCACTCACGACGAATCTCTTCACGACCCGTGAGCGACTTAATCTTCTCTTCCGATTGATTGCCTAACACTTCAACAATTGCGGCTCGCAATAATGGATTATGGAGCTCAATTGTCACTAGATCATCTGGACTCTTTACCATTAACTCAACGCTAATCTTCACAAAACCCAATTTCTTGCGATTAGAAATGTAGTTAGTGACAATTTCGGGTTCGAAACCATAGTAGGCATACTCACCCGTCGGTGGGGTTGCTGCTGCAGGTGCAGCTTCTTTTTCATCGGCCGCATAAACACTGAAAACACTTGTAAACAGGATAAGACAGACTGAGAGTAATTTTTTCATAGCGACTTACGGCTCCCTAAAACAATAATGGTAATGGAAGAAACTTCCCAATCTATATAGCCAAACAACCTGAAGATGCAGTATCCGTATCTGGAAGTAGCTTGGGTATATATGCTCGCGTCGCGACATGCTAGACTGCCGACGTTTGTTTATATTGTAACGAGTATTTAATGAATGTGACTAGCTTAAGCTTTCCCTATGGTGAATCTATTCAGTGGTTTTCAGCCGATCTAGCCGACAAACTCCCCAAATCGCCCTTGAAAGAATGGTTGCTTGCCACTGGCAGCCTAACGCAAAAACTCAAAACTTGCTGCGCTCAATTTGAAGTAAAGATACTAGGCGAAGGACTGCATGCTCCCTTAGAGGGCGAATATCCCCAGCAAGGTGCTGTATGGATCCGTGAAGTCTTGCTTTGCCTCGACTCGATACCTTGGGTATTTGCCAGAACCTTGATCCCTGAAAAATTAATGGCCGAGCGCAAAATGGATTTCCTTAGTTTGGGTACTCGCCCCTTAGGTGAATTACTGTTTAGCCAAGATAATTTCATCCCCGGTAGAATCGAAGTTGCCAGTTTCGAAACCTGTAGTCGCCTTGCCCACTTAGCTGAAAGTTTAGATCAAAGTGTCGAACATGCACTCTGGGGACGCCGCCGCTATTTCCATCACGGTGAGCATGAAATGATCGTCAGCGAAATCTTTCTGCCAGCGGCCGAGCAAGCTATCCGTCAGTTGTAAACTTTAGACTTCATCCAAAGCTTAGTCAGAATTTAGCCTCAAGACAGATAAAAAATGCCTCTAGATCAGAGGCATTTTTGTTCGGGTTTCAAACAATCAACTTAGTGGACATTTAACTTAGTGCACATTTAACTGGCGGCGCCAAGTCAATAAGCTAAGAAAGGCAAGGCTTAACCAGCCTAAGCTGCCGCCACCTGAACTCTCACTGGCCGGCGGAGTTACTGGAGGCGTAACAGGTGCAACAACCGTTACCGTCGAACTGCTAATCGCCTTAGTATTTTGCGCATCTGTCACTGTAAGCTTCACAGTATAAGTGCCCGCCTTCGCATAGGTATGGGTTGGCGCCGTGACAGTGCTTGTCGTGCCATCACCAAAATCCCAAGTGTAGGTTAATACTCCCATACCACCATCAATATTACTGGTGAAGCTTACTGCTAATTGGTTGACAGTATTAGTAAAACTGACAGTTAACGGCGCTATAGCATCAGAGTTCGCATTAGCAAGACGAATAACCGCAGTACTATTGTTGCTGGCTTGAGATAGTACCTGCATTGTCAACCCTAGCTGCTGCAACACCATACCTGACTGTGGCTGTAGTGGCGCGCTGTAATCAAAACTGTCATCGAACAGGCTGACAGCATCGCGATGATTGTCCTCCAAATAGAAGGTTTGATTTACTGTACTAAAGGCCGCATCACGAATTTGTACGTCGGTAGAGCGAGTGCCAATCATATTCTGGTCAGCATCAATCACGCCAATCAAGCCATAGCCAGCGTGGTCTGAAACGTTATTGTCACTGTAGCTAAAATTTTCTAACCAGAGTAAAAC
Source organism: Shewanella sp. SM69 (assembly GCF_025653985.1). Taxonomy (NCBI): domain Bacteria; kingdom Pseudomonadati; phylum Pseudomonadota; class Gammaproteobacteria; order Alteromonadales; family Shewanellaceae; genus Shewanella; species Shewanella sp. SM69. The sequence continues at coordinate 73,139 of NZ_JAKKRV010000012.1, forward strand.
TCCGGGATCAAAGCTTTTTGCTTTCAAACCCGCATCGACACTATTATGGCTACGCAGCTGGATAATATAACGAGACTGAGATTTGGGATCCGGACGAGAATCCTTAATCCGACTATAGCCGTAAAACGTCATTTTATCCGCGACTTCAGCGTTATCACTATATAACTCAGTGGTATTTTGTTTAACGCTGATGTTATCAATAGCGATCCCTGACTCAGAGGTATAATCATCGGTGACATAGTTGATTTCGACAGCAACAGATTTTCCAGAATATGCTGATAAATCATATTCTAATGTTACCCAAGCATCACGACCTTCCGCCAGAGCAAGCGCAGACGATTCACCAGTGATGATATGACGAGCACTATTCATTGCATTGTTCGACTTAGTGTAATTACCCGCAATGGCCACACCATCCACTTTCACCTGCATGTAGTCATAGTTAGGCTCAATACTCCAACTAGCCTTCATACTCAGAATCAGTTTATCTGTTGTTACTGCAGGTAAATTAACATTAAAATTCATGCTGTTATTCAGCATATTTCCTTGGCCAGAATAGTACTGATAACTGCCCTGATAAGGTGTTTTAAAAGGAATTAACACAAGAGGGAGCGGAATAGAGATCTGATTAACCGCCTGATGATTAACCGCCTCATTCAACGTCACTTCCATGCCTGATTTGGGAATGCTATCTAAGGAAATTTCACGTTCATTTAACCACTTACCTTTGTATCTTTTCTGTAGATAAGATCGAGCATAAGGACTAAAACCACTCGGCTGAGCGCCAGGAATAGCACCAGCCCAACTACCACCAGACATTAAAGACCATAGCCCCACAGGCGAGCCGTCTTTCTTATCATTTTCAGAGGTATCGTACTCATCAGGCAGACCTAAATCATGGCCAAACTCGTGGGTACACACGCCCGTTGCCGCATCGATAGGCTGGATTGTATAACCGAATACTTTTTTGTTCGTACCAGGAAGCGCATAACCATTGGTTGCTTGGTCGACATAATATCGATGCGACCATATCGCACTCGATCCTAGTTTTCCGCCGCCGACCTCTTCGCCTACGCTAGAGTGGAAAATCATCACATGGTCGATAATGCCATCGGGCTCATCGTAATTACCGTTATTGTTCAAATCATTTTGGTCTTCAACATCATAACTCGCCAACTCAGCTGCAGACATATTTGCAACAGCTTGAGATACGGCTTCTTTAACCAATTGTTCGACCTGTGAATCACTACGGGTATCTGGATCATTAACACCATAGTATTCGGCATTTTGCGAGGCGATATACCAGCCCTTCACATCCCCAGTAAAGGAGAAGGTTTGCCCAGAAACCGCTTGATAATATTGATACCCCGAATCTAACGTCTGCCCCTGTGGACCTTTGAAGCCCGTAGGCGAAAAGAGTAATTCCTTGTAGTGGGACGCAGGATAACTCGGGTAATACATGTCTGTATCCCCCGCTTTTAAGCCATTGTTATCATGTTTTAGATCAGCAAAATCCACTAATACCGTGAGCACTTTTACGGTTTTCTTTACATCCGCATCGGCCTGTAAACGCTGTGCGGATGAGCGCATCATTTGTGATGACTTAGCTCTTTGTAGACGCGCATGTTCAGCTTCAACTTCGATGCGCGGCGCTTTGGGTTGTGCCAAAGTGGCGCGATGAATATAAGCTTCTATCGCCTCCTGCTTTACGCTATCACTGTCATCGACGGCCACTTCGCCACGCTTAATCAACCAATATAAAATTCGATCTTTATTAATCACACCCGCATCTGCAGGCGTATGATTCGGAGCGGCAATACTCGCGCCGCTAATCAATGCCAACATCAGTCCAAACGCTGTTACGCCTTTTGTACTTCGCATTTTTAACATCCTTCTGTAACAGCTAACGCCGTTTACGCCATTCTATTTATTAAGACTAGTGTCTCTTTGTATTAAGACAAATTGCCTTTAATTAGTAACCTACTCAGGGTTTATCCGTCTTCAAGTGATAGAGACAGAGTTTTTGACATTAGCAGCACTGCACCTCAGTAACAACTTGATACACCTGTTCGCAGGTAAGATTTGCACTTTTGTCAGCAAATATTCAGCAAACCTCTGTGCTGACCCAATTCCAAGCCAAATCTCAGCCATAAAAAAACCGCATTAACAACGTTAATACGGTTTCGTTTTGATCAAACTAGATAAAGTTAGCCAGCGGTTTTCAGATAGTTTGAAATACCGTCGAGGAACATTTGCACTGAGATCATGACCAGCACCATACCCATCAAACGCTCGACCGCTGTGAGCCCCTTTTCCCCCAGCACACGGGTGAAAAGTTTATAAAACATTAAGATCACCGCACTCGCCCCCCAAGCTGACACTAACGCTATGGTCCAATCGCCCATACGTGAGCTATCGGTATGCGCTAGTAAAATCAAGGCTGCAAGAATCGATGGGCCAGCCATCAAGGGAATAGCCATAGGCACGATAAAAGGCTCTTCTCCCGCGGCTAATCCAACGACACCACCGGGTTGGGGGAAAATCATCTTAATCGCGATCAAAAACAGAATAATACCGCCTGCAATACTCACAGATTCGGAACGAAGATTTAAGAAACTTAAAATGGCTTCACCCGCATAAAGGAAAGACAACATGATCACTAAGGCGAAAAGTAATTCGCGGATCAGTACCTTACGACGTTTCTTGGGATCAATATGTCGCAGAATCGATGCGAAAATCGGCAAATTACCCAAAGGGTCCATGATCAGAAACAACATTACCGCAGCAGAAAATATATCCATTTAACGTATCAACACCCAAGTCAACATAAGCCGATATTATATACCCAAACAACCTGAAGATGCAGGATTCAGCGGGAATGTAACGCACTTTAGGCAAGGCGGTTATTTGCGGACCTAGTGGGCTAAGTTAAAAATAACCAACACGGCATAAAGTACGTTACAACCCGCCGGAACGGAGCGCCTAGGGAGCTCCACTTCCGTGTTGCAACAATTCAAAAGGTGGCCGACATTCTGTCATTGATGCGCCTTGAATTGAAGCACCCTAGGCGCTCTGAAACTCGCATCTTCAGGTAGCTTGGGTATAGTACCTTTTCTCGAGTTAGATCCGAAAATTTCTCCGCAGAATGGCCAAAGTGAATAAAATTCTCCCCTTCAAAACACAGTATAAAATGTCAGTTGAGTAAATTGCCTGCAAGTCACTGCTCACTTTGCTTTACAGCTGGTATACTATGGCGTTTTTTCAGCAAATTTTCAGTGGAATCCATGCTCTATCTTCTTGCTAGCTGTATCGCACTCTTAATTGGCCCTCTGTTTTATCGCTACTTCTCATCGAGTAGTGGCTTACAAAAGGGGCTCGATGGTTTTATATTCGTCTCATTAGGCGGATTAGTGCTGATCCACATCTTGCCAGAATTACTCGAGCATGGTGGCATGCTTGCGATCGTCTTTGTACTCCTCGGCATCTGGGGGCCTACCGCCAGCGAACGCCTATTTCACCGTTATTCAGAAGTCACCCATAATTTTACGCTTTTCTTGGGTATTGGTGGCTTATTACTGCATACCATCACCGATGGCACCGCTATGGTTTTGGCGCAGCAAGACGATAACTCCATTCTGCTAGCTCTTGGTGTCATACTCCACCAATTACCCGTCGGTTTTGCAGTATGGTGGATACTTAAACCCCATCTCGGAACACGTTGGACACTCATGATCTTTGCAGCCCAGATGCTATTTACAGGCATAGGCTATTTCGCCGGTGAGCAACTACTTCCTTATTTAAATATCGATGACACTGTCTACTTACAAGCCTTTATTACAGGCACAATTCTGCATGTGGTACTACATCAACCCCATGGTCAGCATGAAAGTGATACGCAAGGCAAATATGAATACCAAGCTGGCATAGGTAGTTTGCTCGGCATCGGTTTACTCGTGATGCTGCTATTAATGGATTCAGGCGGCCACGAACATGCCCACCATGATCACAGCACAGAGCAATTAATAACTTGGCTATTAAAGCTCGCACCCGTGTTGCTGCTGAGCTATGGTGCGGCTGCGCTGCGCTTTAAATTAGGTTTGACGCCGCAGGATAGCAGTTTAGCCCGTCGCTGGTTCCAACGCTTAGCTGGGCCTGAAGCCTTAGTGATCACAGCTCTACTTCTTGGTCCTTGGTTAGCGTTATTCCAATTGCTTGTAGTGTTTATTCTGAGTGCATATTTAAGCCATGCTAACGTCACCATTACCGATCCACACACTAAATTACCCAGTAGTTCACTGCGTTTCGGCTTTGCTCATTTAGTCGATCGCAGCGCACCTTGGATTTTACTCAGCCTAGTATTAGTGAATTTAATTGGCCACCCTTCAATGCCCTTAAGCAATCCATTGCTACAGGTTGTTGTGCTATTGCTTGTATTTTTACCTATGCGTTTCTGCAACTTAGGCGCCGCCGTACTCGCTCTTGCACTGGCTTATAGTGGCTGGAATCCTATCGCGATTATGATGCCGCTGATTGCAGCACCTGTGCTCAACATAGCTCAGCTTAAGTTAATGACATGGACGCAAAGGGCTATATTACTGAGTATTATTGCGCTGAGCTTAGCCGCAGCATTACGCTTGCCACTATGGTTCTCCTTATTTACCTTGCCTGAAGTCGTAAACTTAATTGCATTACTGATCCTCTCAGGGTTGTTTGCCGCCAGCTTACTGCGCTTAGGTCCACGTAAATTTTTACGCCGCTTAATGCTCAGCAAACCTGCAGTTCATGCGCATAGTCATTCGCACAGTCACGCCCATAACCATTCCCACGAGAATACACATACTCATGAATCTAGCGCTTCGCACACAGACAAGCAGAAACCTGTTGTGACACCTAGTGCCGATAAACATGCACATGAACACGCAAAAACAGATAAGCACTCGCACCACTAACGCTGTTCATTTGTGAGCAGACAGGCTAAGTTAATCTACCTTTGGATTAATTTAGCCTGCTATGTGCATACTCTTTGTCGCCATTAATGCCCATCCTAAGTATCCCTTAATCATCTGTGCCAACCGCGATGAGTTTCATCATAGACCAACTGCGCCAGCGCATTTTTGGCCGCCGGAAGAAAACATACTCGCGGGTAAAGATCTGCAGGCCGGTGGCACTTGGTTTGGCATCAATAAACAAGGACAAATCGCTGGCGTAACCAATCTGCGCGTTCCGCAAAAGAACCCTGAAGCCATGCGTAGTCGTGGCGAGCTAATTACTATGACGCTCAACTCAGGGTCGCTCGTGTGCCCTAATTGGCTCGTTGAACATAGCGACAATTATCAGCCGTTCAATCTCATTTTCGGCCAAGGTACTGACTTATATTGTTTTAACAGTATCAATAAAGACACAGTAAAACTTGCCGATGGATTTCATGCCATTAGCAATGGTGCACTCGATGATATTTGGCCGAAAATGGCGAAGGGACAGCAGGCATTAGAAGCGGCAATCAGCCAGTCCAGCAGTATAGAAGTGCAAGTACTGTTACAACTAATGAAAGACGATTCCCAGCCGCAAGATAATGAGCTGCCTAATACGGGAGTCGGGATCGAGTGGGAACGGCGTTTAGCTGCGATTTATATTCGTCACCCCGACTATGGCACCCGCTCCACCAGCATTCTGCTTGAAGATGCTGAGGGCGGTATGCATTTCACCGAAGTGAGATACGATGGCAAAGGTAGACAGCTTGGACAGCAGGATTTCCATTTAACCCTGCCCGCCGAGCCGCCAGCCAAACCAGACTGTTTATTATCGCAAATCTAATTTGAACTGCAGTGCAGCACTGAGTGTAAAGGACACGGTTTAGTCTGAACTGTGGTCCATAGTGATCACCCAACGATCGTCGATTTTTTCAATCAACAGAGTAAACACACCCGTTGGGGCATCTTTTATCCGCCGTAAATCCCAGCGCCCAACAACCATAGCGGCGTAATTACTGAGCATTTTGATTTCTTTGATAGTGAACTTCAGTTCACCAAGCGCTTCTTTATTTGGATAATTTTTCTTATAGGCAGCGAGAGTTTCTTCCCAGCCAAAACGAAACTTACCATTAGAGACAAAACGCAGTTGATCATTCTTCCAATAGCCTTGCATATAAGCATCGAGATCGCCGCGATTCCAGGCGTCTTCTTGGCCTTTGAGCATCTGCGTAATTTCATCCGTCGGCACCGCATTAACATGACAAGTCAGCAAGAGTAACAGCGCCGCAAAAACACGCTGCCAGATAACCTTGTTTAATAGTCCATTTTTCAACATAGTATCGTTCCCCCACAATCAATCAGGTTAAACTGTATTATACCCAAGCTACCTCAAGATACGAGTTTCAGAGCGTCTAGGGTACACCAATTCAAGGCGCTTCAATGAAAGAATGTCGACCACCTTTTGAATTGATGCAACACGGAAGTGGGGTGCCCTAGGCGCTCCGTCCCGGCGGCTGATGTTGATCATGTGGCAACGCATTTTAGGCCGTGCTGGCTATTAAGGTCCGTAAATAGCCTTGTCTAAAATGCGTTACCTTACCATGAACATCAACCGCTGAATCCTGCATCTTGAGGTTGTTTGGGTATATCGCGAATTAAGTACAGACTATCTTGTTTAAGCCAGTTTAAACCTAAAAAAGCTGATGATATTATTAATTTTTCGACTCTGGGCACCGAACTATGTTTACACCACTTTGCCGTTGGCTACTTAACACTTCAGGCTGGCAGATAGAAGGCCAACTGCCCGACTGTGCTAAATACATCATCATAGTTGCGCCGCACACTAGTAACTGGGACTTCATTGTCGGCATTTTAGCCCGTGGCGCCCTAGGTATCCGCATTCACTTTCTCGGCAAACACCAACTCTTTATCCCGCCTTGGGGCTGGTTTTTCCGCGCCATTGGCGGCAGTCCGGTGGATCGGCGCAAGAACAACAACTTAGTCGATGCCGCCGTGCAGCTGTTTGAGTCAAAATCCGATTACAAGTTAGCGCTAGCGCCAGAAGGCACCCGCGGCCCAGTGACGCGCTGGAAGTGCGGCTTTTATCATATCGCCAGCAAGGCCCAAGTACCCATTACACCCGTTGGCTTAGATTTTAGCCGCCGCACTGTCGTTATCCGCACGCCACTGCAACCCAGTGACGATATCGTGACCGACATGCAAGAGATTTTGAGCTTCTATCGCACCATTAAAGGCCGTCATCCCAAGGTGATCCCTGATTTTATAGCGAGTACCAAACATTAACATTTATTCCATTTAGAGCAGCAAATATGCAACCCGAAACTTGGTTACTCTATCTCTTTGCCATTGTATTGATTGGGATTTCACCCGGTCCTATCGCTATGTTATCTATGTCCCATGGGATCCACTTCGGCAAGATGCGCAGCATAGCGACTGGTCTTGGCAGTGTTAGCGCCGCTTTAATCTTAATGATGGCGTCAGCGGCAGGACTTGGGGCGATTATTAGCGCCTCAGAATACGGTTTTACCCTGCTCAAATGGTGCGGCGCGGCCTATTTAGTATTTTTAGGTATTAAGCTGTTATTGACGAAAAACCAAGGTCAAGCCCTTGAAGTTAGCCCGTCAGAGGGCAAAGGTACGCCTTGGCAGCTTTATAAGCAGGCGTTTCTAGTGGGGATCAGTAATCCGAAGGATTTACTGTTTTTTGCAGCGTTGTTTCCGCAATTTATCAATCTTTCCGCGCCGCAATTACCGCAACTGACCATTCTTGCAGTCACTTGGGCCGTGGTGGATTTTAGCTTTGTGATGATTTATGCCTGCATGGCCAATGTACTTGCGCCCAGCCTAAAGGCGAGCAACAAGCTGCATTGGTTTGACAGAACCAGCGGCGGTGTATTTATCACCTTAGCCGCGATTCTTGTCTCTCGAAACTAAATCGATAATCATCGACAGTCATCAAACTAGTCGACCTTAACCGACTTTAAACTGCGAATATCATTGCCGGTGGGCGCTTGGAACGCCTGCAGACCAAACTCAGGCAATATTGCAAAAACATGGTCGAAGATATCCGCTTGTATCGCTTCATAAAATGCCCAGCGAGTGTCGTTAGTGAAGATATAAATCTCGATCGGTAGACCCTCTGTGGTTGGCGCGAGCTGCCGCACCATTAGGGTCATATCCTTGTGCACCTTATCGTGACGCTGTAGGTATTCCTGCAGGTAAGCGCGGAAGGTGCCAACGTTAGTCAAATGGCGACCATTCACTTTCATATCAAGGTCAGAGACTCTGGCATTCGCCTCACGAATTTCATTTATTTTTGCGGGGAAATATTCTTTTAAGCAATTGATCTTACTGAGCCGTTCGCGCTCTTCCTCGGTCAAAAACTTTATGCTGTTGATATCGATATTGATCGCGCGTTTGATCCTGCGACCACCCGACTCAGACATACCCCGCCAGTTGCGAAACGCATCCGACACTAAGGCATAAGCAGGGATCATAGTGATGGTTTTGTCCCAATTACGCACTTTCACTGTGGTCAGCGAGACTTCTTCTACCGCACCGTCGGCGCCGTATTTGTCCATCTGGATCCAGTCGCCTTTACTCACCATACGGTTAGCCGCTAACTGAATGCCCGCCACAAAACCTAAGATAGTGTCGCGGAACACTAACATCACAAAACCCGTTGCCACACCTAAGCCGCTGAGGAAGTACACAGGTGATTGATCGGCCAAGATTGAGATAGAAACGATAATCCCAACAAAGAATAAAAATAGCTTAGTTAACTGTACGAAACTCTTAACAGGCAAGCGCCGACTCACCAGATTCACATCTGAAATTTCATCAACCGCATCCATACCTGCATACATAGCGCGGATAATCAGCACCACTAACCAAATACTCAGTAATCGGTCGACTAGCCCGCTTAGCAGTGGATGCTCAGTCAGCGCGATTGGCACTAATAGATTAAGTACGATAGCGGGCACAAGCATGGCCAGCTTTTCAAGCACCTTATAACGCATGAATACATCGTCCCACGTCGCCTTAGAGCGCAGGATTACCATATTCACCGCACGAATCACCACGCGTCGGACAATAAAATAAGCGATGCTCGCTAACAGTAAGCAAGCAATGACCATAACTGTGGTCGATATTCCATCAGAGGGTTGGCTATCAATCCCAAAGCCCGCTAACCATGCCGAAATTTCGAGCCTTATTTCCTGATCCACAATTTCACTCCAACGTAGGCGCTAGCGCAACAAACCCATACAAAGGTAACTGCCGAGTTGACCTCGGTTAAATGTCACCCTAGAAAACACTCAAATCAAAACACAAAATATTTACAAACACTTATTTTAAAAGAGATTTTAGCATTTTGAATTGACCCAGCACACAGGAAAATGAACAATATTTCCCCTATCCCTAAGGAAACCATCCCATGTGTCGTCATTCATATACGCTAGCCTGTCTTAGCATTGGACTCCTGAGCCTATGCCAACCGCTTCAAGCGGCCGAATATAGCACTTCTAAGCAATTAGTTAGGCCAGATAAATCAGACGAAACTGCCAATGCACCTTATATCGCTCTCATGCTCGATTATATTCCCGCCACAGATAATCTCTATGGCATTACAATCGCCCCCTATCATTTCGATAATAATTACCAACAATGGGGTTATTACCTAGGCTATGCCCGCAGTCGTGAAACCGATATTATCGTGCCAGAACCCGCGGAATCCTATCGCCAAGAAAGCCTCTTCCGCTTAGGCTTAAGCTACAGCTTAACGGCAGATTTAAGCTTTTATGCCGGCGGCAGTGGCTATATCAGCACAGTGTCTTACACGAATAACATTTCACCCAAAATTGTCGATGGCAAACCCACATGGGAAGAAGATAAAACAACCCGTTGGGGCGCAGAAGCTGGGCTAAGATATCGAATCACTGAGCACTTCATACTGAGTGCCGGTTATAACTCCAGCACAGAATCCACTATTTTAAGCATAGGTTACGCGGGCTAAGCTCCTAGCGATTGGGCTTGAGCTATTTATTGCGTTAGCTCGGCTCGCGCCTTAGCAAGATCAGCCTCGACTTCGGCGACTTTATTGCGTTTCTTGTTGATTTTATCCATAGAACGACCTTCTTCTATGGCTTTGGCCAATTCGTTTTGGCGCTCAGTGAGTTTTTCCTCTAAGGCCTCAACTTTAGCGACTCGCTCAGCGTATAAGCTATCATCGTCGCAATGGGTTGAAACTTCGTCATAGGCCTTTTCAAGTCCCGCGACTTTATGCTTATTACCTGCCGCTTTTGCTTGGGCAAGTTCGGCACTAATGGCATCTAATTTCGCCGCGCAACCCACTTTCGGTGCTTCAGCAGCCAAAGTGACAGTGCTAAATGCCAATCCAATCACTAAGCCATAAATTCCATGTTTCATCTGCATCTTAATCTCCTGTTACTTTATTCATTGAGCATACCGCTCATGTACACCTATCTAATAGTGCCACAGTCAGCTAGCTCAATCTGTACTAGCGTTAAAATCTCGCCTTTAAATCCACTTTATTCATCAAAACACGACTTAGACAGTGACTAACAGGCGGCAAATTGTTTATGTTAGGGCAGAATATTGACTCAGACGGATATCGGAGCCAGAAAATTAATGCACACTTCATTACGCCTTAGCGCACTTAGCTCATTGTTATTGCTAACATCATCGGTTATGGCGGCCGACGTAGCCAATATCACCCTAGAAAATGGCGCCCAAGTCAGACTCAAAGACGACTTTACCTGGGAATACGTGATCACTGAAACCAAAGCCGCGCCCAATGCCTTAGCCGCTGCAACCGTAAGTGCATCGAGCAATGTTGCCAGTGTCCCAAGTGCCGCAGTTACCACTCAAACTGTTGCTGCGCCAGTCACCACATTGACCGCCACTGCGATTACCCAACCTGAGCTATTAGGCTCAACGGCAAAAGATGGGATCAAAGTCAGCTTTGCTGAAGGTCAATGGAAAGGCGACAAACTCGGACTCAGCTTCGATCTCGCCAGCACCAGCAATGAACACGTTACCTTAGTTGAAGTTGAAGCTAGCTTCTTCGCCGATAATGGTACTTTGCTCAAAACCGAAAAACTCGAAGTGTGGGAAGCCATTTTCCGCATGCCTGAGACCTATCTACGCAAAGGCGAACAGCGTAAAAGCAGCGTCATTTGGGTCGAAGGCATAGATAAATCCCAATGGCAGAAGCAGCTCATTAACCTCAAAATAACCGAAATTAACTCACGCTAACAGGCAAAGAAGTAAGGGATTGCGAACCCGTTTTCAATCCCTTATCAACACTTTTATCAAATGTTATTGCTTTGTAGAGCCTGTGTTCGAGTAGAATGACAACACTTACTCTCCCTTTATTTTGAGCCCACGAGCAAGATGCATAATCTGATATCCAATCCAGCATTGTACCTTGTTGCTACGCTCTGTAGTGTCAGCCCCTTGTGTTATGCCGACACAGTTTTTTTGCTCAATGGCGATAAAATTAGCGGTGAAATTAAAGAGTTTAACGATCAAAATCTCATCATCAACACCAGTTATACCCCTAAAATTACCATTCAACGCAGTGCCATTCTCAGCCTCGAAGTCACAGATCCTAGACCTTGGAGTGTCAGTCGTTCCATACAGGACATAAGTATTCAAGCCTCTAATGAACATGGCATGGTATTAATTAATAACCAACACACTCCCGTGAGTGAGTTGAGATTTTCGCAGCACTATGCAAACTCAGATTGGAATTTTAACGGTAGTGTAGAAACCACACTCGATGTCACCAAAAACAAGAAAAATAGTCAGAAGCTACATATCAAAGGCGATATCACAGCGGAAACCTTGCAATGGCGACATAATCTCAAGACCGAAGTGCGCTACGAAACCGAAGATGACGTGACTAAGCGCAACACCCTCGAAGGACATTATTCATTAGACTATCTGCTCAATGAGCATTGGCTGTTACGTCAGGAAGATTTTTATGAAGAAGATAAACTCGGCATCGATAGCCATAGCTATTATGCAGCGCTCGGTCCTGGTTATCGCTTTTGGGGTGCTGGGCGCGATAAATTAGACTTCGTCGTAACCTACAACCATTTTTGGCTTGAACAACAGTCCTTTAAACTAGAACTAAATGCTTGGGCGGCCTCACTTAACTATAAACAATATTGGTTTGGTGGCATTTTAGAGTCCTATGCCGATCTGCAAATTGCCTTCCCAGATATGCCTTCGATTGATTACATCTCAAACTCGACAGTAGGACTTAAATATCTGCTCACTCAGCGGATTTATTTGTCATTTAAATATGACTTCAATGACACTAAAACAGTGATAGGCAATACGAGAGATACCAGCTACACCTTAGGATTAGGGGTTAACTTCTAATCCTCACTCCCGATACGCTAACCTGTGTGCCATAGGATGCTCATCATTCAATTGCAGTAAATCCCATAAGTTACCGTAGAGATCTTTAAACACAGCGACTGTGCCATAGTCTTGTTCTTGCGGCTCACGCGCAAACTCCACGCCATCGGCGACCATGCGTTGATAATCCCGCAAAAAGCCATCGGTATTCAAGAAATAAAGCAGGGGGATATCCAAATAATTTGGGGATTCAGCTAGCTTATCGACCAACGGTTTCCTCGCATTATATCAGCCCCTCGATTGAGGGGCTTTCTATCATGAATTAGAGACTTCCAGCATTATACAGCGGCGCCCAAGCGCACATTGTACGATTGTTACTTACATCAAACAGATTGAAACGACTACAGTTATTGTCATAGTTGTAACTACCAATGTTGATTCTATATTGTCCCAAATATACATCTTGCAACGACACATGGCGGCCATCCTTTAATAAAGAAAAATGCAAATGTGGCCCAGTTGAACTCCCACCTTCACACAAGGCTGCATTTTTATTATTTGCATAAATGCCCATCACGGTATTTTGGTTTACATATTGACCATTACGCACTGTAATTTGATCCATATGATAATAGTTAGTCGCCCAGCCGTTAGCATTGGTCACCCGTACTTGGCAGCGAGACAACACATTGACAGTCCCAGCATGTGCGGAAGCAACCGAATAAGTCGGACTCCCCCATTGTGGCCAATCGTAGGATACATCGATTGATGATAGCGGATAGCCAGACCCAGTATGCGAATGAGCACCATTGGATTGCCATGAATATCCCTGTCGCCAAGGCATTTGCAGCATGTTACTGGGTGGCAGACTACTCGCGGTAATATTCGCCAATGGGACGACTTGTTGCATCGACTGAGTTGAATCAGCTACAAGCGGATTTTTAGCAACTGAACTCATTAACAACTCACGGTCAGTATTGCCAAATAATAATCTAAACTGCTCAATGAATGGGTCCAATCCCAAAGCGTGCTCACCCGTCATAACGGCATGTTGCTGTTGCTCTATCCTACGACCGTTTAACAAAGCCAATAATGCGAAACTCGATGCATTAACTGCGTCGGTACTTGGCGGGTATAGGCCTTTTAATTGAGACTCTTCATAGGCATAAAAACGTTGTGATAGCTGAGCCAATACATCTTGGAGTTGTTCCTCAAAACCCTGTTTATCCGATAATGTTCCCAAAGGTCGGTTAAGCGCTTCAACTGTCGGAGACGAAATTAACTGAGATTGCATTTCCATCAAAGTCAGTATGACTTTGGGGTTAATACTATAATATCCAGCCCAATGCGTAATCGCCTCTTCTTTATCAATTAAGTCAGGAACATTGACGTAAATAAAGTCAGCTAAATCAAACTGCGACGCATCTACGCCATATAAAAACATCAGATTATTAAATGGCAGTAACACACTAGGCATATCTACCATTTTCATTTCTTCTGCATCAATATGATACTGACTTGTTGGCATATCAGATGCGAACGATGGTAACGCTATTATCGCGGAGACACTTAACGCGCGGCCTATCCATAATGCCGTGCAACGTACTTTAAAAAAATTCATACTTATCAGATTCCTTTAGTAAGTCACTCAGATTAAATATTATTTTTAAATGCCAGCTTGCTTTAGACGTAATGTTATTCACGACTAAATTTTTATAGCTAGAGAACATTAAAGAAGCTAAGTGACAATAATCGCCTATGCAAATAAGTGACGAATAAAACTGTCAACAAAAGCTGACGCTCATTAATTTAAATGTGAGTTAAATACTAAAGTACGAAAAAAGTGAATAGGTAATTATAAGAACAAAAGAGTAATTTATTCGATAGGCATTGAATTTTGAATAAAAACATAATGGCATTGGCCGATCCATTATAAAATCTATCCGTTCCACAATAATAAATTGAAATTTACAGTGAATCCCTAATAAAAATGATCAATAACTGAGAATTTTCGACGAACTTAACAGAGGTCAAACACTAAGAGTATTCCCAGTGTTTGACTCCATTAAATAGCTTGCGCGGTAATTCATACGAAATACTGAATCTTAACTCATTCGCTTAGCCATGACATGATTCGGGTTCAATTGCAGTAAATCCCATAAGTTACCGTAGAGATCTTTAAACACAGCGACTGTGCCATAGTCTTGTTCTTGCGGCTCGCGCGCAAACTCCACGCCATCGGCGACCATACGGCGATAATCACGCCAAAAGTCATCGGTATTCAAGAATAAAAACACCCGCCCACCCGCCTGATTACCGATAAAATCGAACTGCTCAGGCTTAGACGCACGCGCTAACAAGATAGAAGCGCCCTTAGAACCCGGTGGGGCAACAACGACCCAGCGCTTATCTTGCTCGGCTTGATAAGTGTCTTCGACTAATTCGAATTTTAATTTATTCACATAAAAATCAATCGCCTCGTCGTAATCTCTTACGACTAAGGCGATATGCACGAGAGCTTGTTTCATGGCGACCTTAAATCAATCCTATTTAGTCACCAGTTTACAGGTCATTTCTGGTGCTTCGTAGCCCCAAACCACTTTAGCTTCGCCTTGATGTTCCCATAGGCTTTCATTGCGGCCTTGATACTTAGCGCCGCTGCCGCTGGGTTGCACAAACATTAATGAAGTACTATCACCATGTTCAGCAATCAGGGTGGCAGGTTCGGTTTTAAAATAAGTCACCACTACTTCGTTAGCTGGATTGCCGTCGCAGGCATAAAACACTGGGCCGGTCATGTCGACTAAACGATATTGTGCCTGCAGTTCGGCAATGCGGGTTTGATAGCTAGATTCAATACACGCGTGCTTATCGTCGCTCTTCCAGCATTCATTACGGCCTTTCACCCAACCACGTTGCATCGCCTTTAAAGTAGGAGGTTGTTCATTCTTCGCTTTTTCAAGCGCTTGGCTATAAACCTTAGCTAACTGATTATCAAGTTGGTTCAGCCCTGCATCCTTACAGACCATGTCTTCAATACTGCCAGCATTCACTTTCGTGCAGTCAAAAGAAGGTGCATTAGCCGCCATTACTCCCGCACTTAACGCGCTAACCATCACGCCTGCGGCACAGTACCATTTGAAACCCAATCGATTACTTATCATCTTATTTGTTAACTTAGCCATCTCAATTCCTTTGTATTTCTGTGGTTTGTTTCAACGCTTGCCATAGCTAACCCTATATAGGCTTAACCGAGCCTGACTCAAAGCACTATGCCTTGAAGAAGCATGCCTTAAAGTGCACTCATAGTGATGTGATTTACTTTTATCTCGGTTCTAACTTAAGACTTAACCCTCCGCCGATATGCTGCGAAAACACCTAATTCTAGTGCGCTGCGAGGAAAATGCCCAGAGACTAAGAGCCACTTACCAATCTGTGTCCGCCTGCATAATTGGACTCTCTAGCGCCAAAAAACCACAAAATCCTGATGAAATCGACCTACTCCAATTTGTGCATAGCTGATTAAACTAATGACAAAACGGTTAATTTTTTGCTTTGCACGCGATAGTGGTTGAATTTTCGAGTAAAATTGACTACTTTCACGCCGTTTGTCTCTTCACAAGGAAAAGGATCAACATGGAACAAGTTATTACCGCAGGGAACGAGAATCCCATTCAAATGACAGATATTGTCTATTCGAAGGAAAAATCGCTGTTCACTCTGTTAGCTATTATTTCTGGGATCGTCTGGGCGGCATTGATCATAGGCACTTTTGGCATGGCGCTGCTCTATGTGTTGATGTTTTTTATTATTTATCTCTTTAGCCACTCCGCCTTTATCAGCTACTTAAAAGGCACGGCTGTCGAAATCAATGCAGAGCAATTTCCTGAATTACATAAACAATATTTAGCGTGTTGCGAACGTTTAGAAATGCGCGAGCCACCACGCGCTTACTTATTGGCAGCTGATGGCATGTTAAACGCACTGGCGACACGCTTCCTCGGTCGCAACTATATAGTGCTATTTTCATCGATTGTGGATGCGCTTGAGTCAGATAAAGATGCGCTCAACTTCTATATCGGCCACGAGTTAGGTCATATTCGCCGCAATCATATAGGTAAAGCGCCCTTCTTAGTCTTTGCCACTTGGTTACCTTTAGTAGGTGCGGCTTATTCTCGCGCCTGTGAATATACCTGCGATCTCCACGGATTACGTTGCTGCAACAGCTTACGTTCAGCCACAAATGCCGTTGCTGTGTTAGCCGCTGGTGTCGAGCAATGGAAACGTATGAATGTGGAGCAATATATCCGCCAAGCCAGTGAGTCGAGTGGTTTTTGGATGTCGCTGCACGAGCTTAATGGCAGCTATCCTTGGTTGACTAAGCGCATGGCAAGAGTCCAAGCCAAAGCACAAGGAGTGGAATATGCACCGCCATCACGCAGTGCATGGGCCTATGTACTCAGCTTCTTTATGCCACGTTTAGGCACAGCAGGCGGTGGATTGATAATCTTCGCTGCGATTATTGGTATTGTTGCAGCAGTCGCGTTGCCAGCGTATAGGGACTATCAAGAGAAAATGGGTGCCACCACGAGTTATGAGGCACCAACCACGACCGAAGCCACACCAGCAGCATTGAATGTACCCGATGCGGCACTGGCCATCGCCAGTATCGACCAGCAACATCAAGCACTGGCACCGATCACTGACATCTTAGTCGGTTACTATCAAACCAACAAAGCTTGGCCAACCGAATTGGATGTGCTTGGACTCACGGACGAGCAGATTGCGACATTTAATCTGTACACAGATGGCATAGTCGGTTTTATAGGAAGCGAAGCACTCGGGGATTATCAAGGCTATGAAGTCTATTTATCGCCTCAAGTTGATGAGCAAAATAATATCACTTGGGTTTGCAGCAGCAACGGTATTCCGGATGAATATTTGCCAGTAGATTGCCAAGGCTAATCCTGAATTTGCCCAATTAGCTGAAAGAAACTTTTACTGAAGAAGCTAATTATATTTCCTGAGGAAATAGTAAAAAGCACAAACATAAGTTTGTGCTTTTTTGTTTTCATAATCGCGAAGGTCAGTGATTAACGCTGGATCAGATAACGAATAGTCGGACCATTCTGCTCAATTTCCAGCACTTTATAACCATGATTTTTAGCATCGAGGGGAATGTTGTTAATAGACTGCGGGCAGTCACTAATCACCTCGAGAATTTCACCGGGCTTTAACTTTGGCATAGCCTCAAGGGTAGCCACTGCGGGATAAGGGCAAGGTTCACCCACCATATCGAGTTGATAATCTGGAATATATTGAGCCATTACGCCGCCTCCGCTAGCAATTGTTCATCCCGCTTCGCCTTACGAGCAAAGAAACGTTTTTCCCACAGCAACATAGCGCCAAAGGAGAGCCCCAGCAGCACATAGGTCAGCAATAATCCGCCTTTATCGCCAAAGCTGGTCAGTAAATTAACTTTGTCCCAGTTCGTTGCTAATGGCTGAGCGATATCATCCCAGTAATACGCCAGTAAGGTTGAACCCAACACGTTACCTAAGCCCACCCACCAGAAATGCACTTGGCCTTCGACTGCACGATACATCCAACCCGTTTCACAACCACCAGCCAGTACAATACCAAAACCAAACAGTAAGCCGCCGATCACCGCATTAGGGCCAGCCCACATGATCTTAGGTGGCACACCCAGTTGCACATAGCTGTAAATGCCTATCGCACTGACCGCCATGCCTAAGATAATCGCCTTCGCCATGTGAGTACGACCAGTGATCCACATATCGCGGAACGCTGAGGTAAAGCAGATTTGCGCCCGTTCGATTAATAAACCAAAACCAACACCACAGAGCATAGCAATGCCGAGTTTAGGCGCATTGAACATAGTCAATAACCCCCAACCGACGATGCCTACAAACACCAGCATACCGATACGGAAACGACGTCTAGCTTGGTTTTCGTCCTGCTTGATTGAAGTCGCTTTATTTACCTTTTTCAGTTTTATCGGAATACGGAACATCGGCAGTAAGGTAAATCTTGCACCAAAGTAAGAGCCTGCCGCAGTCGCCAAAGCAAAGAACCAAGCATGTAAAGAGAACTGAGGAATACCCGTGAAGAAGGCGGCAAGGTTACAACCCATAGCTAAACGGGCACCAAAGCCAGCAATAATGCCGCCGATCAGTGCCTGAGCAATACGGATACGGCTCTGTGGCATACGCAGTTTGACGTTATTGGCCCAAAGCGCAGCAGCAATACAGCCACCAAACATACCGATAATCATCATGCCGTCGATACGATCTAGAGGAGAGCCCTGCAGACCTATCACTTTGAAATAACCCCATGTTTCTGGATCTGCACCTAAAAACTGCAGTAAATGACCACCCCAACGAGTGAATTCCCCAGTAACGGCCCAGAAGGTTCCGGTCAAACCAAAATAGTAAGTAGAAAGGATACCCGCAGCGATAACCGCTGGCATAGGTGCCCAAAAACGGACTAAATATTCTTGTTTAAATTGTTGCCATGTCATGTCATTACCCTAATGAACGAGACTATAAAAAATAAGCGCAATGCGCTTATAACCTGTGTGCCAGAGTGATTGAAGTCGTTCGACAACTTCAATCACAAGTGGCCTCACGCTTAAATGGCTTTAGCTAAGCTGACACACTGCTGCCCCAACAGGCGATAACCGTGGGTGTAAAGCGTTGCCCTGCCATTACGGCAAAAACCGATAAGCGTGATATTGCTTTTCTCTGCTAATTCCAACGCCAGTGAAGTCACGGCGGACATAGCAAACAGAATTTGGATATTGGCACTAGCGGCCTTTTGCACCATCTCAAAACTCGCGCGACTGGTGAGCAATACGGCCACTGGACGTTCCACATTGTGAGCGGAAAAGGCGCCAATTAGCTTGTCTAGTGCGATATGCCTGCCTATATCCTCATAGGCGGCGATGATCTGTCCTTGATGGTTAAGCCCCATGGCCGCATGGGTGGCGCCCGTCAGCTTAAAATGTTGTTGATTATCTTGAATTTGCCCAAGTGCAACCTGTAAGTGTTCGATATCGAATCTGGCATCTGAGTCCACCCGCATCACAGGCTTGACGGCCTCTTCGAGCTGGGCGACGCCGCACAATCCACAACCTGTGCGCCCCGCCATATTGCGCCTTTGTTGCTTGAGTTCCATAAAGCATCTTTGGTTGATTTCCACTTGGATCAACACGCCTTCACTGGTGAACTCGAGCTCCACCCCTTTGATATCATTGATATGGGAAACGATACGTTCAGATAACGTAAAACCAATAGCGAAGGCTTCTAAATCTTGAGGACTCGCCAACATCACGGTATGCGCTATGCCGTTATAGACCAGTGCGACCCGCACTTCATTAGCTAAGTAGTCAGTCAGCTCAGATGCGTGCCCATGTTCTAACAAGACTACGTTTCTTTCGGTAACCACTTCATGTGAATGATATTCCATAGCGCCCCTTTAAAACTATAAAACCAAATAAAAACAATTAGTTTGATAACAATTTAAGACTTGCATCACAAACCCATAAACTAAATAAGAATCGCCTTGAATCATCCTTACGCATTTTCTACTATCCCTAAGTCTTCTATTGGAAGAACGTCGTCTCCGGTGAGGCGTCCGGATTTCAAATCCGGGTAGGGCTGCCAGCAGTCCTGGGTAGGTTCGACTCCTATGTTCTTCCGCCAATTCTCATGGGAAAAAAACAACTCCGCATCCCGAACTTCTCGGCTATTACTGCGATACTTCCTACGGGTAAAACCACTTCTGTCAAAGAACTCAAGCAGTTGAATACTCACCTTACGCCCAAGCCCAACCATGTCTTTAAATTCTGCCGTTTCGAGCTTGCCGTGTTCTGCAATATGAGTACGCACTAAGCTGGCGTAGTAACAGATTTGCTCGCTGAGCAAATATCTGTCCTTCACCACAGCAGTAATAAATCCCTGCTGCACCAGCTGGAAACACAGCAGCCTTAATTTGGCAGGTTCTAGCGCAAGGTATTCGCCCATTTCGGTGACCCATACAGGGGCGGTTTGCTGAGCCAGCCAAGGCGCAAGTGCCTGCCAACAATGCTGAGCCTCAGCATCTAGCACTATTTTGTGTTCAGCGAGCTGCAACAAGGCACCACGCAGCACCATGCGACCTTCTTGGCAAAGCGTGTCGAGCACTTTATTGGCTAATTCGGGCGGCAAAGCGCTGTGGCTCATGCGCTGCAAGCGATTACGCCCAAGCCCAAGTTGGTCAGGATGCTGTTGATGGAACTCGTTAAGTAAAGTAATAAACTGTTGTTTTTCTTGCTCAAGTAAACTTGTCGCTATAGCAAATGCCCCAAAACGAACTAAACCCGCTTGGGCTAACAGCATTGCCAGCCCTTCGTCGGTTAATTGCCAACGCCACGCGATTTCATCAAGCTCTAGCGCCTGAGTTTGGCCGAGTAAAGCCACCACATGGGCAGGATTATCCAAACGCGCTAATTGCAGCAATCTCGCGACTCGTTCAGGCGTGCGTTTCTTACGATTAGGGACTTTCAGCGCCAACACTCGCCCCGCACCTAAAGTCTGTTTTCCCCCAATGTGTCGCAGGACAATTCGATCGTCTTGGCATAGGAGTAGCGGCTTTTCGAGTACCAACTCCGCCAGACAGAAGCCTTCTTCATCAGCTTCATTTAACAGGGAAACTCGACCTAAAGTATGATCAGCGCCATGGTGACTGTGGACATTTTGCCAATGCACCAATGACTCACTGCCTAAAAAATCGAAGGCTCGAATGTGCACAACAGGGCGACTACAGAGCTCGGCTTGAGGCAAACTGCTCAGCCAATCGCCACGCTCTGGCTCCCTATGGTTATCAACGCTGGTTAAATTGAGTGCTACGCGTGTACCCGTGACAGCCCTTTGGGCTTCTTGTCCCTGACAATGTATGCCTCGCACTCTGAGTTTGGCCTTTTGCCCTGAGCTAAAAAGACTATCCCCCACACATACGCTGCCGCTGATCACTGTGCCAGTCACGACACAACCCGCACCTTTCACACTAAAGGCGCGATCGAGCGTCATCCTAAAGCTGCTGGCATCCTCCGCTCGCTTTGACTCTTGCTCACCTAAATCAAGAATATGCGCCTTCAGCGCCGCCACGCCATTGGATGCTAAGTCGGCGGTTCCATTCGCCGACACTTCAAAAACACCACTGGCCTCAATGCCATACTCGGCGAGCAAAGTGAGTCCATCGGCGACAAGCTGTGCCGCCGTGCCACTATCAACTAAATCCCGCTTAGTTAGCACTAAGGTCAAACTGTGCAAAGGTAAGAGCGCAAGAATTTGCAGATGCTCACGGGTTTGCGGCATTACGCCATCGTCACAGGCCATCACCAACAGGGCGTGTCGAGCATGACTCACGCCCACCAGCATGTTGTTGATAAATTTTTCGTGGCCGGGCACATCAATAAAAGCAAGCCGCGAACCATCTCGAAGTGGCATAAACGCATAGCCAAGATCGATCGTCATACCACGGCGTTTTTCCTCCGGCAGACGATCGGTATTCATCCCCGTCAAAGCGCGAATAAGCGTACTCTTGCCATGATCGACATGACCCGCAGTAACAATGATCACAACTGCACACCTAAAGTGCTCAACTCGGCGAGGAGTTCGGCTTCACTATCAAGACCGCGCAGATCTAACCTGAGTTGGTCCTGACTCATACGACCTATGATAGGGCGTGCCGCCTGCTTAAAATGTTGCTCTAATAGGCTTAAACTGCCGCCATTGAGTGCGGTAAAACACAGCGCCACTGAGGGTAAAAAAGTATCTGGCTGCGAGCCACTGCCGACCTGTGTTTGGCACTCGACTAACTCAATGCGATAACAAGGTTCAAAGTGTGGAACCAAAGCTTGCTGTAAGCGACGACCAATCTGCCATAACGCCTCTTGGCTACGGGCAAATTTCGCCATAATAGGCAGCTCAATGTCTAAGGTTTCAGGGTGAAGATAGTGGATCAATGTCGCTTCTAACGCCGCCAAGATCAGCTTATCGCAACGCAGGGCGCGCTTTAGTGGATGACTCTGTAACTGCTTAATCAGCGACTGTTTGCCAACGATCAAACCAGACTGAGGGCCACCCAATAGTTTATCGCCGGAAAAACTCACTAAATCGACCCCATCGGCTAGCATGGCTTGGGGCGTAGGTTCTTGTTTTAGGCCAAAGCGGCGCAGATCCGTCAGTGATCCACTACCAAGATCCGAAATGAGTGATATGCCACGCTCACGGCATAACTGACCCAGCCTTGCCTCCTCCACTGCGGCAGTAAAGCCACTGATATGATAATTACTGGTGTGGACCTTCATTATCGCAGCGGTATTTTCAGTAATGGCCTGCTCATAATCCTTAAGGTGAGTCCGATTGGTGCTGCCGACCTCGACTAAGGTGCAACCCGCTTGGCGCATAATGTCAGGGATGCGAAACGCGCCGCCAATTTCCACCAACTCACCACGGGAGACTATGACTTCTTTCCCCGCTGCCACCGCTGACAGCATCAACAACACAGCTGCGGCATTGTTATTCACGACACAACAAGCCTCGGCACCCGTTAAGCGCTGGATTAAAGCACTGATCGCATTATCCCTGTGACCACGTTCACCTGCCGCAAGCTCAAACTCCAGCGGTGTTGGGTAGCGCATAACAGAAGTCACGGCTCGAATTGCCGCTTCTGACTGTTGCGCTCGGCCAAGGTTGGTATGCAATATGGTGCCAGTGAGATTCCACACGGGTTTTAAGCTGTGGCTGTAATCGTTAGACAGTTGATCAACCAAACATCTGTGCAATTGCGCAAGCTCGCAACACCATGTCGGCAAACAGTGCTCGCGGCCGATTAAGCTGCGCGCCGCCTTTAACTGGGTATCCAGTGCGACCTTTACTGCCGCTTTGCCGTAGGACTGCTGCAATACCACAAAACTAGGCTCTGCAAGTAGGCTATCCATTGAAGGCAAAGCTCGGTACAGAACTTGTAGTGTTTCAGGTGCTTGGGTCATCATCTGTGTCATTTTGTTTATATTATTGCCATTGGTTTATAAAAAGCAGGAAGGGATCAGCAACCCGACTCCCTCCCGCATTTGTTTAAGCTATGTGGCTTACGTGGTTTCGTGGGCCAGTAGCAGTGGGTTCAGTGTTGTTGCCCCAAAGCCCTTAGCATTTAGCTCACTGTCTAACATCAAGGTTGCGAGATCGTCTGCCGCCACATCCATAGACGGCGAGTTTTCGACGAACATCATCTTGGTATAGCCATGACATTCATCGCAGCTTTCGATCCGCACTTGAGCCTTGGCATCATCTAGCGACCAAATCGTCATCTCTTTGTCCTGACCGCAACTGGTGCAATGGGCGCGAATGTAATGCCATTCGCTCTCGCACAGACTGCAATGCAGGTAGCGCAAACCAGCTCGAGGCTGATCGACAATCACACTCGCCACCGGATGACATCCACACACGGGACACATACTCTGCTGCGCCACCTTGCGCTGATCCATCCGCTTGATGACCATAGGTGCCCAATGCGACCAATAAACGCCCATCGCTGCCCAGATGAATAAGCTAAAACGGGCAGGCACTTCACTGACATGCCCTTGCCGTAGTGAACGCCCCCACGAACTCAGTTGCTCGGGTGATTGCTGCATCAACAAACGCACTACCCGAGCTATGGATTCATCCACCTGCGGCAACAAATCACTTAACAGTTGCTGTAGCAGTCCTTGCCAATAGCTATCTGCCTCTGAGCCCAAAAGGGAAAGCGGAGTCGCCTCATCTTTCCCCCAAGCGAGAAGCTTACCGAAGTCAGCCTCCTGCGCTAACCTGGCCTGTATAGAGACCAAACGGCGACATAGCTCAAAGTAGTCAGCCAGCGGCGAGTCCTTGGCCAATGACAGCAAACGCTGCGCCCTTCTGTGATACACAGCTTGGGGATCTGCCGCTTTTAACGGTTTAAGTTCCAGCGGCGATTCGCTGCCTTGGGCCAGAGGTATCTCGGCTGTATGACTCATTAATGTTTCTCCACGTCCGAATGTTCATCCAACATCACAGGGTGATGTTTGCGGCACCAAGCCTTAGAGACTTTGCCGTAAAGCATGCCTGTAACCGACCCTTCCACCCACGTCGCCATCCAGAAATGCACCATCACAAAAATCAACATGATGAGCGCACAAATGGCGTGCAACAGAATGGCCCAACCCACCACAGTGGCTGAGAAATAGGGCGCAAAGTAAGGCTGCCACATGATGATTCCCGTCACCGTTAAAGTGATAGATGTCAGCACGAAGGCGCGAAACAATACCTTTTGCCCAGGGTTGTAATGGCCGATAGGCGGGATTTTCTCCTCGTTCTCGAACATCACATCCTTAATGGCGAGCATCCAAGCGAGGTCGTGCTTTTCCCATTTGTTGTGTTTGTAGTAACGCACCAACATCAACATCAGCGGTAAGCACATCATCAAGCCCGCAATGGGATGAATAAACTTCGCCAATTGCGGTGTGCCCGCTATCGCCCCAAGCCATTGAAACGATGGATAGAAGAAGGAAAAGCCAGTGAGAAATGTCACTAGGCCAACCGCCACAATGAACCAATGACAGATGCGATCGAACAGCTTGTGACGCACTATCATTTCTTGCTTATCATGCTTGCTCATTTGTCGGCCCCCTCTTCCTGCTTAGCCTCTTCCTCTGGCGGTTGATAACCCGGTTGGTCTTCTTCGACTATGTTGCGACCGACGGTGATCTTATGCAGACAAGCGACGGCGGCAGTGGCAAGAATGCCCATAGTGCCTAAAGGTTTGACCCAGTCCTGCCACAGAGTAAGTGACAGTGGGATCTGCGGGTTATCAGGCATGTTGTAGCTTTCGGGCTGATCGATATCGTGCAATATCATCATCATACCCGTGCCACCTACACCCTCAGGGTTATAAAGTCCTGCCTTAGCAAAGCCCTTTTCCTTCAGTTCTTCGACCCGTTTTTGCGAGTAGAACAACATGTCCTCACGGGTGCCAAAACGCAGCGCCCCTGTGGTACAGGACTTAACGCAGGAAGGTTCCAATCCCACCGCCAAACGGTCAGAGCACATAGTGCACTTGTAGGCCTTGTTATCCTTAGGATCGATTTTGGGCACATCGAAAGGACAAGCACTGGCGCAATAACCGCAGCCGATACATTTGTCCGAATCGAAGTCCACCACACCATTGGCGTGCTGGATAATCGCGCCCGAGGTCGAACAGGCCGTTAAGCAGGCAGGGTCAGCACAGTGCATACAGGCCGAGTGGGTAAATTGCCAACGCAGCTTGTTGCTTTCCATCACCTCATGGAACTCCATCAGGGTCCAACATTGGCCCGATAGCGACATAGGGTTTTGGTAACTGCCTTGGAAGGTGCCCACCTCTTCCCGTAAATCATTCCACTCAGAACACGCCACTTGGCAGGCTTTACAGCCATTACACTTAGTGGCGTCGAACAGCTTAGCGACCTTTTCTGATGAATTACGCCCCTTTGCCGCAGGCGTCACCGCTGAAGTACCGGAGCGGCGGATAATGTCTTGTGATGCCATAATCAGATCCCCTCCGCTTTAGTGATGTTAACCAAAAATGCTTTGAACTCAGGCACCTGTGTATTTGCATCCCCCACTTCCGTGGTGAGTACGTTACAGGAGTAACTCTTACGAGTGAGTGCATTATGGCTGCCGTGACGGGGTAACCCGACGGTATGGACTAACTGGCCATTTACCTTTAACGGCTGTAGCCGTTTAGTCACTAAGGCTTTGGTTTCAATGCTGCCGCGTTTAGAGCTGACAGTGACCCAATCCCCATTGGCGATACCTTTTTCTGCCGCTAACATTTCATCGATTTCGACGAAGGTTTCAGGCATAGAAATCGCAGCTAAACGAGCATGCGTAGACCAGAAGTTAAAGTGTTCAGTTACACAGTAAGTAGTTGCCACATAAGGGAAGTCCTTATGGGAGCCTAAGGTTTCCTTCACACCCGGTAACATACGTACCGCAGGGTTACTGGTGATCTTGTGTAACGGGTTCAACCCAATAGGCGACTCCATCGGCTCGTAGTGCTCAGGGAACGGACCTTCGGCCAATAATTTAAGGGCGAAGAAACGACCCACACCTTCGGGTTGCATGATGAAGGGGCCAGCGGATTCCTGTGGTGTTAACTTCATATTGAAGTCGCCCACATCGATACCGTGCCACTTACCGTCAACCCACTCGACGATAGTGCGTTTTGGATCCCAAGGTTTGCCGTTGATATCGCAAGAAGCGCGGTTATACAGCACACGACGGTTTGCTGGCCAAGCAAATGCCCAACCCGGAGTAACACCTTTACCGGAAGGATCATGGTTGTCACGGCGAGCCATCAAGTTGCCTTCTTCGGTCCAAGAACCCGCGTAAATCCAACAGGCGCTGGCGGTACTACCATCAGCTTTCAGTTCAGCAAAACTACTGAGCTGACGTTGAGTCACGAGATCCTTACCGTTAAGCTCGCGAGCGATTTCTTCAGCGTGCGGTGAGTGAGGATTGTGGTAATTCCAGCTCATCGCGTGCACTGGTTCAGGCAGCTTACCGCCCTCTTGTTTGTACAGTTCACGCATTGCCATTAAGACGCCGGAGAGAATCTCAGCATCTGGCTTGGCTTCACCCGGCGGGTTAGCGCCCTTCCAATGCCACTGCATCCAACGGCCAGAGTTGACGATGGAACCTTCTTCCTCGGCAAAACATGTCGTAGGTAAACGGAACACTTCCGTCATAATTTCAGCGGGATTGACTTCATTGAAGCCATCGGCATTTTGCCAGAAGGTTGCGGTTTCCGTTGCCAAGGCATCTAACACCACCATGTATTTAAGATTACTCAAGGCTTTGAGTACCTTATTACGGTTTGGCATAGAGTTAATGGCGTTAACACCTTGGATAATGTAGCCATTCACTTCGCCGTGGAAAGCCATATCTAAGTGTTTAGTAAAGTCGTACTGCTTGTCCCATTTCGGCAACCAGTCATAACCAAAGTCATTTTCAACCGTGGCGTTATCGCCCCAAAAGCTCTTCATTTGTGAAACAAAGAATTTAGGGTAATTTTGCCAATAGTTGGTTTGACCCGGACGCAGAGCGACAGGGGTATAGTTGTGGAGATAGGTTTTAAGATTAATGTCTTTTTCGTTCGGCAACTTGAGGTAACCGGGCAAGCTTTGACACAATAAACCCATATCGGTCGCGCCTTGCACGTTCGAGTGTCCGCGCAGAGCGTTAACACCACCGCCCAACACCCCAATGTTACCCAGCAGCAACTGCACCATGGCCATAGAGCGAATGTTCTGCGCCCCTTTACTGTGGTGAGTCCAACCTAAGGCATACATAAAGGTCGCGGCTCTATCGTGGGTATGAGTGCTACCAATTTGTTGGCAAACGATCTCATAGTCCGCAATCGGCGTACCGGTAATATTGCTTACTGTTTCAAAGTCATAGCGTTCTACATGTTGCTTCATTAAGTTCCACACACAGCGTGGATGTTCGAAGCTAGGATCGATTTTCGCGTAACCCTGTTCGTCTAACTCGTAGTACCAAGACTCTTTATTGTAGCTATCTGTTTCTTCATCGAAACCACTGAACAGACCTTCACTAAAAGAGAAGTCTTCGCGCACTATGTAACTGGCATTGGTATAAGCCTTCACATAGTCGTAGTTCACTTGTTTGGTTTCAATAAGATAGCGGATCACCCCGAGCAGGAAGGCGATATCTGTGCCCGAGCGGATCGGCGCATAGTAATCGGCCACAGCGGCGCTACGGGTGAAGCGAGGATCGACCACCAAAAGTTTAGCGTTGTTATGTTGCATAGCTTCTGTAACCCAGCCGAATCCGACAGGGTGAGCCTCTGCAGCATTACCGCCCATAATAATGATCAAATTAGAGTTTTTAATATCGATCCAGTGGTTGGTCATGGCACCACGTCCAAATGTCGGAGCAAGACTTGCTACCGTTGGAGAGTGTCAGTTACGCGCAATAGTATCGATTGCAACTAGGCCCAGTGCCCGTGCAAATTTCTGGGTGATATAGCCGCCTTCATTCGGCATCGCCGACGAGGTCATCATCCCAGTGCTAAGCCAACGGTTAACCGTCATCCCAGCAGAATTCTTTTCAATCAAGTTAGCATCACGGTCATTCTTCATCAGACGGGCGATGCGTTGGTAAGCTTCAGTCCAGCTGATACGAGTCCATTCATTACTGCCTGGCGCACGGTACTCAGGATATTTAAGACGATTAGGGCTGTTCACATAATCCACTAGACCAGCACCCTTAGGACACAAGGCCCCGCGGTTAACTGGATGGTCTGCATCCCCTTCGATATGGAAAATACTTTGTTCGGCGTTTTTGCCGTTACTTCCTTTGCTGTACATCAGCAATCCGCAACCCACTGAGCAATAGCAGCAGTTATTGCGGGTTTCTTTCGCGCTAATGAGTTTGAATTCTCGAACGGCCGCATAGGCCTTTTCGGACATGAATCCCAACGCTGAAATTGCTGAGGTGGCAGCTCCGGCAGCACACAGTCTAAAAAACTGGCGTCTGTTCATTGCGTCCTCTCACACTCTTGTCGTTATGAGTCTAGTGGTTGCTGTGGTAAAAATGGCAACCGATTGAGTGAGTCCTACTAAAGACCACACTTAATTTAAGATTATCCCCAAAGAAGAAATAGATAACAAATAATGACATGAGATCAAGATCCCAAATAAACAACCACAGAACTTAACTCCGAAAAACACTTCAAATAAAGCACCAAAGACCAGTAAATGATAATAAAAGCACAATTTAAGGAATTAAAAACCAATAAACCACAAAAGACATTTTGTCCAACATGGCAACCCCATATTGTCCCACATCATATGGTTGTGGTTATTAAAAATGATTACATGCATTCAAATATGCATAATGATGGCGGATAAAAACACAAAGGTAACGGTTTCTAGAGGGATAGATAGCCACAAAAACTGACAATGTAAAGATTAGGGTAAAAAGTGCAGAGTCTGCGGTGTTAAACACACCAAAATGGCAAAGACAAAGATCGAGGAAAAGCAGATAAAAACCAAAGAAAAAGGCACAAGCAATCTGCCTGCACCTTAAATTTTGCCTTTTAACGCTTATTTTTAGCACATTGAGGTGCAAAATCTGGGCGCGATAACAAAAGCGCCTCAGTGCAGCCTATTCCCGCGGAGTAAACACCTGTTCAACCATTAAACTAAAACAAACGCCTAAAAGCTGGCTAGCGTTCCTGCAGGCAGATAAGTGTTAAAGCTCGCTGTATACAACAAATCGGTCGCGGCTTCGATATCTGGCGCGAAGTATCTGTCTTTATCGTAATAGGCGACGACTTCACGCAATTCGGCTTTAGCCTTAGCCACTGCAGCACTTGGGGCTAAAGGAGCGCGAAAATCTAAACCCTGAGCCGCCGCTAACAATTCAATTGCCAGTACACCACGGGTATTTTCGCTCATATCGCGCAAGCGGCGGGCAGCAAAGGTCGCCATAGAAACATGATCTTCTTGGTTAGCCGATGTTGGCAAGCTGTCAACTGATGCCGGATGTGCGTAGGTTTTGTTCTCGGACGCCAATGCCGCCGCCGTCACTTGGGCGATCATAAAGCCTGAGTTAACGCCACCGTTTTTCACTAGGAAAGGGGGTAATTTCGACAGGCTAGAATCGATTAGCAGTGCAATACGACGCTCGGCAATAGAACCCAGCTCGGCAATCGCAATCGCCAGATTATCCGCTGCCATAGCCACAGGTTCAGCGTGGAAGTTACCGCCTGAAATGATATCGCCCGTGTCTTGGAACACCAGTGGATTATCGGTTACGCCGTTGGCTTCAGTGCCTAACACATCGGCCGCATGGCGAATTTGCGTTAAACAAGCACCCAACACCTGTGGCTGACAGCGCAGTGAGTAAGGATCTTGCACCTTTTCACAGTTAGCGTGACTTAAGCTGATCTCAGACTCTTCACCCAGTAGATGACGGAAGACCATGGCCGAATCGATTTGACCTTTCTGACCACGCGCCGCATGGATGCGAGGATCAAACGGGCTACGGCTGCCCATAGCCGCTTCGACGCTCATGGCACCGATCACTGAACTTGCTGCGAACAAGTCTTCAGCATGGAACAACCCTTCCAGCGCCAGCGCAGTCGACGCTTGAGTGCCGTTAAGCAAAGCTAGCCCTTCTTTGGCCGCTAAATCGATTGGCTTGAGGCCCGCGATTTCTAAACCTTCAGCGGCAGAAATTAACTCACCTCGATAGCTCATCTCGCCTTCGCCCAGCATAGGCAAACACATGTGCGCCAGTGGCGCTAAATCGCCCGATGCGCCCACTGAGCCTTTTTCTGGCACACAGGGATACACTTCGGCGTTTACTAAACTGATTAAGAAGTTAATCACTTCTAAACGAATGCCCGAGAAGCCACGGCTTAATGAATTGATTTTTAACACCATCATCAAGCGCACTGTGGCGTCTTGCATGTATTGCCCCGTGCCAGCGGCGTGTGACAACACGATAGAGCGTTGCAGCAATTGCAGATCTTCGGGCGCTATCTTGGTATTGGCCAACAAGCCAAAACCTGTGTTGATGCCATAAACGGTGCGGCCTTCATCTAACACTTTTTGCACGATTTGCGCGCTGGTGTTGATGTCGGTAATGGCCTCTGGCGCGAGTTCGAGTGTCAGCTTATGGCGGCTGATTTCGCGTAATTGCGCTAGGCTCAAGCTGCCCGGCGTTAACACTAAGTGATTCACAGATTTCATATTTTTAGCTCCAAGCTTTTAGTTATTATTGTTATTTTAAGAAGTTAGCATCGGCTACTCTTGCATAGGTAAGTCGAGCCCCTGCTCTTTGGCGCAGTTTTTCGCAATCTCGTAGCCCGCATCGGCATGGCGCATCACGCCTGTCGCTGGGTCATTCCACAGCACACGGCCAACCCGTTTTGCCGCCGCATCGGTACCGTCGCACACAATCACCACACCCGAATGTTGGCTAAAGCCCATACCGACGCCGCCGCCGTGGTGCAGCGACACCCAAGTTGCGCCACTGGCGGTGTTGAGTAGTGCATTCAATAATGGCCAATCGGATACTGCGTCTGAGCCGTCCAGCATAGATTCGGTTTCGCGGTTCGGGCTGGAAACAGAGCCAGAATCTAAGTGATCACGGCCAATCACCACGGGCGCCGACAACTCACCATTTCTAACCATTTCATTAAAGGCTAACGCTAAACGAGCACGATCTTTTAAGCCAACCCAGCAGATACGCGCAGGCAGACCTTGGAAGGCGATACGCTCACGCGCCATGTCTAACCAATTGTGCAGGTGTGGATTATCTGGGATCAGTTCTTTGACTTTAGCGTCGGTTTTATAGATATCTTCTGGATCGCCAGATAACGCCACCCAGCGGAATGGACCAATGCCTTCACAGAACAGTGGGCGAATATAAGCAGGTACAAAACCTGGGAAATCGAAGGCGTTTTCAACGCCCATTTCAAACGCCATTTGGCGAATGTTGTTACCGTAATCGAGTGTGGCTGCACCCGCGGTTTGCAGGTCGAGCATGGCTTGTACTTGCACCGCCATGGAGGCTTTCGCCGCTTTCACTACGCCCGCTTCGTCGGTTTTACGCATGGCTGCAGCCTCAACCATAGTCCAACCCTGTGGCAAATAACCATTTAGCGGATCGTGGGCTGAGGTTTGGTCGGTCACCACATCTGGGGTAACGCCGCGTTTAACTAATTCAGCAAACACATCGGCGGCATTCGCTAATAAACCCACGGATACTGGCTTACCAGCTTGGTTCGCTTCTTCAATCATGGCTAATGCTTCATCGAGCGAAGTAGCTTTTTTGTCGACATAGCGAGTACGCAGGCGGAAATCGATGCGGGTCTCGTCGACTTCACAGGCTAACACTGAGAAGCCGGCCATAGTGCCCGCCAGCGTTTGCGCGCCGCCCATGCCACCTAGCCCGCCAGTGAGGATCCATTTGCCTTTGGAGATACCATCAAAGTGCTGTTTCGCTACAGACACAAAGGTCTCGTAGGTGCCTTGAACTATGCCTTGAGTACCAATGTAGATCCAAGAACCTGCGGTCATCTGGCCATACATGGCCAAACCTAACTTATCTAACTCATTGAAATGCTCCCAGTTCGCCCAATGTGGCACTAGGTTGGAGTTAGCGATTAACACGCGAGGTGCATCGGCGTGGGTGCGAAATACGCCCACAGGTTTGCCCGATTGCACTAATAAGGTTTCGTCATCTTCGAGGCGTTGTAAGACTTCGATGATTTTGTCGTAGCAATCCCAATCGCGGGCGGCGCGGCCAATACCACCATAGACGACTAAGTCTTCTGGGCGCTCGGCGACATCTGGATGTAAGTTGTTCATTAACATACGCATTGGCGCTTCTGTGAGCCAACTCTTACAGCTTAATTGTGTGCCATGCGGTGCAATAATACGGCGGCTTGGGTCGTGGCGCTTATCCATTGAATTTTCCTCTTTCAACCTGTGGTGCTAACTCGTATTCGCTAAGTCGCTAATACGGGTTAGCACTATTGTTTTTATTGTGTTTTTATCTTTTAACTTATAAAGGTACAGCTATTGGAGTGACTGATTTACATCTGTTAATCACGCCACTGGCGTTACTTGCTAAAGGTTAAGTGGCCGCCGAGTTTAAAGCGGCTACCTGGGTGAACTAATTTTGCGAAACTCACGACGCCTTGGCGTGACCAAGTGCGGCGTAAAATCTGTAAACAGGGCTCAGTGGCGGGGATTTCGAGCCTTTGCTGTAATTCTTCACTGGCGATAATCGCTTCAATCGTGTGATGCGCCTCGGTCAACGGTGCCACTTGTGATAAATATTCGTGGGGCGTCTGCAAGGTAAAATCCTGCAATAAATAGTCTGGCACCAACTCGGGATTCACGTAACGCTCCTCGACTTGCAACGGTAAGCCCTGCTCGCAATGCACTAAGATCGAATGGAATACTGTCGCACCGTGCTCAAGTCCAAGGGAAATTGCGATACTCGTACTCGCCGCGACTTGCTCTAACGCCCATTGCTGTACGCTATAGCCGTGGCCGCGGTCTTTTATCTCATCGGCAATATTGCGGATCGCCAACATAGACGACTGGGATTTACACCCTGCGACGAAAGTGCCTAGCCCTTGAGAACGCTCAAGCACACCGCTATCCGTCAGCTCGGTTAGCGCACGTCGCGCCGTCATTCGGCTGCAGGTAAACAAATCGGCAAGCTGATTCTCAGAAGGCACGCGAGCATGCTCTTCCCACTCACCCGACTCAATAGAGGAGATAATGTATTGCTTAATTTCTGCAAACTTAGGTGTAGCCAAAACATTTCCTCAATATAAAGCGCTAGAATCTAGGTGCTATTCACTCTTTCAAACGTTCAAAATTGCGGCTACAATCCTAGCTTGTATATACAAGTAAATACAAGCCAGCTCACATAAATTTAATAAACCGTTAATCACTTGGTTAACATCTGCCAGCACAGCGAGGGGAATACATGTCTTGGGATCAGGTTTGGATAGACGTTAACTTAGCCACAATGGACCCTTCCGTATCAGCACCTTATGGTGCGATCACCAACGCGGCCATCGCAGTAAAAGATGGCAAAATTGCTTGGCTTGGCCCCCGCAGCGAACTGCCCGCCTTCGATGTTTTGTCAATTCCCGTTTACAGGGGCAAAGGCGGTTGGATCACCCCAGGATTAATTGACGCCCACACCCACTTAATCTTTGCCGGTAATCGCGCCAATGAATTTGAGTTACGCCTACAGGGCGCCAGTTACGAAGAAATTGCTCGTGCAGGTGGCGGCATTATTTCAACCGTTAAAGCTTGCCGCGAAGCGGATGAAGCAGAATTATTTGAACTCGGCCGTCAGCGTTTAAACGCGCTGGCCAAAGAAGGAGTGACTACGGTTGAGATCAAATCGGGTTACGGCTTAGATACTGAAACTGAATTGAAAATCCTGCGTGTCGCCCGCGAGCTCGGCAAGCATCACCATGTAGATGTGAAGACCACATTCCTTGGCGCCCATGCAATTCCGCCAGAATATAAAGACAATAGCGACGGCTATGTCGACTTAATTATCAATAAGATGCTACCCGCAGTGATCGCCGAAAATCTTGCCGATGCAGTGGATGTGTTCTGCGAGAATATCGCCTTTAACCTTGAGCAAACAGAACGGGTACTCAGCGCAGCCAAAGCAGCGGGCTTAGAGATTAAACTCCACGCCGAGCAGCTAACCAATATGGGCGGTAGCGCACTGGCCGCACGTCTTGGTGCTAAGTCTGTGGATCATATCGAATATTTAGATGAGGCAGGCGTAAAAGCCTTAAGTGAAAGCGGCACCTGCGCCGTACTGCTGCCGGGCGCCTTTTACTTTTTGCGGGAAACCCAAAAACCACCTATCGATTTATTGCGCCAATACGGCGTACCTATGGTACTCGCCAGCGATTTTAACCCAGGTTCATCCCCCATTTGCTCAACCCTGTTGATGCTGAATATGGGCTGCACCTTGTTCCGCTTAACGCCAGAAGAAGCCCTAACCGGACTCACCTTAAATGCCGCCAAAGCACTCGGAATTGAAGATAACGTCGGCAGTTTAGTCGTTGGCAAACAAGCCGATTTTTGTCTGTGGGATATCGCCACGCCTGCGCAGTTGGCCTACAGCTACGGCGTCAATCCCTGCAAAGATGTGGTGAAGAATGGCAAGCTAGTGCATCAGTAAAATGCACGTACTCGCCGCAAATGTGGCATAAGTAGCGAATAAAATAAGGTCGCAAAATCAAACTTGGCGACCTTATTTTGTTTAATGGCTCGGTTTGTTTAAGAACAGGATTTAAGCTTAAGCACTGGCCCCATTTTCTAACTGCTCATCTTCTTGTTTTACCAGCTTGTGCTCGCCCTCATTACAGCCTATTTTCCAATAGCTCGAGGTATAAAAATGGCTCTTAGGCAATGAATGCGCTTGCTTAAAATGCCTTCTCAACGCGCGCATGCTATTAAATTCACAGGCAATCCACACGGCTGGCTCGCCAGCAAGCCAAGGTAATTGGGCTATTCGCTCGACCAAAGGACGGCCTTCGGGATCGGCTTCAGGATTGATCACCCAATACAGCTCGACATGTTCAGGATGTACTAGAGGCTGAATGTCGGCTTCACTCAATACTTCAATCACAGCGTAACCTACTGCATTGTTTGGTAATTTTTCCAGATTCACGCTAATGGCGGGTAAGGCTGTCATATCACCTGCGAGTAAAAACCAATCCGCCTCAAAGTTGATCAGTTTTTTAAGCCCGGGTCCACCAATTTGAATGAGTTCGCCCACCTGCGCCGTTTTCGCCCAACTCGATGCGGGGCCGTCGGTATCGTGCAGCACAAAATCCACATCGATTTCATCATCGCGTTGCTGGCGGATAGTGTAAGTTCGCATTAATGGACGCTCACCCGCTTGTGGGAATAACAACTTGATATAGGCACTCTCTTGATCGACAGGAAATCCAGCCAATCCCGCACCGCCTAAGGTGATGCGTAACATATGCGGAGTGATATAAGTCGAGCGGATCACTTCTAGCTCACGTGGTGCAGGTTTATTCATTATGATTTTCTCCTATTGCGTTTTCTGCCGTTAAGCGCAACTCAATGGCTCCTTTTCCAGCCGTATCTTTTGGCTGACTAGATGGTCTTTTTTGAGTAAGGCAATCAGTTTCACTTTTGGCGGCAGCGGCATCATCCACACTTTTACTAATCCTATTGGCAAGTTTAATAAAAGTATCGACTTCGTCTGAACTGAGCGCCTGCGTCATGCGCGCCACAGTTTTACGTTCTGAGGCATTGATCTGAGTCATGATCTTTTCCCCCTCAGCCGTGGGTCGCAGTAACTGGCTGCGGCCATCCTTAGGGTTATCGATTTTAGTGATCAACCCGCTCTGCTGTAGCTCATTAAGAACACGGGTAATTTGCGCTTTATCCCGCTGCATTCGCAGGGCAATAGACTGAGCTGTCGATTCAGGATTGCGACACACGCCCTTCAAGGCACGGATATGAGTGACAGGTAAATCAATCTCTTGTGCAGCAATATCGCTACGCAATTGCTTTTTGTAGGCATGCACTAATCTGTGCAAAGTTTCACTGAGTGACAATGACGACATAGAAGGCTCTCGATATAGTTGACTGTATCAACAATACCGAGATTAGTTGATTGTGTCAACTAAGTAACCCTGTACTGAGTGTGCGGCAATGTGCAAATAATCAGAAAATGATTAAGCACTGGCTTTCCAGTGACGCGCCATAAACTCATCCTTGAGGGCTCGACCGTGACATCCCTGTCACGAACGGTCCCTTACATGCCAGTGCTTAATCTCATCAACTCCCGCGCATATTAACGATCTAATTTAGCCATTAGCCTTATGCAATTTACATTTCAGGAAACTGCGCCGCCATCACAAACTCGTTATGTTGATAATGTGGCATCATCAAGATGGCTTGAATCAGTTCTTAAGTATATAATTCATTTTAGAGTAAAAAATGCCCTCCAATACCCGATAACAGGGCTTAAGGGCATGTTTTGGCGGTGTCTAGTGCAGAGTGATTCACTGGCTCACTTTTGGACAAAAGCGCTTAAAAAAAGAGGGTTAGTACGACTAAATGACTTGTTACTTGGTAACTTAAATGTTGGCTCCTACCGATGGGCGAGCCATGGCATTCGCTCATCGACTCGCAGCAAGTCCATCCATGGATGCTCGACCGCCCCGTCCTTGGGGCGGACGGTCGTCTCGCAAATCACCCTAGCTCACCATTTTGGCTTTAGCATAACTTGTAGATTTAAAAGACACCGGACATACGCAACATACTTTTGGACAATTTCGAGTTAAAGCCTTAACTCTAACTCGTCAATTTCGGATAAAAATTTCTATGGGTTAACGTTTGGTTAAGGGGCGGGCTTTAGCCCGTCCCAGTGAGCGAAGCGAACGGTTTGAACCTATTGTTAGGCATTGCTTAGACGCCAATCTTTAAGCAAATTTGGATTTACTTTGTTGCTGCGCCAGAGATAAATTTCATATTTATCATTTGCCGGCTCCCACTCTGTCTTAATTGTTTCAATTCCTGATACTAAAAACAGCACCCTGTAAATTCCTGGCTCGAGAGCAATTCTTGGGGCGTTTGACAAATCATCCGTACAGTTCATTACAACCAATTTACCACTTGAGATTTCTAAACATGCTTCTGCTGCATGCTCGTATTTTGAGAGGTCGATGCTAGGTTCGGAGTCCTTTATATTGACTTCTACGAGCACGTCTACATTTCTCAGAGTTCCAGGGCAAACTGCCTTGCGACCAACGGCAAGCATTCTTTCAAATGCTTCATCTGTCCAGATTTCAGAAAAATCATCATCTGACTCCTCATCCATGAGAACAAACTGGAAATAGTCTGCAAATATCTGAAATTGGTAAATACTTTCCATAGCAGTGCCTAACATTTTATTAGTGCGCATGCGCGTTTACCTCGTTGGACCAGTGAAAAAGCGCACAGTTAACCACTTGTATGCAAAGAACTTATCAGCTTTTTATTAAATACACTATCTGGAAAAACGCGCATGCGTGTTTCCCAAACCTATTAACTAACTTGAATTAAGTTTATCAAAATGATTTTAAAGGGTTTTGTTAATTTTAGACGGGGGAAACGCGCAAGCTAATCAGGTTAAAAACACTCAAAAGCATCTACATTTAAATACGACTGTATATCCATGATATTGTTAGTCGCTTTACGATAGAGCCAAACATTAGGCACATAGATGAGATTTTGTCGGGCAACTCGTTCGTCAGTTTTCGATTCACTCAACAAGTGCTAGCAAAAATTAGTTATCCAGAAACTGCGAAAAATGATCGGATTCAGTGCGTGAACCAGTCTAGGCAAGACTGATTCACAGATTTTAACGAGGCTAGGTGTATACGCAGGTCTTAACTAGATTAAGCACTCGCATGGATGTGACCGTCCGTGGCATGGATGCCACGTTCGAGCATACACGGATGTACTTACTGCGAGTCACAGTAATGCGAGTGTTTAATCTCCGAGTCAGAGTTCAAGCCCTACGATTTTGATTTTAATAAGCCACAAACTAACATTCCAAATCCCCTATCGACTCCCAACTTTTTCCTTGTAATATAACGCTTTCACTAATGTTGAAACCCAAGGAAGACAATGTATACCCCTAAGAACATGGCGATGACAGATCAGCAGGCCATCACAGCTTTTATCACGCAAAACAGCTTTGGTTTGCTGGTTTCGAGCTCACTTAATGCGACCCATATTCCCTTTGTACTCGATGCAACTGTCGGAAAGAAAGGCGTGTTGTATGGTCATGTTTCACGGGCAAACTCACATTGGCAAGAGCTTGAAAGCCAGCGGGTATTAGTGGTTTTCAGCGGCGCACACGCTTACATTTCCCCAACTTGGTATGACGCTAAACCTGCTGTGCCTACATGGAATTATGCTGCGGTGCATTGTTATGGTGTCGCAAACCTGCTGAGTGATGCAGAAACCCAAGACATGTTGGACAAGCTAGTCACAAAGTACGAACCTAAGCTATTGCAAGATAAACAAATTATGCCGGATGAGTATCAGCAGAAACTACGCCAAGCTATCGTCGGCTTTAAAATTCTGATTGATGAGATTCAAGCAAAAGAAAAGCTCGGCCAGCATAGATCCATTAGCGATCAACAGGGTGTGTTCAACGGCTTAAGTGCCAGCCCCCATGCCGATGCGACACAATTAGCCCACTATATGAATCAACGAGATCTTGGTAAAGGCAATGGCTAAACCCAATGCAGCCAAACCAATACTTTGACTAGCCACTTATACGTCCTCTGTAAAATCATTGAGAAGAAGACTTTAACGGCTTGCCCATATCTAAAACATTGCACGAATGACTAACCGTCAACCTGAAACGCTGCTAAATTACAGTCCTCAACTCGCACGATTAAGGAAGCTGCATGCTCAATCCTGAACACAGTTACTGGCATGACACGCTTAAAGCCATTCGTCGCTGCGGTAGAAAACTCATTGAATTTGAACTGTTATTCGCTTTAGTGTCGGCGGGTATTATCGTCCCGTCTTTTGGCTGGCTACTGCGCCATCTGATTGCCAAAACGGGCAATGTCACCATTACCAATTACGACTTAATCGCCTTTGCCATGTCTCCCTATGGCTTGCTGTTTATGGTCATTACTCTATTCAGTAGCTTTACCGTGTTTTTTACCCAACGTGCTGGAGTCACGATTCTCGCAGCATCTGGCTTATATGATATTCCCATTGGCCCAGTGCGGGCGCTGATTTTCGCGACAGCGCGCTTACCCGTATTTATTCGCCTTGGTAGCATTTATGCGGCTTGCTTATTGCTGCTCAGCGTACCTTTTATCGGGTTAGGATATCTGATTTTCAGCGTGTTTCTACAGGGACACGACATCAATTACTACTTGTATTTCAAGCCTATAGACTGGTATCTCGCCTTAACGAGTATGGCGTTCTTAGCGATAATCTATGTCCTTGTTGCCTTATATCTGTGGGCCAAAGCGGCCTTTTCACTAACAATTATTGTGAGTGAAACGACCGATGCTTTGACGGCACTCAAACGCAGTTGGCAATTAAGCGCAGGCAATGAACGCCCGATTATGTGGCACGCTGCGGGTTGGTGGTTGAGGATAGGTGCTCTGGTGTATCCCTTAATACTGCTGATTTCCTGGGGAGCCGATACTTTACTCGATAGGGTTACGCTGACACTTTCGGCAGAATTAGCCATATTGGCCCTCGTCTCTGCACTGATTTTTATGCTCAGCGCGGCATGGTCCTTACTCGGAATGTTTGGCGAAGCCTTTATCATATTGCTGTTATACCGCCAGCTGGGAGAAAAACCCGCAGGGTTAGAACGCCTTGGGCGACAAACAGTAAAAAGAACGTCTGAACTGTCGCTTTATACAATAAGTGGGGTGTTGGTCGGCACTTTTTTAATCATGTTGGGATTAGGGGTATATGCCCTCAATAGTGAACCACAAAGGGATGACATCCTGATTACTGCACACCGTGCTGGCGCAGCTAGGGCACCAGAAAATACCCTTGCGGCTTTGCGTTTAGCGATTGCAGAAAAGGCGGATTATGCCGAAATCGATGTGCAAACGGCATTCGATGGCACCTTAATGGTATTGCACGATGCTGATTTGATGCGCATAGCGGGCGATCCCAGACGAGTTGCCAACCTCAGTGCGAGTGAAATGCAACAACTTGATGCGGGGAGTTGGCACAGCGCCGCCTTTGTAGGGGAATCCGTACCAACACTACTAGAGATGCTTAATGAGGCACGCAACAAAATCGGTTTGAACATTGAGCTTAAATATAATCAAGCCGATCCCAGCTTAGCGCAGGCCGTCGTCGCCTTATTGCAACAAGAGAAAATGACACAACAAGTGGTCATTACATCACTCGAAGCAAGAGCCATTGAAGAAGTGCAACGACTCGACCCTTCCATTCACACTGGCCTTATCGTCACTCAATCCATTGGCGATCCCATTAAGGCGAATACACAATTCTTAGCGGTCAATCAATCGATTACTAACGAAAAATTTATCGCCCGTGCACACAAAGGAGGTAAGCAAGTACATGTATGGACTGTAAATAATCCACGGCAAATGCTGCGCATGTTGGCGCTGGGAGCCGATGTACTCATTACCGACTATCCGCAAGAAGCCGTGGAAATCCGAGAACAGTGGCTCGCGTTATCCCCTGTTGAACAAACGGCACTGCGCCTACGCTATGTTCTGTAAATTCTGCTTATTTACTCAACCTCGCCTCGAAGCGCTTAGCTCTACGTTGAAGCAACCAAAAGAGGCTTAACACCCCAAATGAAGCGGCTAAAGTGGTCAGCGTTAGTGCAAAACCTTTGAATGAAAACAGGTTTAAAGTAAAACCATCTAATACCAGTACCGCCAAGCCAAGCGGCATTTGGATAAGCACAGCGGTAAACCAATCGAAGGGAAGTTTAGGAAAGATCCTGTGGTAAGCATAAAGCACTAAACCTGCAAGCAATATCAGCAAACTCGCATCATGAGCCGCCAATAAAAGATACTCCACACTGTTATGCGAGATGTGAGGCACCGCACTCAACATGTCCAACATATAACCTGCGCTGGCGACCAATGAGAAACTGATAAAACTCAATAAGGCTAATAGGATACCAAAGCCAAGTGCGGGTAAATATTTCATGTAAGGTCTCTCTATTCGCAGGTGAAATATGCTGTCTCGTCTCCCGAAAACCACAGCATGCAAGGTATAAAGGAGTAAAGAGACTTTAACTACAATAGCAGCCTAAATTTCCCTTAGCTATTAAGACCATAGTCTTATGTCTACCACAAACTTGTGCGCAATAAACGAGATGAAATCCAGTATCAAGTTAGTGTTTTCTCGGATAATCAGTGGATAAGCTTTTAAAATTACTAGATTAATCAAATTTCAATCTTATCGCTTAGTGATATCACCCACAATTTGCCCATGTGTTTGGGTGAAATAGACTAGCCAATTTCACCAATAACGCTTAGGATCGGAGTTGCATTTTTTAGCCAACATATTGTGGAGTATCAAAACATTATGGGTATCAGAGCCATAGTCGTAGACACAGCAGGCACCACGACAGACCTAAACTTTATCCAAGATGTACTATTCCCCTATTCTGTCAAAGCCTTGCCAGACTTTTTAGAACAGAACCAACACAATGTATTGGTTGAAAACTGTATTTGTGACACTAAAGATATCGCCCTAGAGCCTGAGGCTGACTTAGCGCGTGTAACTGAGATACTGCAACAATGGGTCAACGAAGACCGTAAAGCTACGCCACTTAAAACCTTACAAGGGTTAATTTGGAAGCAAGGCTATGCCCATGGCGAATTTAAGGGCCATATCTTCCCGGATTTTATTGAAGCGGTGAAACGTTTTAGCGCACAAAATCTGCGTATTTACAGTTTTTCATCCGGCTCTGTCGACGCGCAAAAACTGTTGTTCAGCCACAGTGACGGCGGCGATTTAACTGAAATGTTTAACGGCCATTTCGACACCCGCACGGGCAACAAATTAGATAAGCAGGCTTACTGCAATATCCTCAACACTATCAGCTTAAGCCCCAAACAAGTGCTGTTTGTGTCTGATGTTATTGAAGAATTAAAGGCTGCCGACGCTGCGGGCATGATGACCTGCCAAATGGTTCGCGACAGCAAGCAACGCACTGGCGAGTTCCGCAAAATCAGCAGCTTCGATGAGCTACTGATTGAATAATGCGATTGTTGAATAACGTGATGGTTGAATAACACGATAGTCAGCTCAAGCTGATTTAGCCGATAAAACGAAAGCGACCTTGTGGTCGCTTTTTTATTAATTGACTCAATTGCCCTTCACCGCCAACGGAAACGCGGCCGAGATACATTTTTCCACCTCAAAACGATAACCATAATCCGCATTCTTATCGGGTGTGATCAACAAAATCTCGTAATCATTTAATTCAATCACATTCGACTCGGCAGGCTTTTTACAACGCGAGCGGCCATTGGCTTCAAGTGAAAATGCGAACGTAGCTAGCCATTGCCGCACTAAGTACTGATATTGAGTTCGCACCGAGGCGTAGGCCTTTTTGCGCTCTTCCTCTTCCAGCTCGCCGTCATCATTACTATTCTCAGCCTTGCTCGATTTATCGCTTTCAGAGTCAAGAGCAGTCTGAGTTAGCTCTACAATCGGTACCGTCAGCACATCGGTCGCATCCGGCAACCGTCCCGATTTAGGCTCGCGAGGCGCATGCTTAGCGGCTTCTTGGGGAGAGGTAATAAAGTTGCCAAATGAGGTTTCAATGCGCGTCTCTAAATCAATTAACAGGCTCAAGTGATACAAAACCACAGTCGCTAGCACGATACGGATCAAAAAAGTCGTTTTACGGAATGAAGTATGCGAGGTAAGCCGTAACGATTTGACACCTAAAGGTTTAAGCAAAAAGATCAATATTAAATAGATAGGAATAATCAACTGTAATGCCAGCAGCACGATCGCGCTTACCATCAAAAACCAAGCGGGCATATAGAGTAAAATCGCTAAGTTATGGGTGTAATTGAGATCGCTTGCTGATACCCCAACCACTTCGTTAACTATCGCGCCAGACCAGCCCAAAGCAAAGTTGGCAATCATCGCATAAAACAGCAACAACACAGCTTTGCCCGCCAAACTGTGCCAAACCCGCTCGAACACAGGCCAAAACTCGATGGCCATAGCGATTACGGCAATCA
Source organism: Shewanella sp. SM69 (assembly GCF_025653985.1). NCBI lineage: Bacteria > Pseudomonadati > Pseudomonadota > Gammaproteobacteria > Alteromonadales > Shewanellaceae > Shewanella > Shewanella sp. SM69. The sequence goes on from NZ_JAKKRV010000012.1 coordinate 116,931, forward strand.
CAGCGACCAACCCCATTAACTCGCTACTAAAAGCCAATATCAAAGCAATAAGATACAGCTTTTGCGCAAAGGATAACTTAGCAACCCCTAGGATAAGACAGCGCCAGAACTTGCCCAAACCTAAACGGATGTCACTCAGTGATGGTAAGCTGAGCTTTCGCAAGTATTGGCGAGCTGACCCAATGTAACCGATTAAATTCATTATTATTTTACATTCCATTGAAATAGTAAGACGGGCAACATTTGCCACTGTAATGTGCAAAGCACAGTGATGGCAACTGTGCCACTCAATCTCGGTATATTGGTCACTTTGGCTATCTCTAGCCAAAGTCGAACGTTCTGTTTAGAGTCGAATGAAAGCTCTGCAACACCCCATCGCCCGTTTAAATCCAACTAAAATGAACTTGAGAGAGGAAATCAAAGCGGCCTTATGGTCACTCTTGCAAATCGATAAACCTGACTCAGGACTAACTAAACGACGCTTAACTCCCGCTCAGAAAATACGGTTTTAGCGACAAACATGCCATTAAGTGCAGCAGGAAAGCCAGCATAAACCGACATTTGCAATATCACCTCAACAATTTCCTGCGGCGTACAACCCACATTCAATGCGCCATTAATATGTACGTTTAACTGTGGCTGGCAATGCCCTAGCGCCGTGAGTGCGGCAACTGTCACTAGCTCCCGCGTCTTAAGGTCGAGCCCTTCACGCTGATAAATATCCCCAAAAGGATATTCGATAATGTACTTGCCTAAGTCAGGGCAAATATCGGCAAGACTGCGGATGACTTTCTCCCCCGCCTCACCGTCGATTTCAGTCAGTTTAGCGAGGCCCTGCACATATCTTTGATTACTCATTTTTAGCTCCTGCTGGATTAAATCACAGCAAGCAGCCTAAACCTTAGAGTTAACTCTAAGTCAATGGTTCATTGATGCATGACACAGGCAATGCGGATCAGTAAGACTGCCCCTCTACTTAACTCGCTGGCTAGAGGCACAAGCAAGCAAATAGAAAAGTAAATAATATTAGCTTTTTAGCATTTAACCACAAATGTTAGCGACTGAGCTTAGCCACTAAAAATGAGTTTGGTAATAGTGAATTTTTTGCTTAAGAGCAGCCAAATGCTCCTGCTCTTGGCGAATACGCTCAGCCAATTGTGTTGCATGTTGCTCGAGCAACTGCTGTCGCTGGCCAGCGGTTACATCGCCTTGGGCACGCAGCTCGGCATAGGTCAATATCTGCTTTAACGGCATGCCCGTTTCTTTTAAGCGATTGATAAACCCAATCCATTCCGCTTCTTTCGCCGCATAATCACGATGCCCGCTGCCATTTCGCACAACAGACTGCAGTAGGCCAATTTTCTCGTAATACCTGAGCGTATGCGCCGACAGTCCAGTGAGTGCAGCAAACTGACCTATGTTCATAGTCTAACGATCCGCAGGATGGTTAACACCATCATTCGTGAGAACATTTTCGAGATCGAATGGGTTAACCCCTTCGAGGCAACCAATGTTGTAACCATACTCATGGGGATTGGAACGCCGCTGGTGATGGGTGTAAATACCGCAGATAGAGCAGAAGTAGTGTTTGGCAGTTTTGGTATTGAATTCATAGAGTTTCAGCGCATCCTCACCCTTGAGGATCTTAATCCCCGCCAGCGGCACAGAGCCAACCATTGCGCCCTTACGGCGACAGATAGAGCAATCGCAACGGCGTGGATTTTCGATGCCATTAGGCAATGACAACTCCAATACCACGGCACCACAATGGCAGGACGCTCTGTGTTTTGGCTGAATAATAATATTGCCTACTTGTTTAATCACACCCACTCCTTATCTCGCTAGATTCTATAAACCTAAATTCCCAAGCCGCTGCACCAACGCTCGCCATTGTTGCAATTGCGGCTCCTTAGCACTCATCACTGGCCCCAACATATTGGACTTAGCCCGCTTAAAACCACTAAATACTAAGGTGGCGGTATCAAGCTGTTTGAGCGCGGGAGCGCCTTGAAACCACTTGTAATACCAAGGCGGCGTGTCCATAGTCATGATAATTCGCGAGGTTTTATGGCGCAGCAACTTAGCGGGTATCAATTTACCTTTCTCATATTGAAATGCAAACCCAGATAAAAATGTCCTATCGATTAAGCCTTTAAACTTAGCAGGAATACCGCCCCACCAAATCGGTGTGATAATCACCACATGCTCCGCCCACTGGATATTCGCTTGAAACGCTAGCAAATCGGCTTCGAGTGGCTGAGGTTGACGATAACCATAGCTCAGATTCGGGTCAAAATTCAGCTCAGCTAGTTTGACGATTCTCACTGAGTGTTTATCTGCCGCCGCTTGGGCATAGGTTTCAGCCAGATGCTCACAAAAACTCTGCGCCTTAGGATTACCACAGATCACTAAAATCTTTTTTGCCACGATGAAACTCCATAACAGTCAATGTGACAAATAGCATAAACTCTGCCCCTAAGGGGAGAGTCAAGACCTAAGGTAACAGCTGCGACTCACAGGAGGTGAGCCCATCAATACAGGCATCTAACTGAGTGACTTTATGTTCTAACTCACTTATCTGGCGTAAAAAATCCGCTTTAATACCCAACAAAAAAGTCTGCACTGTGGCTAACTGAGCATGCTTATCGCCTTGTTCGAGTAAATCTTTTAGTTGGATAAGCTTAATGCCGAGGGCTTTGGCCTCTTTGATCAGCAACAACAGCCTAATATCCGCCGCACTATAAATACGATAACGCCCCTGACGTGCGGGAGTGTCAATAAGCCCCCACGCCTCATACAAGCGAATCGCTTTTATCGACAGCCCTGTTTGCTTTGCCGCTTGTCCAATATACATAGCTCAACCTAACCCTTTAAAGACATTACTCATATCTGCATTGCTTGCCATTATCAGCCACAGTATCAGCTTAGGCCAAGACTTGTCGCAGCAATCTTATGCTGCTAGTCTGGCCGCTTAAACGAGCGTTTTAACTTGGGATTTTTATCATGGGATTTAAACAAGAACAGCTGCAAGAAGGTGTACAAGAACAGGCAATGGAAAAGTTTTTCACCCAACACCCCATAGTCACAGAAATCCCCGTTGCATGGGGTGAAATGGATGCCCTACAACACGTAAATAATGTGGTGTATTTCCGCTATTTTGAAACGGCACGTATCGACTTTTTCAATCGCCTCTTCCCGCTAGATACCCTGTATAAATCCGGCATTGGCCCCGTAATCAGCGAAAATCAGGCTCGCTATAAACGCCCAGTGACTTTCCCCGATACTTTATTGGTAAGTGTCAGCATTAGCGATATTCACAGCGATAGATTTACCATGCATTATCAGGCTTTTAGTAAACAGCAGCAGGCAGTAACCACCTTAGGCACTTCAGTCGCGGTGATGTTTAACTTTAAAACGGGTAAAAAAGCCGAGTTACCGGCAGAACTGCTGGCGATTCTCAAACAGCACGAAATCGCTTAAGCTATTCAAATCAATAACGAATTGCCAGCACACTTTAAGCCACTCCTTGAGGGAAGCATGTATGTCAGATAACGAAAATATCGAGATAGCCATTGAACATCAACAGGATAAACAGCGTTTTATTATCCCTGTCGATGGCTATGAAGCCGTGTTGGAATACCAATTATCAGGCAAGGATATCGATTTTAGCCGCACCTTTGTCCCCAACGAACTGCGCGGTAAAGGCCTTGCCGAACGCTTAGTGCGCCACGGCTTAAAGTGGGCCAAAAGCCAAGACTTTACTATCCAAGCCAGCTGCTGGTATGTGCAGAAGTTTTTAAAATAGGCAGATTTAAGAACGAGTTCGCTAAATCCAATAAACAGGGTAATGGCGCTTGGGATCGGTGGAGAGGTTATTGACCACCAGCGCGACCAGTAAGAGTAATACTGAGCCGAGGAACACTGGCATTAACGCGTAAAGAAAGCCGAGTTGATGCACGTTTTCACCGCCAATCACGGCAATCAATGCCGTTGCGCCGCCCGGAGGATGAAGAGTGCGAGTCAGGTACATGAATGCGATAGACAGGGATACCGCTAAGGCGCTCGCCAGCACCACATAATCGCCACACACTTGGTACACTGCGACCCCAATTAAGGCCGATAACACACTGCCACCAATCAAGTTACGCGGCTGAGAAAACTCCGCCAGCGGTGCACCGTACACTAGCACAGCCGACGCGCCGAACGAGCCAATGACAAACATAGTGTCGACGAGGTTTTCACTCATATAATTTGCGAGACTCGCGACCAAGTAAATGCCACAGAAAGCCCCAATCCATGACCACACAATCTTTTTAAGTGGCTGTCTTGGTGGACAAATGTCCTTCGATCGCATGCGGGTAAAATAGAATCTCATGGTTAATCCGAACCGATAAAAATTAAGCGATACAGACAAGTGATCTGCATCACGGTTAACGGGTCGACAAATTAACCCTTCAGCAGCGCAATTGCAATTACGCTGACCGAAAGAGTAAACAGACTAAGCACCTTCACCATTCAGATTAGCGAGCATTTCGCGGATATCTTCAGGAATCGGGCGGCTTTTTTCACTGCTGTAATCGTAATGTACGAGTGTGGTTTTCACTTCGGCGGTCTTGTTACCCGCTTGCCAACAGGTTTGGGTCAGCTCGAAGCTGCTATTACCGATACGGCTGACATAGGTTTTTACTGTGACACTCTTGCCATAGTAAGTCGGCGCGATAAATGCCACGGTAAACCCCGCCACGATAAGATTCCACTGATGTAAATCTAACTCGGGATTAAAAATCTCAAAGATTGGCGTGCGCGCCGCTTCGCACCATACGGGGATAACAGTGTTGTTGATATGACCTAGGCCGTCGGTTTCAGTAAATCTTGGATTGATTTCGAGACTGTATTCTGTGGCTGACATGCAAACTTCCTTTTTATTATTTTATGAATGGAAGAGCGTGGTGATTAACGTAATTAAACCAACCACCAAACTCATCCATTATCCTAAGCCAAACAGGTTCTAGCCACTAGCCCAAACCTAGCATTTTAAAACTGACAACTCGCCGTTTCTGGGGTTTGCTTGCCGTTAGCATCGTACTTTTTAAGGCATCCAGCCTTACCCATATCATACATTTTCTCGTATTCTAACTTGCCATTTTTATAAGACTTATACACTCCATGAGTTTTTGGGTTCTCTAAGTGATAAATCTTACGGCCCTTAGTGATATGTGAGTAATCGGCAAAACCCGGCTCTTCGGAATAGATGACACCGTTAATGTAGCGCTTGTGTACCACATGCTGTTCATCGATACGCAGCATTTCATTCGCTATCTTGCCATTCATGTCGTAACACACTTTATCCACGGCATAATTGCTATCGAGGTCTTCAATACAACTCACGGCACCATTATCAAAGTACTCGCGCTGTATACCGCAGCGCGCAATGGCGTTATCCCAGAAATAAGGTTCACCGTTCCAGGTTTCGCCTTCTTGCTGGCAGTAGTTCCACAGGCTTCTTAATTGCCCATTGGGATAGAAACTGTAATGGGGGCCAGAGACACGGTTATTCACTTGGTGACCATATCGGGAGAGTGAGTAACCACCATCAGTGGAATAACTGATACTTGGGCCGTATTCCTTACCCGCTTTGTACGTTTTTAAATTTAATAAACGGCCATTGGAATCAAACTGATATTCTTTATCTACAGCGCCATTGGTGTAATAAGCCAATTTATACAAGGAGCCGCTGCTATGATATTCGCGCTGCTCACCGTGTTTTATCGATGAAATTGCTTCATTTTTACCATTAATCACCCCTTCACAATCATCTGAGTAGGGATTCTCACGCATAATACATTCATCGTGCGAAGGCTTAAGCGTCACCGCTTCATTGAATTTATAACTCGTTAGTTCAGTCAGCTCACCGTTCTGGGGATTAAAGCGCATTTGCTGACCATCCAACTCTCCTTGGCGGTAGTTAGCGATATCCACCACGACATTCGGACTTGAATACCAAATACTCTGACCATTAAGGCGACCCTGCTCATAATGACGGGTATTAAACATCAGATTATTTTTGTCGAATGATTTAGACTCTCCTTGACGTAAGCCATTGACATAGTTCACTTCGGTACGAGTCCCATCTTCGGCTTTAAATACCCAAGGGCCAGTGCGTTTTCCTGCAAGATAGGCGCCTTCACCTACTTGATCACGGAAATGTCCGCTCGTCACTTTATCGACCCAAGCGCCTTGCTTCACACCCTTTTGATACTGGCCTTTGCTACCATCAGCCTCAAGCCACTCGCCATCTTTTACGCCATTGAGATAAATGCCTTTTGCCACTAATCGCTTATCGCCTTCTGCACTGGAGTCATAATCGGGCTCATAGACTTCGTAGGGGCCGTCGAGCACATCCTGATTGTAATGGGCAAAACCAAAGCTATCGGCCTCATCGAACATCGACTGTGCAATCCATTTACCTTGCTTTTTACCGTCAAGATATTCGCCTTCCCAATAAATGGCTTGGTTCTCTGTCTCCATCCACTTACCGACTTTTTTGCCCTGTTTGTAGTTACCAGAGTAAACCACGCTACCATTGCGACCATCGTAGGCCGCATATGGGCCATCAAGCACGCCTTGGGCATAATGACTTTCACTGGCAAGCCCTGCCCAAGTACTCGCCATGCTCATACTCATAAAATCGTAGGATGGGCCAGTTTTAGGGATCACGGCACCACCACTTTTAAGCCAATCAAAGTCATCGGCCTCAAAGGCCACGCTCACCAACACAAAACTGCCATCTTCTTCACTATATCCACTGCGATCAAAGGTGGTCACTAAGCTATATTGGCGCTCAATCCCTTGGGCATCTTTATCTTTGCGAGTGAGTGGATAACGTAATTTATATTCGACGGCTGTCTTCACATCGACGGGTGAACCTTCGGAATTACGATAACCCACTAAGGTCGGCTTGAGCTTAGTAGAACCATCGACAACCGCTTTAATGGTGGGATCTTCAATCGCGTCAACATCATAGGTCATACGGTATTGTTGCGGCGGAATTTGGCTTAACACTTTACGAACGCTACCCACGGTAAACGAGGTTAAGGTTGGTGCCACTTCATCGAGCACAACCTGTAGACGGGGGAGTTTTGTGAGATCATCCCCTTCAAAACCATAGCCCCGTAAATGCTGACCATCGGCATCTTTCAGCATGACAACCACTTCTTTGGTGCCACCTTTATCAAAATCGAGGTAAAAAACCGCAACCACTTCAGCAGAACCATAATCATCAAGACGCACGCCGGGCGCATCGCCATAGAGCATTTCGCCCCACACTTTATGATCTTTTTGATAGAAATTGAGCCATTGCCCGTTAGGTAAGTCCACTGGGCCATGGACGATTTTGTCGTAATCCTCAGCGTCAGCTGCAGGAATGACAGTTAAAGAAGATAACAACACCGCACTCACTGCAGTGAATAAACTACGAATCGAAAGTTCCATTTAACTACACCTTTTATACCGACGCCTCGCGCCTCATGCGCACCAGTAAACGGGGCGAATTTTAAGCGAAGAAAAGCACTTCAGGAAGTAGTAGATAAAAAAAAGGCCGCTTCTGCGGCCTTTAGCAACAACAACTTAACAATTAGTTGTTGTACATAGCATTTATTTCATGGGCGTATTTATGGTAAATCATCTTGCGGCGCAGCTTGAGCGTTGGGGTGATTAAACCCGCTTCCATCGAAAACGCTTCAGGCAACAGAGTGAACTTTTTAATCTGTTCAAAACCGGCCAACTCATGCTGTAACTGCTTTAAGCGCTGTTCAAAATGTTCAACCACATGACTATGGCGCAGCAATTCTAAAGGTGACTCATACTTCAGCCCTTTGTCCTTCGCCCACGCTTCCAGTGACTCAAACGCTGGCACAATCAAGGCGGTCACATAATTACGCGCATCGGCAATAATCGCCACTTGCTCGATAAAAGGACAACAGCCCACGGCGCCTTCAACCCTTTGCGGCGCGATATATTTACCGTTGGAGGTCTTCATCAATTCTTTAATACGATCGGTAATAAATAAATTGCCGTTCGCATCGAAACGCCCTGCATCGCCGGTTTTTAACCAACCATCTTCAAACGCAGCGGCGGTATCTTCAGGACGATTGTAATAGCCGCGCATCACAGTCGCGCCGCGGACTAAAATCTCATCGTCCTTACCTAGCTTAATTTCGGTTTCCAGCAAAGGTTGTCCATTGGAACCCGGCACTCGATTACCTAAGGTATTGCAGGTCACAGTCGCGTTAGTTTCTGTCATACCGTATCCACAAAGTACTGGAATATTAATCGCATGGAAAAAACTACCGACATTCACATCTAAGGCTGCGCCACCGCAAGGCATAAACTTCAAACGGCCACCGAGCACGGCTTGCAGCTTGCTATACACTAGCTTGTGCGCCAAACGCCATTGCAGCGACAACCACAATCCGCCCTTAGCACGACCTTGGCCTACTTCGAACTGACGTTGGCCAACGCGCATCGCCCAAGCAAACAACTTCTTACGACCGTCGGCTGATTTGGCGACTTTATCTTGTACGGCGCTATACACTTTTTCGAGGAAACGCGGCACCACACACAAGGTATGTGGACGCACGGCGCTAATCGCCTCTTTCACTCTTTGGGTATTTTGCAGATAGACGTTATGGCCGCCACGGCACAAGACGTAGAAACTCCAACTGCGCTCAAATACATGGCTCAATGGCAAAAATGCCAAAGACACATCGCCAGAATGGAAGGCCAATTTTTGATCGTGCTGGCGTATGGTAGACGCCATATTACGGTAATCCAGCATCACGCCCTTAGGATCGCCCGTCGTGCCGGAGGTATAAATTAAGGTCAGTAAATCATCAAGATTTGCAGCGTGTAAACGCTGATTAAGCTCGGCTTCTTGCTCAATGTTTAACTGAGTGTCACCCGCCAGTAGGGTATCTAGATGCCAATGCTGATTGGCCTTATCGGCAGCGAGTGCCACGCTGGCATCGAATACAATCACATGCTCTAAGCTTGGGCATAAGGCTTGCAGCTCACACGCCATAGCGTATTGCTTAGCATCGTCAACAAAAATCACTTTAGCGGTGGCGTCGTTAACGATAAAGCTCGCCTGTTCGACGGTACTGGTGGGATAAATTGGCACTACAACGGCGCGAGTTTTGAGAGTGCCGACATCGGCACAAGTCCACTGCGGGCAGTTTTGCGCCAGAATAACGCAACGGTCTTGCACTTGTACGCCAAGTTCGATCAACACTTGTGCAATTTTACTGCTGATTTGGTCGAAGGCTTGCCAACTCACCTGATACCAAGGAGCGGCCATTTCAAAACCTTCCAGCGCTACTGCGTCTTTTAAAGACTCGCTCTGCTGCTGTAGTAGTCGAATAACATGATATTGATCGAGAGACATAAGAGACTCACCTTTTTAGCTTACAAGTGTACCGCTTTTGCAGCATTCTACCTGAAGGCCAAATAAAAACTAAGAGTTTTTGCTCTAATGTTGTGCAAATGTCGCCCAAATCACGCTGTAAATAGGCTTTAGCGGCGTACCACTCTTAGTTTCACTTACTTGCCAGAGCGAACAAAATTTAATCTCGGAACGTCAACATGCTCTCATAACATCGCCCTTCCAGAGGGTTTTCTTGCCCCAAATCAGTACCGCTTGCCCCAGCAGTATTAAGAGTAGCTCCCATAGCAACCAATTAGTTAAATTGCCGCCATCACGTAAAGACGTAAGGCTGATGGACACCCACAGGGAATGCCCCGCGACGACCATCATAGTGAGCGTGATATGCAAAACTCGGCGACACATACAGCCAAAACCTAACGTCAAGGCGCAGGCCCAGTAAGTACTCAACACGAGATGACCCACTAACTGCATATTCAGATCACCATTGAGCCAGCCCAACAGCAGACTACACACCAACATAATGCCGACGACCACATTCAGGAGTCTTTGCTGTCCAAGGCAAAATGCCGCTATGAGTCCTTTTCGACCATCAAACCCTGGCATCAACAATAAGGTTTCTGTCGAGCGCGAGCGTTGCACTCTGCTCCAATGCACCAACGAACAACTAATCACGCTGAACTGCGCCAAAAACAATAATACAGGGATATTCAAATGAAATTGATGCGACAACAGCCCAAGCACTAAGCAGACTACGGGCAATAGCAGCAGTAAAATCGTCAACATAGGGCCAATAAAAAAATTGGTGGGATGCAAATAACGCTCGAAGCGACTCAAGATACGCATGGATTGCAGATTCGGCAGCCAAAACCAGCCCATTTCGAGACCATTGAGATATACCGTCCTCGCCTCAGCACGCCAAGGTAAAACACCGCATGCACGCGCAATCAGCATACCTAAAATCAGCAGGGCAATCGCACTTAGCCAAAGAGGAATGTGCTCTGCAATCAATGGGATAAACGGCATTAAGACAAAAAGTAAAAACGAAGCATAAAACCACTGAGTACTGAGTAAACAAAGCCAAATAAAAGTTAAACTCATCACCAAAGCCAGCACTAAGCTCGCTAGGCTAGCCGTCAAACCTACAGCCCAACAGAACAAGACACCTATGCCAAAAACGCTAGCTAAAACAGTGACACTTTGAATGTAGATATGGCGACGATAATGGGGAATTAACTGTGCGCATTCATTCGCCATCAGACGTATAAGTTGCCATGCAACCGCCGCCGAGCTTGATATAATCCCCATAGAAAACAACAATTCAGCACTGTCATTTTTACCATAAACCGCGGCGATACAAGCTAAGATCACCCCCAGTATAGCTGTACCTAAAAAGCTCACACTGCCGATATCAAAACACCAAAAGCGCAGCATGCCCTTGAAAGGATTCATTCGCTGACTCGTTCTTTTGCCCTTCGCGACTTGTATCTGCTTATGGTGCGCCGCACTCATCTGTGTAGCTCCATAAACAGCTGCTCCAAGTTTAAGGCCTCATTCTTTAACACACCTGATATTGACGCGCTGTGCTCACCTAAATCCACCAGCACTGAATCACCGACACGACTCAACACAGTGACCGACTCAGGCAAAACCGTTTCGGGCGCGAGAGTGAGTAAACGCACTTGTTCCCGTAGGGCATCGATTTCTTTAAACAGCACTAATTCGCCCTGTTTAATCAGCGCCACATGACTGGCAACCCGCTCGATATCTGAAGTGATATGGGACGAAAACAGTACAGCGGAACCCGATTCGAGGGCGAGATCGAACAAATCGACCATAAATTTACGCCGTACAATCGGGTCGAGACTGGCGACGGGCTCATCGAGGATCAACAGTTCAGGGCGATAGGCCATCGCCATAATCAAGGCTAGCGATTGCCTTTGCCCCACAGATAAACGTTGCACCTGTTGAGTCACATCTAGCTCGAACCGTACTAGCCAATCTTGCTCTAATTGCATGTCCCAATTGGGATAAAAACTGCGGTGTAAATCGAGAGCCCGTTCAATGGTAAAACCTTCATAACCAAAAGGTTGCTGCGGCACATAACCTAAGCGCTCCTTTGCCTTTGAAGTTAAGTTTTCGGGCGTTTCGCCTAAGGTAACAATACTGCCTGAATCCGGCATGAGCACACCCAAAGCGCAGCGCATTAGGGTCGATTTACCCGCCCCATTTTGCCCTAATAACCCGACCACCATGCCCGCGGACAAGGTTAACGATAAATCCTTAAGCGCCCACTTTTCACCTGCGCCTTTACCGCGAAAGACTTTATTCACTTGGCTAAATTCAAGTATTGGTGTGCACGCTTGGTCCATCGAATATCATCCTTTTTTATTCTATTTTATCGATAAGTGACAGTAGGTTAACGCTAGTCTTGCCAGCGTTCATTTATCAATTGCATTAACTCGGGCAGGCTGACGCCTAACTGTTTAGCCTGCGACAACAAAGCATCGAGTTGGGGTTCGAGCATGCTCGCCCCCGATGCCATAGTCTCAGTGCGCAGCGCGACTTTTGTCGCTTGGCCGCGGCGGCGTTCGAGCCACCCCTGATCGACAAGCTGCTGAATCGCGCGGGAGACAGTCATAGGATTCACCGCAAGATACTCGGCAATCTGGCGCACAGAGGGCAAGACATCATCCACTTGTAGCTGACCGCCCACAATTAAACGCACGACTTGTTCGTGTAATTGCTTGTAAATTGGTTCACCACTACTGGGGTTGACATTTAAAAGTTCTAACATTAGCCTCTACACACTGTATTAATACATTGATACACCGATACACTGGTAGTTAAATTAACACACTCGTCCTGAAATGCAAAAAGGAAAGCGCGCATGATAGATAGCATGACACACAGGAAGTTAAGCAAAACCGCTCAACGCCCTTCGCCAACTCGGCCACGGCATGGCGCTAATGCCATATGGCGCATGTTAAGCATGAGCGCACTTATGCTGGCGATGGCAAGTACGGCGACGTGGGCGAGTGATGTGAAAAGCCAACAGACACAAGCGGCGGCTGATATAGCGAATAACACCGACACTTGTTATGTGGAAGGCGTATCCGATCGCCTAAACTGCGGTTTTGTGACTGTGCCAGAAAATCCTAACAAACCCGATGGCAAACAGATCCAAGTGCATTACGTCGTATTGCCCGCGGTGAAAAACGTCAACCATGAAGAAGCCTTACTCGCCATTGCTGGCGGTCCAGGACAATCGGCCATAGACAATGCCGCGGGTTTCGATGCCATGCTGAGCAAAGTCCGCCAACAGCGGGATATTTTACTGATCGATCAAAGGGGCACAGGCCGTTCGAATGTGCTGGCCTGCGATGAAGGGGCTCAATCTCCACTGTCCTTCGATGACGATAATGTCGATACCTTAGCCGAAACGCAAAAATGCTTAGCCAAAATTGATGCCGACGTGACTCAATACGGTAGCCTCAATGCGATCAGAGACTTCGAAGCCGTACGTGCGCACTTAGGCTACAAAAAACTGCATATTTACGGCATCTCCTACGGCACTCGCATGGCGCAACTTTACATGCGTTTATATCCAGAGCACTTAGCCACAGTGACCTTAGACGGCATAGTGCCCATGCAGCAAAGCGTATTAGAAATTGGCTCTGCGATTGATCGTGGCTTCGACTTATTGTTTAAGGATTGCCAAGCAACCGCCGCCTGTAACAGTCAATTCCCCGAGTTAAAAGCGGACTTTGAGCGAGTCGACGCTAAGCTCGCCACAGGCCCTGTGATGGAAAACGTTTACGATCCCGTCACGGGCGAAAAAACCATGTTGACCATGACGCGCGGTAAATTCTCAGGCTCGATCCGCATGGCACTCTATCAAGCCAATGTGCGCGCCCTCTTGCCCCATGCGATTCATCAAGCATCGAAAAACAACTTCCAACCCATACTCGGCTTATATGCCCTCACCCTAGACAATGCCGGCATGGCGATGGGCATGCACGCCTCTGTGGTCTGTGGCGAAGATATGCACCGCATTACCCCAACCATGCGCGAGCAGGCCAAAAAATCCTTTATGGGCAGAACCATGCTCGAAGGCTTAGAGGCAACTTGTTCAGTATGGAAAGTCCCTGCAGTCGATAACAGCTTTAGCGAGCCCATTAACAGTAACATTCCGACCTTGTTGTTATCCGGCGAAATCGACCCCGCCACCCCACCAAGCTGGGGCGAGTTAGCGATGGAAAAACTCACCAATGCCAAACACTTTATCGCGCCCTACGCGACCCACGGCGTGGCCTATCAATCCTGCGCCAATAACCTTATCGCCGATCTTGTCCGCTCGGGCTCAGTCAACGATCTCGACGGCGAATGTTTAAACAAAGATGTGCGCCGCAGCTTTTATTTAAATGCAAGCTCGGTGGAACCGCTTAATGCGACCAGCACAAAAACCACCACAACAGATGACCACACCAGCACTGGAGCTAAGGAATAAGCCATGATTAAAGTATCCCATCTTTCCAAGCGCATCGGTGACGTGCAGGCGCTGAATGACTTAAGTTTCGTCGCACAAAACGGCCAAATCACAGGACTACTCGGCCCGAACGGGGCAGGTAAAACGACCTGTTTACGTACTATCTTTGGCCTGCTGAAACCCGATAACGGCAAGGCTGAAATCGAAGGCATAGATGTCGCCATCGACCCTATTGGCGCTAAACAGCAACTCGGCTTATTCCCCGATCCTTTTGGTCTGTACGAACGCTTAACGCCACGGGAATACATTCGCTATTTTGCCGAGCTAAGCGGCTTATCATCCAAGGATGCCAAGGAGGCCACCAGCCAAGTGATTGCGAAATTGCGCCTCGAGGACATTAGCGATCGCCGCTGCAAAGGCTTTTCCCAAGGGCAAAGAATGAAAACCGCCCTCGCACAGGCCATAGTCCACAGCCCAAGCAATATTATCCTCGACGAGCCGACCCGTGGGCTGGATGTGATGAGTACTCGCCTGCTGCGTGACATTCTGGTCGACCTTAAAAATCAAGGGCATTGCGTGCTGTTCTCGAGCCATGTGATGCAGGAAGTCGCCGCGCTGTGTGACCAAGTGATCGTCATGGCCCAAGGCAGAGTCGTCGCCATTGGCAGCCCAACTGAGCTTTGCATTCAAACGGGCAAAGACTCGCTCGAAGAAGCCTTTATTCAACTTATCGGCACGGATGAAGGGATAGCGGCATGATGACTCAAACTAACAAGAATGCAGGCAGCATCAATGATGTACAAGCTCAGATAGATAAGATCATGGATAAGGGAATGACAGCATGAATAAAATAATCGCTATGGTTCGTAAAGAACTCATCGATGCCGCCCGCGATAAGCGCTCTGTGATGGCGGGTCTCTACTACGCCATAGGCACGCCGCTGATCATGTGCGGCCTATTTATGGTGTTAATTGGCCAATTAACCAGCCCCGATGATTTGAAAATCACCATTAAAAATCCCGATAAAGCACCGGATTTAGTAAGATTTTTATCGAATAAAGGCATCACTCAAAGTGCAGCCGATGGCTCTGACGCCAAAGACCTTAAAGCAATAGAACTGATCATCAGCACCGACTATGCCGCGCAGATGAACCAAGGCAAAAGCGCCGAAATCACTATCGTGGCCGATAACTCTGAGGAGAAACTGCAGAACTCGATTCGCAGACTCGAGAAGCAACTGCAGGCCTACAGCGCTGAAATGGGCAGTTTACGTTTAATCGCCCGCGGTATCGACCCGCGCGTGGTGCAGCCACTCAAGGTGAATGTGCAAGACAAAGCCACCACAGACTCTAAGGGTGGGATGATCTTAGGTATCGCTATTTTTACTATGATTTACTCGGTATTTATCTCGGGGATGAACCTAGCTATCGACACCAGTGCCGGTGAGCGCGAACGTAACTCCTTGGCCCTGCTACTGAGCCATCCTCTGACCACTCGCCAATTAGTACTGTCAAAAATTATTGCGGTGAGCTTGTTCGCTCTGCTCGGTTTAGTGCTGATCTTGCTGGTGTCTAAAATCGCCTACGCCTTCGTGCCATGGCAGGAATTAGGCTTTAGCGTCAACATCACCACAGAATTTATGCTGCTGATGTTAGTGGTCGGCATCCCCGTCGCTTTGATGGCCGCTTGTCTGCAACTTTTTGTGTCTTTTATGGCGAAAACCTTTAAGGAAGCTCAATCCTATCTGACTATGGTGCTGTTTGTACCCTTAGCCCTGTCGATGGCCGCCAGTTACAACATAGCGCCAGATATGCTGCAGTGGTTGCCCGTCTCGGGTCAGCAACAGGCATTAATGGACTTTATCAAAGGTAAAGACTTGCCCATGTTGCAGTTACTGGTTTCGACCTTAGGCACACTCGCCATTGCGGTATTGCTCGCCTTTGGCATGGAAAGGTCGCTCAAGAGTGAAAAAGTGATCTTCGGTTTATAGGGCGCTTCAATTGATAAACTTGGGGACGACAAACTTGAGGAGCGATAACTAAGTCGCTCCCAAGTTGAAAACCTCAATAGCTACTGGAGTTTGTTATGGAAAACGAATTTGTCTTAATGGTGATTATGGTCAGCTTCATTATTGGCCTCAGCGCCACTGAAATGTTTAAACACTATCTAAAGGCGCGCCAACTTGGAGTGGGCACCGCAGACGATAGGCACCTTGAGGACAAAGTGACTCAACTCAGCCTACAAAACCAAGCACTAATTGAGCGAGTACAAGTGCTTGAAAAAATAGTGACAGAGCCAGAGTACGAGCTAAAGCAACAGATTAATCAGTTATGAATCCTAAGCTCCTCAAACAATAAAGCCACTGAATTTTCAGTGGCTTTATTGTTTTACAGGCTCGATAGCAAGATTACTTAGCCTTAGGCCTGAATGGCTTGATAACCGACTCATTGCACTCTAAATACGGGCCTTCCATCAAGTCGATACAGTACGGAATGGCGGGGAACACGGCATCTAAACATTCGCGAATCGATTTTGGCTTGCCGGGTAAATTCACGATCAACGAATCACCCCGTAAGCCTGCGGTTTGGCGCGATAAAATGGCTGTCGGTACAAACTTTAAGGATTCAGCACGCATCAACTCGCCAAAGCCAGGCATCATGCGATCGCATACGGCTTCTGTGGCTTCAGGGGTAACATCGCGTTTCGCAGGTCCAGTGCCGCCCGTGGTGACAATCAAACAGCAGTCCTGCTCGTCGGCCATTTTGATCAGCGTCGCTTCAATCACATCCTGCTCATCGGGGATCACTTGATAAATCGGCTCCCACTCGCTGGTGAGGTAGTCGTTGAGCGTGTCGATAATAGCCTTGCCTGAGATATCTTCATAAATCCCCGCGCTGGCGCGATCGCTTACCGTCACAATACCGATTTTTGCTTTGCTCATAGGAAATCCCCAATGATGTTGAAATAAAACCCTGCCGAAATAAAAAATGTCGACATCTAGCATGGAAGAAGCCGCTGCAGCTTCGACCTTAAGCCGCAGCTAAAATAGCATAAATGCTCGGAAAAGGGGGCGACTAAAACGTGATGAAGTTCGCGCAACACCGTTTAGACACTCGGAATTTAAAAATTGTTCATTGATGACAAACGCCTTCCCCAAAGCAAAGCAGCATTGGGCCGATAAAAACATGCCATAAAGGGAGATTGGCTCAGGCATTCTCACTGCAAGTTGAGCCATTCAAAAGATAAAAACGATCAAAGGGCTAAATCCGCCGTGCATTCCAATACTTAGACGCCCAATAACTGTTATGCAGGCTCGAAATCTTCACCCCTTGGCTAGTGGAAACATGGAGAAAATTATCGTCTCCTACATAAATGCCGACATGGTGTGTGCTCCAGCCCGTCTTGAAAAATACCAAGTCACCCTTGCGCAGTTGATTTCTCGGCACAGGTTTACCTAAAGCTTGTTGCTCTTCGACTGTGCGCGGTAAGGTCATACCCAACATCTTCTGATAGGCGACAGACACAAAAGCCGAGCAATCTATGCCACGCTTAGTGCCACCACCTAAACGATAGGGCACTCCGCGCCATTCAGAATGCAGTTCGGAGATATTGCTATCATTCCAAACCGTGGCGGGTTCAACTTGCTTTACCACAGGCTTAGGTTCTGGCGCGCTAGCACAAGCGCCAAGGCCTAAGGCTAAGATAACTATCAATAATCGTTTCATAGCTTCAAACTCATTGCAGGCAGATTTCACAGTAACGTAATTTTGAGTTTTTATCAGGTAAATTCAGGGCGGCTGGGGATCAAAACGCCCCAACACCCGCGCACTCTAGCAGACTAATATAACCTAAAGCTTAAAACTATAACGCCGTCCACAATAAACGCACACCCACCAGCACCATTAAAATCAAGATGATGCGTTTAAATAACCTGTCGTTAATTTTATCTTGAATAAACAAACCTAGCTTTACCCCTAGCCATGCCAGCGGCACCAGTAACAGAGAAACTAAAATATTCTCTTGGTTAATCTGCCCAAGCAAACTGTAGGGGATAAGCTTGACCAAATTCACCACTGCAAAAAACACCACAGCCGTGGCTAAAAACTCCGCCTTAGCCAAGCGCAGCGGCAACAAGTAAGCATTGAGTGGCGGCCCGCCCGCATGGGCAACAAAGCTAGTAAATCCCGCAGTTAAGCCACACAAGCGTCCAACTAGGGGTGAAGGTGATGCTTGGGTTTTATCCCCCAGAATCAAACCATACAAACCAAAACCAAGGGACACACAGCCTAAAATCGCCCGTAAATATTCTTCATTCAACCTATCAAACAACAGATAAGCGATAAAAATCCCCACAACCGCCGCGGGCAGTATTATCCATAAATGACGCGGATTATGTTGCCCCCACCAAGAACGTACGCTTAAAAAATCCATATAAATCAGCAGTGGTAACATGACTGCCGCCGCTGTGGTAGGGCTAATGGCCAGCGCCAATAGCGGCACAGTTAAGCCGCCCACGCCACCCGCAAAACCGGATTTAGAAATCCCAGTAATCAATACTGCGGGTATCGCCACCAACCAAAAAAGAGGGTCCGTTAACATCAACACATCCTAAATAACGCTTTATGGCTATCAAGTTACCTGTTGTTGGTGTGATAAAAAAGAGGCTGCACTGAGCTAACATCAAAAGTGTAATCACATAGATAAGTCAGCGAGCCTAAACGTGAGTAACAACCTCGTCCATAAAATACGGGATAAAAAGTAAAAAATCCGCAGCCATTTGGCTGCGGATTTTTTATGTTAGCTTTTAGCTAAAGAGGAAAAGCTTAGCTTACGCCTATGCAGATTCGGCCGTCATATTCACTAAGCGAGGCGTACTCTTAGTCGCTTTCTTAGCTGACGCAGGAGTTTTGGGCTCTGGCATACGAATGGTTAATGACATGACTAACGCCACCACCAGTAGCACTAAAATCACGTTAAATGTTGCAATAAACCCACCAAATAACGAGGCGACAATCGAACCGATAATGCTGCCGATACCGAAACCTAAGTAGATAACCCCATAGTTTTTAGTCAGGTTATTCAGGCCGAAGAAGTCGCTCACCAATGATGGATAAACAGTGATAGTACCGCCAAAACTAAAGGCAACGCAGGCAACCGCAACGAAGAACAGGTTAGCATTCAAAGGAATGAACAACAGTAACACCATACCGACTAAAGTGATGATCTGCGCCAGTGAAATAACCCGAATGCGGGGGATTTTGTCCGACAGAATACCCAGCACTAAACGACCACTGAGGTTCGCCATAGCAATCACAGCAACAGCATTGGCGGCGACCAGTACAGGCAAGTCGACCATCTTCTCGCCGATATCTTTAGCCACACCAATCACATACAAACCACTCATACAGGCCGACAGGAACATCAGCGCCAGCATCCAGTATTGCGGCTTACGCATGGCTTCAGCGAGGGTGAAGTCGCGGCTTTCGGCCTGCTGACTTGCGGCTGATTGTGCAGGCGCATCTTTCATCAACATACCGCCACACAAGACCAACGCCATGGCGATCAACCCCCACAGTTGGAAGGTGGTTTCAAGGCCAGTGTTTTCGAGTAACAGCACGTTAATGTATTTAAATCCGAGGCTACCTAGACCATAAGCGCCAATCGCTAACGCCGAAATCAGCCCTTTGCGTTCAGGAAACCACTTCACGCAGTTAGACAAGGTCATCAAGTAGCCAGTGCCATCGGCAAAGCCCACTAAAATCCCTGCGCACAGGTAAAGCATCATCAAGTTGCTGGCTTGGGCAGTGAGTAAGAATCCAACGCCGAGTAGCAGGCCTGCGCCTAAGGTGACATTACGTACGCCAAAGCGTTCCTGTAATTTGCCCGCCATGGAAGATGCCACGGCCAAAGACAAACTCAGCAAACCAAACACAAATGCCACTTGGCTGACGGGTTCGTCGAGTTTAACGGCTAACTGCGCATTGAACAGGCTCCAAGTGTAAACTGAGCCGAGTGCAAACTGGGTGATAATAGTACCAACTAAGGTCAGGTACCGAGTACGGTTCATCTCTTTAGTCATGATGCATCTCGCTTTAGGGGATCAGGAATTGAGTCCACTATAAGAGAGATGCGATTCGCGCCGATCAATTAAGGCATGAAATACAGATCTGCAGGAATGAATGACAATTACAGCCTCATCAGCTGTCGAAAAGCCTTAATATTACTACGGCTAACGGGCACCTCGAACGACAAATCATGCAATCGGATCAGGTAAGTACTATTGAACCAAGGCACGATTTCGCGGATCTTGTTGATATTGACGCAATAGGAACGGTGACAGCGGAAAAAGCCCTCGGCGGGCAAGCGGCTGACAAACTCACTGATGGTCATCTGCATCACATAACGGTCAGTGCGGGTGTACACATAGGTGAGTTTTTCATCGGCCTCGGCATAATAAATTTGCTCGCAGGGCGTAACGATAATCCGCTCACCTTTGACTAAATTCACGGTTCGACTGGTGTTACTCGCGACCTCATGTTGTGGCTTTGGTGCTTGCCGCCCCACCTGTTCAATCTTCTGCAATAAGCTGATGATCCGCGGTTCATTGTAGGGCTTGAGAATATAATCGAAGGCTTCGAGCTCAAATGCTTCTACTGCAAATTCTTTATAGGCAGTCACAAACACCACATGGGGAGGATGGGTCGATTTATGTAGATTCTTCGCCAACAAAAGGCCATCGATGGACGGTATTTGGATATCCAAAAACACCACATCGACCTCGTGATCCTGCAAATATTTAAAGGCCTCTAAGCCATCCTCGAAGCTAGCCACTATGTCTATCTCACTGTGGCTCTTCACTAAATACTCTAGCTCCTCACGGGCAAGATATTCATCTTCAACTATGATGGCTTTTAACATACTTGCGCCTCATTTTCCGGTAAGTAAAAACTGACTTCAGTCCCCGGCTCGAGCCGTTTAAGCTGCAAACCTTCGCCGTACAATAACTTCACTCTCTGGTGCACATTCATCAGCCCAATACTGCTGCTTTCTACGCGGCCAGCAGCTACACCATCAATCACCTCTTGGCGGATCCCATAGCCAGTATCGCGCACGGCGACGCGAATACCTGCATCGAGTTTTTTCACTTCTATCGTCACTCTACCCGGTGCACTGCGCGGCTGAATGCCGTGCAAAATGGCGTTTTCCACCAGCGGCTGTAACAAGAGGCAAGGTACACAAAAATGCACATCGTCGACATCGAAGATCACTTCAAGCTTGTCGCCAAAGCGCGCCTGCTCAATCGCCACATAATCACGGACTTGTTTCACTTCTTCTTGGATATCAATCAGCTCATCGCCTTTAGCCAAGTTATAGCGCAGATAATCGGCCAGATTAGCAATCAACTGTCGCGCCTGCTGTGGCCGAATACGGATCAAAGAAGAAATCGCATTGAGGGCATTAAATAAAAAATGTGGATTAATCTTGCTCTGCAACGCCGTAAACTCCGCCTTGCGGGTCATCTCTTGCAGTTGCTCGATACGCGACACTTCCATCTGGGTCGAAATCAGCTGCGACAAACCCACAGCCATCTCCCGCAACGAGCTAGTGATACGATAGGTATTGCGATAGTAAATCTTCAGCGTGCCACTCACAGTGCCGTTTTCGCGCAGCGGGATTATGATGACCGAATGAAAATCCGATAAATGATATTGGCGTAAGTCATTGTTAATAATGTTTTGATCTTGCTCTATCGCCCTTTGAGTCATTTCGCTAATCGCTTGATGACCATCGACCTCGTAGTAATCTTTGCCAACGCCCATATAGGCTAATACATCGCGAGTATCGGTAATCGCCACGGCATCGGCATGGATTTCATTGCGGATCACAGCGCAAACTTGCTCTAAGGCATGGCGGTCAATCTTGCGGAAAAAGGGTAAGGTTTTATTAGCAATATCCAGCGCGAGCTTAGCCTGCTTAGCGGCAATCAACTCTTTCTCATCGTCGAGGTCCTGCACTAGCTTGATAATCAGTCCGATACATACAGTGCCCGCAATCATGGGATAGGCAATATGACTCACAATCTCAACGCCCACCTCGTGTGGCTCTGTCAGCAACCAAATCAACAACATAGTCAGCGTTTCGCACAACATGCCCGCCGCAATGCCATAAATCCACAACTTAGATTTGGGACATTTGTAATAAATCCACGTCGCCATAAGGCCGGCAATAATGCTAGCGATTAAACACGGAATAGAAGTATCACCATCCATATCAATCAAATATCTATGCAGCCCCGACAGCACGCCCGCAGGAATACCAACCCAAGGGCCAAATAGAATCCCGCCAGAAATAATTGCGATAATCCGCACGTTAACCAACGCGCCTTCAACCTCAATGCCGGTATAAGTACTAAATACCGCAAATAAGCAAAATATCGCCGCCACAGAAACTAACTCTGCGGGGGTATGATTACGCTTTTGGAATAAACGCTGAAACGGTCGAGTGCGAGTTAAAAAGAACAAGGTCATCAGCATCAAGGCCGCCCGTTCAAATACCGCCAGTAACATCATTTGATTTTCGAGCACGCTTTCTCCTTGATCTATTACGCTGAATCACAGCCCAACGTTATATTTACCAATGATATATTTATGAGTGTTAAGCCTGTACGCTGAATGGATTAGGGTGAAGACAGACTTTGCCGCCAACACAAGCCCCCATAAAAGATAGACTCGATTTTGCAGATCCAACGTAAGACATGGATGATAAAAATCACTGAGCCCCAAACTTATCAAACACTCGTATTTAGGCTCGAGTAAAACATCAAACGCTAATGCCCACATAAATACAGGCTTGCTAAAGTAAAGGACAGATAAAAGTCCCATTCACGCGGGCTCAGTCACACATTCGTACTCGAATTAGGCTATCAAAGACTATCGAAGGGCAATTTGAAGAACCTAAGACACGTTAAGTTAACCACCAAAAAGTGCAGTTGCCCTCTATCAGGTCACTGCCACAATTTGCAAAATTGACCGGAATACCCGAAGCTAAAACCTTCGGTTCGAATGCAAGATGAGATCTGCCCCCATGCGAGATTCTAGGTTCACACTTAGCTGCGCTGAAGCGAGCCAAACTGAACTGAGCATGCCCTAGTAATGGAATAAGGAGCGAACATGAGTGAACTACAAGCACAGTTTTATGGTGGCCCTAAGGAATGTCCTATTGAAAATGGCCGCATTCAAGCTCAACGGATTGCCCCCAAAATCAGTGATGTCGGCGGCATACCTGTCGCACGGGCTATTCCACAAAAAGAGCGCCGCCTTATCGGCCCTTGGTGCTTTCTCGACCATATTGGCCCAATCACCGACGGCCCGCAGTTAAACGTCGGCCAACATCCACACATTGGATTGCAAACCTTTACTTGGATGCTCGAAGGCGAAATCATGCACAGGGACAGCCTCGGCAGTGCTCAAGTGATCCGCCCAAAACAAGTTAACCTGATGACAGCCGGACACGGCATAGCCCACACCGAAGAGTCGATAGCGGGCCATCACACTATGCACGCAGCCCAACTATGGATAGCCTTACCACTAGAGCACAAAGATACCACTCCGAGATTCGATCACTACCCAGAGCTGCCGACTTGGCACGAGTCAGGCGTCGAATTCACCCTACTGATTGGCAGTTGGCATCATAAACAGGCGCCCACATTACACTTCTCACCTATCGTTGCCATAGATCTGTTTGCCGCCCATGACGCTGAACTCACTCTGAATCTCGACCCTAGTTTCGAATATGCCCTCATGCCACTGGAAGGCCGCTTCCAAATCGAGGATGACAGTTTTGATAATAACCACCTCGCCTACCTTGGCATGCTACGCGAAACCATTACCATAAAACTCGAGGCGGGTTGTCGCATACTGCTGATTGGCGGCGCGCCACTGGCTGATCCTGTCAGCATTTGGTGGAACTTTGTCGGCCATAGCAAAGATGAAATAGTCAAAGCACAGGCAGATTGGGAAGCCGAAGATCCCCGCTTCGCCGCCGTTACTGGCTATAGTGGCAAACGCTTAGTGCCCCCACCAATACCTTGGTGATGCTTAGCTCAATGACGGGCAACTCAATGACAGGCAGGTAAATAATTCAGGGTTAGTGGTTGGATAGGCACTTTGGCATCTTACGTAATGGCCTGCGCCTAGGTTAAGGCTTACAACATAAGTGTATGCGGTAAGCCTTATCATTTACCCAAAGTGTGATGTGAACAAGCTCGATTTGCCTAAGCTAAGTGCAAGCTAAGCCACTCACAAGGTTACAAATTTTACGACATTTTTACGCGCTATCTTAAAATGCCTTTGCTAAAGTACAGGCACTTTCTTTATATGCGTCTTTCTATTCATGACTTCATCCATAGCGGCTCCCATGACACAATACTGGCGTTCGCACCCGACTTTATTTACCTTCATAGTGCTAGTGACGGCCATTTTCAGCAGCGCCTTTATCGATCACTTTTCAAACTCGACTATCGCCGTACTGCTGATTTTACAATTGGCCGTAGTGGCCGTAGCCCTACAATGCAACGCAAACTTGGCCTATTTTGCAGCAGTGTTTGAGGCGACCAGCTTTAATTTTCTATTTACCACACCACGTTATTCACTCCAGATGTTTAATCTTGAGGACATTCTCAATCTCAGTGTGTTTCTGCTTGTCGCCCTCACTACCAGCAAATTAGCCGAACACTATCGACGTCAGCAAGATGCTCTCGAACAAGCTCAGTTACGCAACAGTATTTTGCTGTCGGTTTCCCACGATTTACGCACCCCACTCGCCACTATCATAGGCACGCTCACCACCTTAAAAGAATACATGCCTAAGCTCAGCCCAGACCAAAAGGATGAGCTGATTGATAGCGCGGCCGCCGAAAGCCATCGCCTACACCAATATATCGAAAACCTGCTGCAAGCCACTAAGTTACAACACGGCGCACTCAAGTTTAGCTTGAGTGAAGACGCCATAATGAATGTATTGCACCAAGCTATTGCCCGTTTTCCAGCCACGCAGCCGCGTATTATCATCAAGAGTGACGCCGATCTACCGTCACTGATGATATGCAGCTCATTGATTGAGCAAGCTATTTTTAATGTATTGGATAATGCGCTGCGCTATTCGCCTTCTGATAAGCAAGTCATAGTAAAAGCGTATCAGCAGGGCGATGCGTTACTGTTAGATATCCAAGATGAGGGTCTTGGCATAGAACCCGCTCAAGCGCAGGCAATTTTTGAACTCTTTTATCGCCAGCATCCCTCAACCGATAGCGGCTCGGGCCTTGGGCTTGCTGTTGCTAAGGGCATAATTACCGCCCATGGTGGCCAGATCAGCGCCGAACCTGTCGCTCATGGCAGCCTTATTCGTATCGCATTGCCGATAAAAAAGGGAGAGGAATAAATGGCTTATAAGGTGCTGGTTGTCGATGACGAAGCGCAAATCCACACTTTTATGCGGATATCGTTAGAAGCGGAAGGATTCGAATATCATGGCGCCGCCTCGATTGCGTCAGCCCTAGCGCAATATCATGCGCAGCAGCCACATGTGTTAGTGCTTGATCTTGGCCTACCCGATGGTGATGGCATCAGCTTGCTGCAAACCCTACGTCAAAGTGACAAAGTGCCGGTGCTTATCTTAACCGCCCGCGATCAAGAGGAAGAAAAAATTCGTCTTTTAGAAGCTGGCGCCAATGACTATCTCAGCAAGCCATTTGGGATCAGGGAGTTAATCGCTCGCATCAAGGTTTTAGTCCGCGATTTAGTCGATGAACCGCCATTAAGTGATTTACTGCAGTTTGGCGCACTTAAGTTGCAAAAAAGTACCCACCTGCTTTGGCTCGATCAGCAAGAAATCGCCTTAACCAAAAAGGAGTTTGCCCTGATGGAGACCTTAATGTCTCACCCTGGTCAGCTCGTTAAACAAACTGAATTACTGCGGGATATTTGGGGTAAAACCCATCAAGAAGACAGTCATTATCTGCGGATCTTAGTCAGTCAGTTACGTAAAAAACTCAATGACAGCAGCGAGCAGCAGCTCATTAAGACAGAAGCGGGCCTAGGTTATCGCTTAACAAACAATAGATAAGCATCTGTTATAAATTAGAAAAGGATATTTTAATGGCACATTTTACCGTTATTGGCTTAGGGCGATTTGGTGTCGCCGCTAGCCTAGAATTGATCCACTTAGGCCACACGGTCACTGGCGTGGATAGTGACCCTAAAATGGTGGAAAAATACGTAGAAGACTTAACCGAAGCGGTTATTTGTGATTGTTCCGACGAAGCCGCACTTCGTGAGCTAGACCTCGCAAACAGTGAAGCCGTACTGGTCGCAATTGGCGAAGATATGCAGTCAAGTTTGCTGTGCACCTTGGCACTGAAAAATCTAGGCGTAGAAGTCATTTGGGTCAAGGCCAGCACTAAAGCCCATCACACTATCGTCTCTAAACTCGGCGTCGCCCGCATCATACATCCAGAGGAAGAAATGGGCATACGTGTCGCCCAGTCACTCAACTATCCTATGGTGAACAATTTCCTGCCGATTGGTGATGGTCTCTATGTAGTCGAAATCCATATCAAGCCTCACCTTGATCAAACTACTGTCAGCCAACTCCTCGGCGCTGCACAGGATGATGTTAAAGATGATGCAAAAAGCAATGTGATACGCAATCCTAAAGGCAAAGTCGCCGCCATTATGGTTAAGCGGGATCTGACGGTTTTCAGCAAAATTGATAGTCAATTTATCCTGCAAACGAATGACGCCTTACTGCTCTGCGGTAGCCGTACTGAGCTCAAATACCTAGCGCCAAGGTTGGTGTAACTTGGTTCAATGGCATCCCTCCATCATGGCGATTGAGCATAAACCCAAATCGAGTAAAAAGCTGTTAGGCGCACCGCCCTTTATCCTAAGCGTGAGCTTTGCATTATTGATCATCTTAGGCACTTGCTTACTCAAACTGCCGGTAGCAACCGAATCTTCTATTACTTGGCTACAAAGTCTGTTCACGGCCACCTCGGCGGTAACAGTGACAGGGCTTGTCGTTGTCGATACTGGCACTGTTTTTACGCCCTTTGGGCAAATCGTCATAGCGCTATTAATTCAATGCGGTGGACTTGGGCTGATGACCTTCGCCATTGTCACCTTGATCGCCATTGGCGGCAGAATTGGTTTTTTACACCAAACAGTCGCAAAAGAGGCTTTTAATCAAACAGATACATCGACTCTAGTGTCAACGGCAAAATCAGTGTTAGTGTTTTCCTTACTGGTTGAAGCCGTAGGCATGGCCATTCTTTCCATGTACTGGAGTCAGGAACTCGGTTGGAAAACCAGCTTATTCCACGGTTTTTTCTACACCATCAGCGCCTTTAACAACGCAGGTTTTGCCCTCAGTGCCGACAGCCTAATGCCCTATGTTGCCGATCCTGTCATTAACCTCACCATCACGGGCCTGCTCATCATAGGTGGCCTTGGATTCTCGGTGTGGATAGATCTTCGTAGGAACAAGCGTTGGTCAAAACTCAGCGTTTACAGCCGCATGATGATCACAGGCACTATAATTATCAACGCCGTCGCCGTGATTGCGATTTACTTTATTGAGTACAACAACCCCAATACCTTGGCGCCCTTAAGCGAACTTGGTAAATGGTTAGCCTCATGGTTTCAAGCCGTTACACCGCGCACCGCAGGCTTTAATACACTAGCAATTGACCAACTCGAAGATGGTACAACGCTACTCATGCTGGTATTGATGTTTATTGGCGGCGGCTCATTAAGCACCGCCAGTGGTATTAAGGTGGTCACCTTTATGGTGCTGATTTTGGCTACTTATGGCTACTTACGCCGCGATGAAGCCATTTATGTGTTTAAGCGCGAGATCCCCAAAGACACTGTCAGCAAAGCCTTGGCGCTAACCATGATCTCCATTGGCGTCACTTGGCTAGCCATCTTCGCACTGGTATTAAGTGAAAACGCACCGTTAATTGATATCGTCTTTGAGGCCGTATCGGCACTGGGCACAGTTGGTTTGTCCCGCGGTTTGACAGGCAACTTAACTACTCTAGGCCAAGCCATCATCATTTTTATAATGTTCATGGGTCGCCTCGGCCCACTCGTACTCGCCTACTTCCTCGCCAGCCCAAGGACCAAGAAACTGCGCTACGCAGAAACCAAACTGGCGATTGGGTAAGATTGATTGGTGGGTGACAAAACAAATCGACTGACCATCTATTGAGCCAGCGGGATAATCGAGTTGACTATGGAAGCGCTGACTTATAGGCGAGTCATGGTATTTGCTCGACGACGCGCAGCAAGTCCATCCGTGGATGCTCGACCGCCCCGTCCATGGGGCGGACGGTCGTCTCACTAATCACCATAGCTCACCTTTTTAGTATTAGCGTAATCTGTAAGTTTCAAATAAATACGTAGTATGTTTGAGATATTTCCAAGTTAGATCGTCAGTTCTAACACATGATTTTCGGATAAAATTTTGACGGGTTAACATCCATAAGTAGTAAGCAACGCATTACAAAATGCTTCCGGATTGTGTCATAAACAAAAAAACGAAAACCAAAACTGTCACGCGTTGCGAATCTACTTAAATTGGTTGTTATCAGGTAACTACACTTCTTTGTAAATTTTCTCTCTTTCTACTTCAGATAACGATATTGGCACTATTCTCAATAACCCTCTTAATATTGATGGTTCGAAGAATTCTTTCAATAGTTCGAAATTACGTTGAACACGATTCCTATCGTCATCTTCCCCTTCTACATCGACAAGTATTAAATTTAAATGTGCATTTGCATTCTTGAGTTTATTGTACAAGTAAATTTTATTCAGCATTAAATACACTCGCTCACGAGTCATCATCGCAGATACACGAGCAATTTTAATTTCTATGAATATCTCACTTTCGCCAGTATTTATGTAACCATCGAAAATTGGCTGGGTATTACTTATCGCATCTATACCACTAAATTGAGTAACCAGTTTGGCTTCTTTGATTAGGTCCAGGCTGGTTAGATTTCGAGCGGCCAGAAACTTATCAAATGCGATTTCTTCAAGTTTTTGAAGGTTTATTCTTCGACGAGTAGGTCTAACACGTTCAGGACTTTCATCATTTTCTTCTGTGCGTTTTTCTGTTATTTCATCTGGCGTCGCTTTTTCAACCCCGATAGCTTTTGCTATATCAGCTGGTGAAAGACCAATAATATTTGTACTAGTTTGGTGCTGGTTTATAGACGTAACAACATTTACTAGTTCTTTCCTTAGATCGGTGTTCTCATTTTTTAACTTTGCAATAGACTCATCTTTTTTAACTACTTCCTTCGATAAGCTAAAGAGCTTTCCTACACTAAATTGATCAAAAGTTTCACTGAGAACAATTACGACTAGCAAAATCACCAATGTGATCATACCTGCTGAAATCGCTCCCTTAGAACTCTGGGATAACAAGCTGTAAGATATGATCCAAACAATGAAGGCTGCTAAGCCAACAATTAGGCATCTTACAAAATAATTGACTTTTTTATCACTCATGAATTACCTATTTTAGCCTTGTAACGTCTTATTATTTATGCGCTGTTTGCAGGGTATAAATCGTTTGTTGAACTTGGCCGCAGCCATGTCCATTGGTATAAATGATGCTATAGGAATTTGCTTTTTTGCGGTAGCGGTTTTTATACAGTTTGATGGGTAATCATCTGATATTGCTTTACCTTTTCCGTTCTTTCACGCTTATTTTTTGCTGATGAATCACTATCTAACGACTCAAAACCCCAAGGAATACACCTCCCCCTCGGAGTTGCCGCAGGGCGAATAGACAAATTGCGTGAGTCTTGCCATGGATGGCAAGCTAGCTTTCGCAGGTGCAGGGACGCATCCTTCGGAAGCGATAGCAAATTTGGCAATGAGCACAAGGGGCTTTCAACTCCGTTGGGGCGTCTTGGAGCATCCAAGGAGGATAGGACGAGCAGTCCTCCTTGGTCGGGTGTGGGGTGAAGCCCCACGACTTTGATTAAAGCATTCAAGCTACGAAAAGATGGGATACATAACTTCTAAGTCGAACCATCAACTTTTCTATAGGCAAAGCCTTACTTGGCCTATTCCCCTTTTGAACGGCGAAACACACTTAGAGCCAAAAGTGATTTAGCCAGAAGATTGGCTTTGATGAGTTCAAACAGTCAGGGTTTTAAACTCATTACTCTTGCAAGTTAGAGACTAAACCGCTTGTCCTGCTGCAACGCCAGATGCCCAGGCCCATTGAAAATTAAACCCGCCTAACCAACCACTTACGTCCATGACTTCACCGATAAAGTAGAGTCCTGCGACTTTGCTGGCTTCCATGGTTTTGGATGACAGCTCATTACTATCAATACCACCTAAGGTCACTTCGGCGGTGCGGTAGCCTTCAGTACCGTTCATCAATACTGTCCAGCGGTGGAGATCATCCACAAGTGTTGCGCGCTCGGCGTGAATTAGCTGATTTAACGCTTTATTCAACAGGGCTTCATCGAATAGCACTTCGACCAAACGCTTAGGCAACCATTGGCTTAAGGTATTACGCAAACTCTGTTTAGGATGTACGGCAAATTGTTGTTCTAGCAATTGCGCCAAATCCATATTCGGCAATAGATCGATTTCTATGGTTTCGCCCGCTTTCCAATAGTTGGAAATCTGCAAAATGGCGGGGCCAGATAAGCCACGGTGAGTGAATAGCAGCGCTTCGCTAAATGCAGTGCCATCTTTGGCGGTAATGCGGCTCGGCACTGCGATTCCCGACAGAGGTTCGAAACGAATTTTATCTTCACTGTGCCAAGTAAAAGGCACCAGACCCGCGTGAGTTGGCAACACTTTAAGGCCAAACTGCTCGGCCAGTTGATAGCCGTAAGGCGTGGCGCCGAGTTTAGGCATGGATAAGCCACCCGTGGCGATAACGAGTGAGTCGCAGCTCAGTTCGCCGTTAGAGGTATTGAGCTCAAAGTGCCCAGCCTCGGTCTTTTTAACAGCCAGAATATCGGTACGCAGCTTGATCGTCACGCCCGCCCATTCACACTCGGTCAATAGCATAGTGACTATCTCTTTGGCCGAGTCATTGCAAAACAGTTGGCCGTGATCACGTTCGTGGTATTCAATGCCGTGACGCTCGACCATTTCAATAAACTGCTGCGACGGATAACGCGCGAGTGCCGATTTAACAAAGTGAGGATTACCACAGAGGAAGTTAGCGGGCTCGACTTTAAGGTTGGTGAAGTTACAACGCCCGCCGCCGCTGATGAGGATTTTACGCCCAGCTTGCTTGGCATTGTCGAGTACGAGTACATCACGGCCTCGGTAACCTGCGGTCGCTGCACACATTAATCCCGCGGCGCCGGCTCCGATAATAATGACATCATGATGTTTCACGCTCTTACTCCACACAGATAAATTGATTGGCATTGGCTGCCAACGGGCAATTTGATGACTCGCGAACCTTTACAACAGCTAAACGGAGCAAAGATAAGCTCAAACGTTAGGCACAAATCCCCTCTTTCACCATCTGACCTCCAGGGATGGAGGAAATGCCATCTGATGTCGGGAACATCAAGGGCCCTGGCGACCGGGGATACATCTTGCACACCAGAAGTCCGGGCACAAAAAAGGGCGCTATTTTAGCACCCTTTCCTTTATTCGGCATTACAGCATCATCACGGCTCGCGGTTTATTGCGTAGGCGTTTCTGATTTCTTTTCTCTGCTGAGCAATTCTTTCGCAGCATCGACCGGCGCTTTGCCTTGATACAATACTTGGTAAATCTGCTCAGTGATCGGCATTTCAACCCCGAGGCGTTTCGCAAGCGTAAACACTTCTTTGGTATTGCGATAACCTTCAACTACTTGGCCAATTTCAGCCTGTGCTGTCATCACATCACAGCCTTTACCTAAGGCTAAACCGAAACGACGGTTACGGGATTGGTTGTCGGTACAGGTCAATACTAAGTCGCCTAACCCCGCCATGCCCATAAAAGTGGCCGCATTGGCACCTAAGGCTTCGCCTAAACGCGTCAATTCGACTAAACCACGGGTAATCAAGGCTGTTCTGGCATTCGCACCAAAGCCGATACCGTCGGACATGCCCGCGCCAATCGCGATCACGTTCTTTACCGCGCCGCCAAGTTGCAGTCCGGTAAAGTCGTCATTGGCATAAACCCGCAAACGTTTAGGGCTGTGTAACAGCTCGACGAGATCGTTGGTGAATTTAGGACAAGTGCCCGCGACCGAAATGGCCGTAGGTAAACCCATGGCGAGTTCTTTCGCGAAGGTCGGCCCAGATAACACCGCCAGCGGATATTGCTCACCTAACACATCACGGGCCACATCTTGCAGCAAACGTCCGGTTTCAGGTTCGAGCCCTTTCGTTGCCCATACGATGCGCGCATCGCTACGGAGTAACGGTTTAGCTTGCTCAAGCACAGTACCAAACACATGGCTTGGCACAACCACTAACACATTGTTGCTGGCGGCTAAGGCTTTGGCTAAATCGGCTTCGATCTGTAAACAATCAGGAAACGCAATACCAGGCAAAAAAGCTTGGTTGCACTTGTCTTGAGCGAGCGTTTGCATGTGGACAGGATCGTGTCCCCATAACAAGGTCTTATGACCGTTGCTGGCTAAAGAAATGGCAAGGGCGGAGCCATAAGAGCCCGCCCCTAATACCGTGATATCGGCAGAGTTTTTCATGTAATTAAGCGTTAGCTTCTTCGGCAGCTGGTGCAGTCGCAGCAGCTTGACGTTGTTGCACGTATTGGGCAAACAGCGCGTCGAAGTTAACAGGTGCTAAGTTCAGTTGTGGGAAAGTACCACGACCGACTAAGCTGCCCACGGTTTCGCGAGCATATGGGAATAGGATGTTAGGGCAGTATGCACCTAATGAATGGGCCAATTGTGGCTCAGTCAGACCAGTGATAGAGAAGATACCGGCTTGTTGTACTTCACATAGGAAAGCGGTATCGCCACCGTTTTGTGCAGTCACAGTTAAAGACAGGACAACTTCATACACATCGTCAGCTAATTTAGCGCTGCGCGTGTCTAAATCTAACTTAACTTCTGGGTTCCATTCTTTTTGGAATACCGCTGGGCTGTTAGGCGTTTCGAAAGACACATCTTTAGTGTAAACACGTTGGATGTTGAATTGTGGGGCTTGTTGTTCGTTGTTTGCTACTTCAGCCATAATTTCCTACCTATCCTATCAATGTTGTATCGGCTTTTCGTTGAAAGCCAATTATTATTTGAAAGCCAATTACTATTTGAACGTAAATTGGCTCGGGGCTTATGTTACTCAAGGCCTGTATCAGATCTCGGTATCATCCCAACTTGTACCTATATTCGGGTATCGATCGAACCAGTCTAAAAACTTACATTAAGCCCTTAGCGACCGTAGGATCAGTATGCCAAACAATGATGACTTTATTACTGCACTATCCTGTGGATTGAGTGCAGCTGAAATCATAACTGCCGCCGACAACTTATCTTTTGCTTTTTGAAACAGGCATATTTGCTGCCTGCCATTCACCCATACCACCTTTCAAGTTGTACAGGTTTTCAAAACCTTGCTTACTCAAAAGCTGAGCAGCTTGAGACGAGGTCATGCCAGCATTGCATACCAATATAATGGGACTGGCTTTATACTTTTCAAGGGCTGATATCTGATTATTTTTAATATCGGCGAGCGTAACGTTAAGTGCATCAACAATATGGCCCTTGCGGAACTCGTCATTCGAGCGCACATCAACCACTTTAGCATCCTGTCTATTCACCATAATCGTTAATTCTTGATGAGAAATACTTTTGATTTTTGACATGCTCGATTTGATGATACTCGCGACAAGCACAACAAATAATCCCACCCAAGCCAGACTGAGCATTGAGTGAGCTTTAAAAAATTCGATATATTCTTGCATGATGATTGCCCGCATAAATGGCGAAAATTCGATAAGGGCACAGAGTATACCGATTGCCTTGGCAGAATGCAGCAGTTTAGTCACAGTTCGAGATCGCACTTTTAGTGCAATTGACTCTGTACTTGTCACAAGCCACTCACAGAATCGGGCGAATTAGTGATTCGATGACCTTAATCGGGGTAAAGCGCTTTTTCATACCCCGCTAACGTAGTAATATTTGACCAATTTCAGATTTCTATCGCTTCTATAAAACTTAAAGGTATCACTATGACGACAGCTAAACGTCCGCTCGCGTTGTTGATCCTCGATGGCTGGGGCTACCGTGAAAACACGCATAATAATGCGATTTTCCACGCCAAGACTCCGGTACTCGACCGTCTCAACGCTAAATATCCCCATAGTTTGATTTCAGGTTCTGGCTTAGATGTTGGCTTACCTGATGGCCAGATGGGAAATTCTGAAGTTGGCCATATTAACTTAGGCTCTGGCCGTGTGGTTTATCAAGAACTCACTCGTATCAGTAAAGCCATTGCAGATCATGAGTTTGAAAAAAATCCTGCACTATGTGATGCGGTAGACTCAGCCATCAAAGCTGGCGGAGCAGTACACATTATGGGCTTGCTTTCCCCCGGCGGCGTCCACAGCCATGAAGAGCATATCGAAGCTATGTGCCGTATGGCCGTTGCGCGCGGTGCAACTCAGGTTTATCTGCACGCTTTCCTCGACGGCCGCGATACGCCACCGCGCAGCGCTAAGGGTAGCTTGAGCCATTTTGATGATCTGTTTACTACATTAGGCCATGGCTGTATTGCATCGATTATTGGTCGTTACTTTGCTATGGACAGGGATAATCGTTGGGATCGCGTGTCGCAAGCCTACGATTTAATCACCCAAGGCAAGTCAAAATTCCAATACGACAATGCCGTTACAGCATTGGAAGCGGCTTATGAACGTAACGAGAACGACGAATTCGTCTCTTCATCGGCGATCACAGATGCCAACGGTCAAGTTGCGACCTTAAAAGACGGCGATGCCCTGATTTTTATGAACTTCCGTGCTGACCGCGCCCGTCAAATCACCCGTAGCTTTATTCACCCAGACTTCGATGGTTTCGAACGCGCTGTTATGCCGAAAATGCACTTCGTCACTTTGACTGAGTATGCTGGCGACATCACAGCACCTATCGCTTATCCATCTGAAAACTTAGTGAATACCTTAGGTGAAGTGCTGCAGAAACAAGGTCGTACTCAGCTGCGTATCTCTGAAACTGAGAAATACGCCCATGTGACTTTCTTCTTTAACGGCGGTAAAGAAGAGCCATTCGAGGGAGAAGATCGCATCCTAATCAACTCGCCTAAAGTGGCAACTTACGATCTACAGCCTGAGATGAGTTCAGCTGAGCTGACTGACAAGTTAGTTGCAGCAATTGAATCAACTAAGTACGACGTGATCATCTGTAACTACCCCAATGGTGACATGGTTGGCCACACAGGTAATTTCAATGCCGCCGTTAAAGCTTGTGAAGCTGTCGACGCTTGTATCGGCCGTGTGGTTGATGCGCTGGCGAAAGTGGGCGGAGAATGTATTATTACCGCCGACCACGGCAATGCCGAGCAAATGACCGACGAAACTACAGGTCAGGCTCACACGGCCCACACCAGTGAACTCGTGCCTTTCGTCTTTGTTGGACGCGATGCGACCATAGATGAAGGTGGTAAACTCAGCGATGTTGCACCTACCATCTTGACCTTGATCGGCGAAGCCATTCCAGCTGAGATGACGGGCAAACCCTTAATCCACATAAAAGAGTAACCGTTACCTAGTGAGCACTCGACTCCTTGTTAAAGCCAGCATTATTGCTGGCTTTATGATGTTATCTTTCTCGGCACACGCTTCTGATTTGGAGAAGCGTAAGTCCGAGTTAAAATCAATCCAAACGCAAATAAATCAACAACAAAGCGCATTAAAAACCACCAGTAAACAAAGAGAAAAGCTGCTGTCATTGCTGCGTAGCGATGAAGAAGCGATTGCGTCAGCTGCCAAAAAAGTCAACAGCACCAAAAATAGCTTAGCGCAAATCGACACTAAACTTGCCGAGCTAAAACAACGTCAAGATGAGTTAGAAACGCTTAAAGTGACTCAACAACAAACACTGTCGAAACAGCTGTCGAGCGCCTATCTTGCCGGTAATCACGATTACACTAAGATGATGCTTAATCAGCAAAGTCCCGCCACTATCGAGCGTATGTTGGCTTATTACCAATACCTCAATAAAGCGCGGATGAAGTCGATCAACGAATTAAAGCAAACCTTGACCGAGCTAGATGAGATCAAGGTGTCGCAAACGAGTAAGCAAAAGCAATTAACGAAACTAGTGGCCGAACAACAAGTACAAGCTAAACGTTTGAGCCAAGAGCAAGATCAGCGTCAACTGACCATCAAAGAGCTGCAACGCACCTTAAATTCTAAGGGTGCAGAGCTTGAGCAGTTGCAAATTGAAGAGGCCAGCTTAAAGCGCGTCGTTGAACAAGCGCTCCGGGCCATGAAAGATAACCCCTCGATGGAAGGCTTTGGTAAACAAAGTGGCAAACTTAAATGGCCAACTAAAGGTCGTGTGAGTGCTAGCTTTGGTAGCCAACGTTCCGGTCAAGTAGTATGGAAAGGCACTATGTTGTCTGCACCAGAAGGGCAAAATATTCGAGCAGTTTCAGGTGGTAAAGTCATTTATGCCGACTGGTTACGCGGTTTTGGTCTTGTCATGGTCATCGATCACGGGAAAGGTTATATGAGTCTTTACGGTCATGCTCAAACCCTACTAAAAAGCCCTGGTGAGATGGTAAAAAGCGGTGAAGCGATTGCTTTAGTCGGACGTTCAGGTGGACAGAGCGAGCCTGGCCTATACTTTGAAATAAGGCATAAAGGGCAAGCCGTCGATCCAGCGAAATACTGTCGCTAATCATAACGGTCCCCTTATCACAGGGGACCGTTATGAAATACATGATCCGCTATATCAGTTGCGTTGGATTAGGTCTCACTTTAGGCCTATCCATCAGCCTCTCCAGCCAAGAGAATGCAAAATCCTACCGCGACAACTTTGACTATCCATTACTACAAGATGTACTTGAAACGGTTGAAACTTACTATATCAAAACCGTTCCCAAAGAAGAGTTAGTGCAGGCCGCCATCAAAGGCATTTTTGAACATCTCGACCCCTATTCCAGCTTCCTAAATCATCAAGAATTACTCGATCTTAAAGATTCTAATCGCGGCGAGTATTTTGGTTTCGGTTTCGAAGTCGCGGCCCAAAAAGACCACATCAGCATCATAGCCCCCTTTGCCCATTCTCCCGCAGAGCAAGCGGGAATACGTGCGGGCGATATTATTATTAAACTTAACGACACCCTGGCGACTGAAACGAATCTAGCCGATATCCTTACTGAAATAAAAAGACATAGTCTCAATAATCAGAGTATTAACTTAGAGCTAAAACACAGTAATGACGATGCCACCTTTAAAGTGTCACTCAAGCCAAGCAATATCACTATAGAGTCGGTCAGCACTCAACTGCTTGATGGCAATATTGGCTATGTCAGATTAAGCAACTTCCAAGAAAACTCGACCGAAGATATGGTGCGCTCGCTCAGCCAATGGCAAAACAAACCGCTCGCCGGACTCATCTTAGATTTACGTAATAATCCCGGCGGCCTGCTCGACCAAGCGGTTAAAATTGCGGATCTCTTTCTCGCTAAAGGACGCATAGTCTCAACTTCTGGCCGCTTCTTCGACGCCAACTCTGACTACTATGCCTCACCGCAAACCATGCTGACTAACGTGCCTATGCTCGTGTTAATCAACAAAGGTTCGGCCTCTGCATCCGAAGTTCTCGCCGCCGCATTACAAGAAAATGGTCGTGCCAAACTCTTAGGTGAGACCAGTTTTGGCAAAGGTACTGTACAAAGCCTGATCCCCATCTTAGAAGATGGTAACGCGATTAAACTCACAATTGCCCAGTACAATACTCCTAGAGGTGAAAACATTCATAACATAGGGATCATCCCTGACATAAAAATTGCCGCCGAAACTGGTCCCAGCGTTGGTAATTTAGCTATAATCGACGCCCTATCAGCCCATGCATCACTGGCCCAAGATCATCAAGTGACCTCTGCCATTGCATGGATACAGCACCATGACGAATAAGAAGAAATTGTGCGCTTACTTTATTCCTTGGCCCTATTGGCCCTAAGCATTTCTCAAAGCTATGCTGCCCAGCTTGCACTCATTATTGATGACATAGGTTATCGTCATACAGATAAAGCCGTGCTGGCACTGCCCAATACAGTAACACTCTCAGTATTACCTCATACCCCACTTGGCAAAGAACTCGCTAACGCAGGACACCAAAAAGGCCACGAAATTATGCTACATCTTCCCATGCAGGCGCTTAATGGTAAGACATTAGGGCTGGGGGGATTAACCAATACGATGACTGAGGCACAAATTCGCACCAGTGTTATTGATGCGATTAACAGCGTTCCCTTTGCCAAAGGTGCCAATAACCACATGGGGAGTCTATTAACTCAACTAGACGATCCCATGCTCTGGGTCATGGAAACACTCAAACAAGAGCAGCTGTATTTTGTCGATAGTATGACAACACGATTCACTAAGGCAGGGGATAACGCAGATAAGCTAGGCATTCCTTTACTAAAACGCCAACTGTTTCTAGACAATGATACCAGTGCCAATGCACTCGAGAGACAATTTAACTTAATGATAAGTCAGGCACATACCCAAGGTTGCTTGGTGGTGATTGCCCATCCCTATCCAGAAACTATGCGCTTCTTGGAGGCTAATCTACACAGACTTAAAACCGAGGGGATTGATCTAGTGCCAGCATCGAGTTTGCTCCCCATCGGTATTGCACTTAAAAGTGGTACTAATCCAGTTGCAGTACTGAAATAGAAAAGTCTGGCAGCAAGGCGACTAACTCATCACGGTTACTCACAATATCCAGCAAAGTATATTGATCCAGCACATTCAAATAAGCTTCAACAGCCTGAGCTAACACGCCTTTAAGCTTACAGGCTGGTGTAAATCGGCAGTAAGGTTTGCTGCAATCAATAGGGGCGAGTGAGTTTTCTAACACTCGAACTAACTGGCCTAGGTTAATCTCACTCGCAGGCTTACCCAAACGGAAACCGCCCATCTTACCGCGGATGGTTTCAAGGTAACCCATCTTGCCTAAATGATGCACTATCTTAGAGACATGATTTGGTGACAGATCAAACACCTGCGTAATTTCAGCAATCCTAAATAAAGTTGTTCTATCTGGCTGAACCGCTAAATACATCAGGGTACGAACGCCAAAATCGGTATAACGAGTTAACTGCATATTTCACCTGTCAGCGATAAACTTAATGAGAGGTCTGAGATTCGAGTTGGGTAATCAACCAAAGCGCCTCTTCGTTCGAATGACCACAAACATCTTCAGATGCATCGAAATCACTACAAACCGCAGGACGATCAGGCGAGCCGAAAATCAAACATAAATTGGCATCGCTCAATTGCACACAACGCTCACCCGCCGCCTTACCCTTTGGCATACCCGGAATACCGCTGCTTATTGAAGGCGCAATACAGCAAGCACCACACCCAAGACGACAATTCATTTTCGTTACTCATGAAAGACATAAGGCATTATACCGTTTAATTTGTCCGAGATCAGTGTCACAGGTCAATACTGCCAAGTCGCGCACAGGAGGTTTTCAGAACGTGAAAGAAACAATATTGATAAAGTGGAATAAAGAACGGCAAAAAAGTAGGTTTTGATTTTTAACATTGAAGCGAAAGCTTCATATTCTGATAAGGATGTCATCTACATGGTGGCAGAGTATGAGGATAACCACATGCTTCGAGCCCGAAGCGTTAGCGTCACTGACACGAATTACCCGCGACGCCATAACGAAAAAAGCCTCATCTTTCGATGAGGCTTATCTCTTAATGTTGGCGGAGCGGACGGGACTCGAACCCGCGACCCCCGGCGTGACAGGCCGGTATTCTAACCAACTGAACTACCGCTCCTTTAGCTTAACGTCTACACGTTAACCTAAATTAGGCGCTTGGCGATGACCTACTCTCACATGGGGAGACCCCACACTACCATCGGCGCGTTTGCGTTTCACTTC
>NZ_JAKKRV010000013.1:0-156486 GCF_025653985.1 Shewanella sp. SM69
CGGTCACCAGTGCCGATGGCACCGCCAGCCACACCGTGACCATCACCATTGTCGGCGCGAACGATCCCGCTGACATYACGGTCGGTAACGGCGACAGCGATGCCGGCACCGTCACCGAAGACGGCGATWCCGACACCCTGCCAGGCACAGTACAAACGGTGGCTGGCACCTTAACCGTCACCGACGTCGACAACGGCGAAGCGGTCTTCCAAGTACAAACCAATGTCGCCGATGGCAACTACGGTTTCTTCAGCATYGATGCCGACGGTAACTGGACCTACACCTTAAACAACAGCCACAGCGACGTGCAGTCACTCAAGGCGGGTGAAACCCTGACCCGTGACATCACGGTCACCAGTGCCGATGGCACCGCCAGCCACACCGTGACCATCACCATTGTCGGCGCGAACGACTATCCAGTAATAAATTCCGTATCAAATGCTACGGTATCTGAAGAGGGGCTACTTAACGGTATAGTAGATGACATTGGTAATTCTGATACTACAGATGATGTTTCTGCTAGCGGCACAATAAATATTAGTGATATTGATGGTGACTCTTTAACCGTTTCACTTTCTGGCCCAACAGAATTAATGTCAGGTGGACAAGCTGTAAATTGGCTCTGGGATACGAATACACAAACACTAATGGGCTACACGGGCACTATTGGCGAATCTTCCTATGTTGAAGTAATGGCTGTTGTTCTAACGGCTCCAACTTCTGGTGATTCCAATTGGACCTATGATGTGACTTTAAAGGCACCACTTGATCATCCAGACACTACATCTGAAGATACTATTACATTCGATATAGGTATTACTGTTAATGATAATCATGGTGGCACCTCTACAGGTAGCTTTAGTGTTACGGTTGAAGATGACGCACCTGAAATCGCATCTATTAGCCCTGTCGAAGTAACGAATATAGATATTCCTGATACTTTAGTCGGTCTATTCTCTCTAACTGGCTATAGTGGCAACAACAATCTTCTTGATTTTGATGGTTTTACGATCACAGCCAAAGGATTTACCTCTTCAACAAACTCTAATTTAATTGATGCCGCAATCTATGGAAGTGGTAACGGGATAGGAGTTAGCAGTGTAGGGGCTCCTTATCATAATCTCGCGAACGAAGTCGATTTCCGTAAATTTGCAGATGGAAGTTCTGCATCTGAAGAAATCATCATTACTCTCGATCCAGGTACTGTTGCCTACGGCGTGAATATCCAGTTTTCCCATATGTTTGGCGGCGAGCTAGAAGTAGGAATTGTTGAGTTCTGGCGTGATGGTCAGCTTATTGCCACTCAAACATTTAGCTCTGACGCTAATAGTGGTGACTATGCTGCTAATTTCCAAGTCTTACAAGGCGGATTTGATACCATGGTTATCAAGGCGCTAGATAATGGTCAAGGGCCTCACAGCAGCGATAATAGTGATTTTACAATAACGGCAATTGAATTTACTGGTTCACCAACCCCTCCAGCAATCGCTTTTGCTACGGGAGTAATCAGCCCAGAGTGGGGGGCTGATGGTAAAGGCTCATTAACGTTGACTGGCAGTACAGAAAACAATCTGCTTACAGCATCAGGCAGCACAATTACCATTACTCAAAATGCAAATACGCTTACTGGTATAGATGAAAATGGTGAATTAGTATTTAGATTAGAATTTACGCCTGGAACAGGCACTTGGGAGTTTTTCCAATACCAAGAAATGCTCCAACCTTCTGATGGCGATATTGATTTCACAGTAAGAGCAACAGATCGTGATGGTGACTACACCGACGGTTCTTTCTCGGTTATTCCGCAGTTATACATAGCGCCACCTTCTGCACCAGAAGTGACCATTATCGATGACACTAATAATGACTCGTATTTAAGTCCTACTGAAGTAGGAAATGACGACGTTCAAATACAAGTCGAAATTGATGCTGCTGATTTTGCTGCTGGAGGCTATGTCAATCTCACTATTACAAACAGTGGTGTAACAACCAATGTCGAACTCAAACTGGTCAACGGTGAACTGCAACTTGCAGATGGTTCTCCAGCAACAGGTTTTAGTTATAGTAATGGTGTCATCAGTTGGACCGAAAGCACACCTGCGGCAGGCCAAAACATTACAGTAACCGCCAGCCAAACAAACTTTGCAGGAAATACTTCTCCTTCCGGCTCTGACAGTGCAACTATTTATCTGCCTGATAATCGCCAAACCATTGTTAATGAAAGTGATCTTCGTGACAATATTCCTAATGTTGTCTCAAGTACAATTAGTTTCACCGCAGGAAACCAACCACTGACACAGTTCCGTTTTAATGAGTCCACCATTAACGCTGCGACCAACCTTGCTGCTGGTGTAAGCATAGTGTGGGCCATTGCCACAAATGGCGCGCTAATAGGTTCGATAGATGGTATTGACGTGATTCAATTAACCCTCAGCGGCGGCTCAATTGCTGCTGGTACAACGGGTGATCTCACTATTAATGTTGAACTTCTCGATAACATAAAACACGTAAATGCTCTCGATGGCACAAATCTAAATTCACTGATCAATGGTATTGTTATTGAAGCTGTTAGCGCCGATGGTAGCATTTTGACCGGTAATTTAAGCATCGTCATTAATGACGATCTAATCTCCATCGACCCTGTAAGTACCTCTGGAGTAAATAGCTCTACTGCTGCCAACATAGTAGGCGCCCTCAATATTATTGGAGCCGATGGTAATGATCATACCCTTGATGATAATTACAGCATAAGCCTTACAACGAATATTACGGGATGGAATGGAACAACAGTTACATTCGCTAACTCTGGTATAACGGCCGATGGATTAACTGTCTTTTACTACGTTGATCCAGCTAATCCAAATGTGCTTATTGCATATACAGATACCAATGGTACAGCCTCTGCCTATACGGGAGCAGCCAACCAAACGTTAATATTTACATTAACGACTGATTCTAATAGCAATGAGTACACTTTCGATATCAATCAAAGCATTGATGAACTTTCGACTATCCAAATCGCAGGCTTAGTTGGTGGACAGGGCGGTATCGGTGACGCTGTCTACGTCACGAGCAATAACTCAGCGAGTGGCTATGGTGTCTATAACGATATTTCTAAAATCCCATCAGGGGAGAATATTGCATTCACACTTACCGCCCGAGATCAAAATGGTGATCTTGGCCGTGTCAATGGCACCAACAACGGCTTTGGAGTTGACAATCCAAGTGTTAGTGGTAACGAAGTTTTAATTGTTAATTACTCTGAAGATGCTGCGACTGCGAGTTTTAATTTTACAGGCGCGACATCAATTCATTTTAAAGCCTATGATGAACAAGGTAATCTGCTAGGTGAAGGAAATATTACCAGCGGCCAAGTCATCCAGAACTTAGGTTCGATTGGTTATATTGAATTATCAGCTTTAGCAGGGACAAACTTCCAATTTACTGGCACAACTGCACAGACAATTGTGAGCTCAACTCAAAATGTCGATTTACATTTTGATGTAACAGTCACAGATAGTGATGGTGATACTAATACTGGCGGATTTAACGTCCATCTTGAAGCACCCAATACAACCCCAATCGCACCTGTTGCTCTAACCACTAACGCTATTGCAAGCCTTAACGAAGCTGACTTGCAGGCTGGCGCCCCTGATATGAGCGTACAAACACTCAGCTTTAAGTCCGGTAGCAACTCCATTGGTAGCTTCCAATTTGGTGATTTTAGTAGTATTTCCGTAACTGGTATTAATGCTCAAATTCATTGGGTGATAAATGCCGCAGGTCAATTAATCGGTACCGTTTATGGACGCGAAGCACTTCGCTTAACTTTAGATTGGGATCGTATTAATGCAGGAGAACAGGGAGATGTCACAGTTACCGCAGAATTACTCACTAATTTACCCCACAGCGTAAATGTGGATAATCTTACGGTAAATGGAATTAAAGTTGTTGCTATCGATGGTGCGGGTAATACAGCACATTCCACTGTCATTGTTAATGTTGCTGATGATGTGGATATTGCAAAAAATGATACAGACCAACTAGATGTTGTTGTTGACTCATTTAAGTTTTCTGGAGTTGTTGCTAATTGGCAAGGTACTACTGGTGGTACAAATATCACTAAATATGATGGTCCAGATAACGATACAGGCCTAGATCAGATTCGTTGGGGTGACCCATCTAGTTGGTATGGAAGCCAATCAGGCTATGGCTTTTTGGATAACGATGCAGCTTTACAGGGCTCGCTATCGCTCAACCAGGATATCGTTTTGGGTACATTTACCCACTACAATTATTCAATTACATCAGGTACATCTATTACTGCAGCCACAATGCAAGTGACCTTTAACGTCACAGATGCATACGGAGTAACCACACCTGTAACCTTAACACTTAACTTCAATCATAACGAAACACCTAATACGAACGACCCAATTGCTTCACGCGATATTGTCACTGTAGGGCAAACTAGTGTGACCTTCAACTATGAAGGTCAAGTATACACAATGCAAGTTATTGGATTTAAAGACACTAATGGCAACATTGTCACATCTATCTACACGAATGAAGATGCTGCGACAAGTTACCAACTGGTTGTACGTATGGTTG
This sequence comes from Shewanella sp. SM69, assembly GCF_025653985.1. NCBI lineage: Bacteria > Pseudomonadati > Pseudomonadota > Gammaproteobacteria > Alteromonadales > Shewanellaceae > Shewanella > Shewanella sp. SM69. The sequence goes on from NZ_JAKKRV010000013.1 coordinate 4,612, forward strand.
CTGGTAATGGGTATACCTTACCAAACACTGACGGTAATGTATTGACAAACGATGTAGTTGGAGCTGATGGTCCATTGACCATTATTGGGGTAGCCAAGGGCGATCTTACCAATACAGGCGGGGTATCTGGGCAAGTAGGTTCAACCATAACGGGCTTATATGGCACTCTGGTACTAAATGTAGATGGTACCTATAAGTACCAACTCACAGCGAATGCAAGCCAATTACCAACAGTAGGAGCGGTAGAAACCTTCACTTATACCATTCGTGATAGTGACGGTGATGTATCAAGTGCAACCTTGAAAATCAACGTTAATCCCGTCAATAGCGATGGTATTAATATTGCGGACGCCAACCTTATTACCACTCAAGGCTCTAGTCTGAATGACACTATGGTCGTTGTTAATGGTGAAAATGCTAATAACCAAAACCAAAAAATATTGAACGTCAGTTTTGGTGGTGGCCAAAGCGGTATCATCACAAACAGTAACGGCAAAGAGGTTATTGCTTCTGGAGCTAACAATAAGAGCTATAGCTCTACGGATACCCAAATCGTTAATAGCGGCGAGGGTAACGATCATATTGAAACCGGCAAAGGCAACGATGTTATCTATGCGGGTAAAACAGGCTCGACTGGATATGGTTCCGATGATGCTCTTGAGCTATCAGTCAATACGCTCCTAAATCACCATATTATGACGGGCGAATTAACTGGCTCTAACAGAATGGTTGATAGTAACGGCCTATTATTGGCTAATGATGTCGCTTCACATAACGCTGATATTGTAAATGCTGGCAGCGGTGATGACCGAATTTATGGTCAATCTGGCTCTGACATTCTCTATGGTCATACTGGTAATGATTATATTGATGGTGGTAGCCACAACGATGCACTTCGTGGTGGAGACGGTAACGACACCTTAATTGGTGGACTCGGTGATGACGTCCTGCGTGGTGATAGCGGCGCTGACACCTTCGTATGGCGCTATACGGATGCAGACCAAGGTACTGACCACATCATGGACTTCAATGTAAGTGAAGATAAGCTTGATCTGAGTGATTTACTCCAAGGAGAAACGGCTAATACTTTAGAAAGCTATCTGAACTTTAGCCTAGATAGCAATGGCTCTACCGTTATCGATATAGATGCAAATAAAGATGGAGTTATTGATCAACATATTGTGCTTGATGGGGTTAACCTCTATAGCCAATATGGTGCAACTGATAATGCGGGTATTATTAATGGCTTACTCGGTACCAATGGTAGTGGGCCGTTAATTATCGATACCCAGCCTGTAAATCCAGAAACACCGCAGGGATTAACTAAATTTACTGATGATCCTAATACCAATGGCAATGTGATCCCTTAGATAAAATCGTTTGGATGGCCTATAGAAATATAGGCCATCATGACCGATACTTGCCATAACCATATAAAAATCCAAAGGATAAGTAATTAGGTGTCTGCTGCAGCTTCTGAAAAAATTGATCAATGGACCATTTCTGCCTCACAAAGAGTGTTAGTGGATCCTTTGCTGGATTGTTTAGTGTTACTCACTGAGCATTTTGGCAATCCGTGCTCGAGCGATTCGCTTGCGGCAGGTTTACCCTTGTCAGGTACCGTATTATCACCTGACTTATTACCTCAGGCGGCTTCAAGAGCGGGTCTAGCGGCTAAGCTATCTCGAAAAGGATTAAACGAAGTATCACCTATATTGCTCCCCTGTATTTTATTATTAAAAGACAAAAAAGCCTGTATATTGCGAGAACTTGATGTTGCATCAGATAAAGCAATTATTCAATTACCCGAGACGGGCGGTGAAGAGACACTGACAATTGAGTCGCTCGAAGCCTTATATGTGGGGTATTTATTCTTAGTCAAACAAGAATACCGTGGCGACATGGGCTTCGATGTTTATCTACACGATAATAAAACCCACTGGTTAGTCCAAACCCTCAAAGATTCAGCACCCATTTATCGTGATGCATTAATCGCTTCTGTATTGGTGAATTTATTCGCCTTAGTTTCACCGTTATTTATTATGAATGTGTATGACAAAGTCGTCCCAAACCTCGCCTTTGAATCCCTTTGGGTTTTAGCGATTGGTGCGGCGATTGCTTATATGTTCGATCTTATCATGCGGCAACTTAGAAGTTACCTCATCGATGTTGCAGGAAAAAAAGTAGATATTATTGTGTCTTCGCGACTTTTTGCTAAAGCGATAGGTATTCCCCTAGAAAAACGTTCTCCTAGTATCGGCGGCATGGCGAAACAGTTAGGTGAATTCGATAACATTCGTGAAATTTTAACTTCGGCAACGATCACTACTTTAGTCGATCTCCCCTTCGCGATATTTTTCTTAATTATTATTTTTATTGTCGCTGGTGATCTCGCTATAGTTCCAGTCATTGGCGGCATCATTATTATTGGCTTCACGCTTTATATTCAACCTAAACTCAAAGCGGCAATCGAAGAAGGCAATAAATTTTCAAGCTTAAAACATGGGCATTTAATTGAGAGCTTATCAGCGCTAGAGTCAATTAAAGCTAATGGTGCTGAAGGAATTGTGCAAAAAAGCTGGCAACAGATGATAGGCCACAGTGCAAACTGGCAATTAAGGTCAAAAAAGCTCTCCAACTCTGTATCGAACGTAGCGAACTTTACGGTGCAATTTACCGTTGTCTGCGTGGTGATTTTGGGCGTTTATCGTGTGGCTGATAATGCGATATCTATGGGCGGAATTATTGCTGCGGTCATGCTATCGAGCCGTGCCATTTCACCGATGGCACAACTTGCAGGCCTGATGACGAGAGCAAACCACACAGCCAGTGCACTACGCCAACTGAATGAAATCATGACTCAAGAAGATGAGTTTGAAAATAAAGGGCATTTAGTTAGCAAACAAAGACTCATAGGCAAGATCAATGCTGATCATGTCGGTTTTAGTTATCCAGGTTCTGAAAAGCCTGTGTTGCATCCGATGTCGCTGACGATTAATCCTGGCGAACGCATTGCCATTATCGGTCGAAATGGTTCAGGTAAAAGTACGCTCGCTAAGCTACTGGTCGGGCTATTTCAACCCACGGCAGGAAGCTTGCGCTACGACGGTTTAGACTCAGCACAGATTCATCCGAGTGATTTACGTCGTAATTTTGGCTACTTACCCCAAGATGTCACCCTATTCCATGGTTCTATTCGCGACAATATTTTATTTGGTACACGTCAAGTCACTGAACATCAACTCATCCGCGCGGTACAGCTTTCTGGTGTGAGTCAATTCACCAACCTAGAAGCAGAAGGCCTAGACCAACAGGTCGGCGAAGGCGGCATGTCACTCAGTCGCGGACAAAGACAAACTGTCGCCCTTGCTCGCGCCACACTGAATGATCCCCCAGTGTTACTTATGGATGAGCCTACGGCGAGTTTAGATGCTCGCGCTGAACAACAATTTATTCGTTCAATGCAAAATGTCAGCAAAGATAGAACGTTAATTCTTATTACCCACAAGATGCATTTATTGCAACTCGTCGACCGCATTATTGTACTTGAACGCGGCCATGTGGTTGCCGATGGACCTAAAGCAGAAGTGCTAGAAAAACTCAATTTTGGCCTAGTGAACGGAGAGGCTAAAAGATGAGTAAACATTTAACAACAAACGACTTAGACATGGTTGATGATGTCTATGGCGCCATGATGACAGACGCTCCCAGCGGACACAGATTAATCATATGGGCACTTGCTGCTATGGTAGTGTGTTTTTTACTGTGGGCGGGGTTTGCTCAATTAGATAAGGTTACTACTGGAACGGGAAAAGTGATTCCTTCATCGCAAGTTCAAGTGATCCAAAGTCTAGATGGCGGCATAATGCAAGAACTCTACGTTCAAGAAGGTGAGATAGTCACAAAAGGGCAGCCTTTAGTGCGTATTGATGATACCCGCTTTCGCTCCGACTTTGCTCAACAAGAGCAAGAGGTTTATGGCTTAAAAACCAATGCTATCCGCATGCGCGCCGAACTCGACAGCATTCTGATATCAGACATGACCTCTGATTGGCGTGAGCAAGTGCTTATCACTAAAGAAGCATTGATATTCCCTGAGGCTATCATTGCTGCGGAACCCGCCTTAGTGAAAAGACAACAAGAGGAATACAACGGGCGCTTAGATAACTTAAGTAACCAACTTGAGATCCTCGTACGTCAAATTCAGCAAAGACAGCAAGAAATTGATGATCTCGCCTCTAAAACAACAACATTAACGACGAGCATGCAGCTAATATCCCGCGAGCTTGAACTCACTCGACCTTTAGCCAAAAAAGGTATTGTTCCTGAAGTTGAGTTACTCAAACTCGAACGCACGGTAAACGACTTGCAAGGTGAATTGAATTCAATGCGTTTACTCCGCCCTAAAGTGAAAGCTGCATTAGACGAGGCTATCTTAAAACGCCGTGAAGCCGTATTTGTTTACGCTGCAGAACTGCGCGCACAGCTCAATGAAACTCAAACCCGCCTCTCTCGCATGAATGAAGCACAAGTTGGCGCGCAGGATAAAGTCAGTAAGGCGATTATCACCTCCCCTGTTAATGGCACCATTAAAACCACGCATATCAATACACTGGGTGGTGTAGTGCAACCTGGGATCGATATTATCGAGATAGTTCCGTCGGAAGATCAACTGCTGATAGAAACTAAAATCTTGCCTAAAGATATCGCTTTCTTACATCCAGGATTACCCGCCGTAGTAAAAATTACCGCCTATGATTTTACCCGCTATGGCGGCCTTAAAGGAACTGTCGAACATATTAGTGCCGACACTTCTCAAGATGAAGAAGGCAATAGCTACTATCTCATCAGAGTTAGAACTGCAGAATCTAGTTTAACCAAAAACGATGGCACACAGATGCCAATTATTCCGGGAATGTTAACTTCAGTTGACGTTATCACGGGGCAAAGATCCATACTTGAGTACATTTTAAATCCAATTTTAAGGGCTAAGGACACAGCGCTCAGAGAGCACTAAGCCTTTTTTATAAACCGGGAGGTTGGTCATGAAGACTTCAGCAATACGACAATTTCAATGTTCAAAGATAGCCATAGTGCTGTCATTAATCCTGTTACCTTTATCGGCTCAAAGTCAGACGTTAGAACAAGCCGTTGCACATACGCTAGATACAAACCCAGATTTACGAGTGGCCTTCAACCGCTTTAAAGCGCGAGAAGAACAAGTTAATCAAGCGATAGCAGGCTATATGCCAACTATTGATGTCAATGGTGGCTACGGTTATGAACAAACCGACAGCGTATCGACACGTAGACGACCCAATATCGGCGAAGTCGATAGCAAAGGGGTGGCTGAATTAAATCCCGGAGAGTTTGGTGTTAGCATAAAACAAATGCTTTTCGATGGTTTCTACACCAGCAGTGAAGTTGATCGTTATAGTTTTGAAGCTAGCGCAGACCAGTGGGCACTGCTTGCTGCCGCTGAAGATATGGCACTCGATGTCAGTAAAGTCTATCTCAACTATTTACGCACCGATGAAGTGTTAAAATTAGCCGAGAAAAACCTTAACAGCCATAAAGAAATTTATGACCAGATTAAACAACGTACTGACTCAGGTTTAGGCTCAATCGCAGATCTATCGCAAATCTCGGGACGTTTGGCGCGTGCTAATGCTAACGTTATTTCTGCTCGCAACAATTTACTTGATGCAAAAGCACAGTACGTCAAAATTGTAGCGTCGGCTCCGGCAGACTTAATATTACCAGTGCCAGATGCAGACATGCTGCCAAAGGATCTTAGCTCTGGCATTATTGTTGCGCAAGAGAATCACCCCATACTCAAATCTGCAGCAAACGATATTAGTGCCGCTGAAAATGAACGCTCTTCAGTACAATCCAATTACTACCCTCAGGTTTCTTTAGAACTAAATGGTAGCTGGAATAACGATATCAGCGGCGAAGATGGAATATCAGGTGCTGGTGCTTTCCGCAGTGATGTGGGTGGTCATAGTAACGATCTCGTCGCCATGGTGAGGGTGAGATACAACTTATTTGCGGGTGGTAAAGATCTTGCCCGTGAAAAAGAAACTGCTTACAAGTTGGGTGAAGCGAAAGAAATCCGCCAACGTGCCCAACGTGAAGTTGTTGAAGGGGTAAACCTAGCTTGGAACGCATTTGAAATGCTAGCGCCGCAAAAACAATATATTCGCGATCATGTCGTGGCCGCAAAGGATACTCAAACAGCCTATGCACAACAGTTCAACTTAGGCCAACGCAGCCTACTCGACTTATTAGATACCGAAAATGAGCTCTTCGAGGCGCGTAAAGACTACTTACAAGCTGAATATGATGAAGTTATTGCTAAGTATCGCGTGCTCAATTCTACAGGGCGATTATTAGACTCACTTAAAGTCACTAGACCTGATGCGTGGCGCGGAGAGCGCAATTATGAAGGAGGAGCTAACAAATGAAAACTCTCACATTTTTTCTAAGTGTCACTCTTTTAGCTGGTTGTTCGATGCGCGATACGGTTAATATTGACGAAATGGTCACAACTCAAACCTATGATCTATCTGATAAAGATAGCGATGGTGTCATTGAAGCCCGTGAACGCTGCAACGACACGGCCCAAGGGGCAGGTATTGATAACTATGGCTGTGGCAAAATAAAAGCGATTAACGAGCGAAAGGAAATAAATATTTTATTCCCGAATGACTCTGCTTATATTGCGCCTGAGTACTATCCTCAAATTGAAGAGGTGGCTATTTTTCTACGTCAGTATCCAACGACCAAAGTGACTATCGAAGGTCACACGAGTCGCACAGGAACCGATGAACGAAATACAGTATTATCTCAAGAACGTGCAAATGCTGTCACCGCAGTACTGGCTGAACGCTTTAGTATTGATAGAAGTCGATTAACTGCTATTGGATATGGTTCTAGCCGCCCAATTGTTTTAGAACAGACGCCAGAAGCAGAAATTCGTAACCGTCGTGTTGTTGCAGAAGTCACTGGTGATGATACGGCAGCAGACATGAAATGGACAATTTACTCGGTCGATGACAACTCAAAATAAAGGACTAACACATTAGGTTATGAACGGCAGACTTGATTATAAAGATTCATTATTGCGAGTCTGCCGCTTTAGCCTAATAGCGTCAGCCTTAGGCATATGTTGCCTATATGCGGCCCCCACACAAAACCTTGATGAAGTGAAGATAACTTCAACCCTAGAAAAACATTACGGCGAACGTGCTGGAATGCGAGCAAGGGCTTGGTTCAAAGTGTTATCGGAAGCGAGTACGCTAGATGAAAAAGAAAAGTTATTGAAGGTGAATAACTTTTTTAATTTATTCCGTTTTGTGGATGACAGTAAATTATGGGGAGACTCGAATTATTGGGCAACGCCGATGGAGTTTATTGGTGTGAATGGCGGTGATTGCGAAGACTTTTCGATCGCAAAATACTTCACCCTACTCCAACTTGGTGTTCAAGAGGACAAGATGCGGATCACTATGGTTAAAGCCACTACGGTTAATCAATACCATATGGTATTGGCTTACTATGAAACACCATCATCAATTCCTTTAGTGCTCGATAATCTTGACCATGAAATAAAACCCGCCACAAAAAGAAAAGATCTACTGCCTGTTTATAGCTTTAACGGTAAACAGTTATGGCTCAATAAAGAGCAAGGTCGAGGCGTACTGGCAGGGTCCTCAAAACGATTAGAAAAATGGAACGATCTTAACCATAGATTAGGTGTTGACCGTCTTAGGCAACCAAAATTAAAACTGGAGTAGCACCAAAAATGACACTGTTTAGACAGATTTATTCGCTGCTTTTTAGCCTGTTCTTGCTTGTAGTTGCAAGCCTTGGCTATGTGCAATTCACTGAGACTCAAAGCTTTTTAACAAAGCAAATGGAGTCCGATCTAAACAATGCCAGCACTTCACTCGGTCTAATGCTTACCCCAGCACTCGAAGCCGGCGATACCGCAGCGGCAGAAACCTTAGTGAATGTTATTTTTGAAGGTGGTTACTATCAAAATGTAAAATTGACTTGGATGGTCGATGGTAAGCAACAAGAGTGGAATAATCCTTTAAAAATTGAAGATGTCCCTCAATGGTTTATCAATCTAGATCTGTTTAAAACCATAAAAAAACAAAGCACTATCACCTCGGGTTGGCTGCAGCTAGCACAGCTTGAAATCACTGCTCATCCTGGTTTTGGTTATCATGAACTATGGCGAATCATGTCCAATACCATCATCGCCTTCTCACTACTTTTTCTCGTTGCTATTTTTACAGCAAGAGTAGGCTTAACATGGATATTGAAACCTCTCCACACCCTGTCTGAACACGCAAAAAGTATCGCAGCACGCCAATTTGGTCCAGACATGGCACTCCCCAAAACCACCGAATTAAAAGACTTAGTGACTGCATTTAACAGCATGTCAGCTCAATTGAAACAAGTGTTCCATTCTCTTGACGAAGAGGTTGGCGCGTTACGTAAGAAGAATCTTGTCGATCCGGCGTCAGGCCTGCCTAACCGCCAATATGTAGTAAGCCGTTTAAATGGTTGGTTAAGTGAACCTAGCAGCGGCGCTTTATTCCTCGCCAAGCTCGACTGGCTCGAAGAAGTGCACAGTAAATATGGCTATCAAGTTCGAGATGAAACCATACGGATCCTCGCAGAAAAGTTTCAACAGCAATTAAACGAAATAACGCCTTCGGTCATAGGGCGTATTGCCGCCTATGAATTTGCATTTTTAGTGACCGATGTTGAACACGATCAGATCAGTAAATATTTACAAACACTTATCCGTACCATCAATCAAGAAATGTCAAAAGCAGGCTGTAAGCCCAACGAAGACTTTGCTATCGGTATTGCAGAACGTATTGGGCAAATGAATGTATCTGATATTTTGGCCCAAGCCGACAATGCCCTTCAAAAAGCGTTACAAGAAAATAAAACCTTCCACTGGTTTGAAACCACAGAGCAGCAATTATTCACCCGCGAGCAATGGCGCGATAACCTCAGCCATGCTATCAGCAATAAGAAGTTTAAGTTTAGATGGCAACCCATCCAATTTTGCGATGGTGATGGCATAGCGCAACGGGAATTGTATTGCCAATTAGAGCTTGGCGATCAACTCGCCCATGCAGGGCAATTTATGCCGTATATCGAATTATTATCACTTGGTGCCTTACTCGATAAATGCTTAATTGAAACTGTCTACGAGCAAAAACTGCTCGAGCGGAGCTATGAACCGCTCGCAATTAACTTAACCCACCAAAGTATTAACGATCCTCAGTTCCATGAATGGCTAAATCAATTTTTGCGAAATGCCACATTTATTGAGCGCATCTGCTTCGAAATCCCTGAGGCTGGTGTTTATAGTGATCTTAAGTCATGCCAGCACTTATGTAACATCATTCGCGATAACGGTGCTAAGTTTGGTATTGACCACTTTGGTCGTCAGTTTGGCTCTATGTCTTATCTACAGGAATTAAGACCTAGCTATGTGAAGCTGGATCAATCCTTCGCCTACTATGATGAGACACACCACAATAGCGAATTGTGCCGCGCCCTAATCAACGTAGCAAAAGGATTGGACATTCAAGTCATAGTGACGGGTATTCAAGAAAAGGCTCAGCTAGAACGTTTTAACGAGCTTAGAACAGATGCCTATCAAGGCTTTATCGCCCCGCCAGTGAATCTTGACTAAGCCGTACTATTAAGAAGTAATTTTGCAAACAAAAAGCTCCGTAAGGAGCTTTTTGTTTTTCTACGGTTGAGTGACTATGCCGATGCAGTTCTGCAAGTCTGCCAGGTGTAAATAAGAACTGTGGCCAACTTCTATACTCGTTGAGGATGCGCTATCAAGCAACAACAAACATTATAATGCCAGTGAGTAAGTTTCATTTCGCCAATGCAAAAAAGCCTCAGTGTATTCATTAATGAATGCTGAGGCTTTTCTACTTATTTGGTCGGTGATAGAGGATTCGAACCTCTGACCCTCTGGTCCCAAACCAGATGCGCTACCGGACTGCGCTAATCACCGTAAATTTTGTACTATTGTTTACATACGCTTAGAGGGTTCACCCTCTCGTCCACTTTCATCCAAAACATCAGGATGCGTTATCGGACTGCGCTAATCACCGTAAAACATTAACTATTTACTTAACTTACATTAAGCTCGCTAGTCACGCGAAGAATTTGGTCGGTGATAGAGGATTCGAACCTCTGACCCTCTGGTCCCAAACCAGATGCGCTACCGGACTGCGCTAATCACCGAGAATGAAAATCTTTATATCAAAGTAAATGAATGGGGTGACTGATGGGGCTCGAACCCACGACAACCGGAATCACAATCCGGGACTCTACCAACTGAGCTACAATCACCACTGATTTTCACTTACTTTGCTAACCTTAAAGCTCACAACTCTATTCGGAAGTGGTGCGCCCAAAAGGATTCGAACCTTCGGCCTCACCCTCCGGAGGGGTGCGCTCTATCCAGCTGAGCTATGGGCGCTCGCCTTGGTTAGCGCCGCATATACTAGGGTCAAATCCCCTTTGAGTCTATAGCTGTTTTGCACTTTTTTTACTGACTGCTCAAGTTTTATCACATTAGCTGACTTTTAAAGCGGAATGCAGCCAAAATATGACTTGGATGTTACAGTATTTCATGCTAATTATAGACTTTGGTAAAAGCAAACATATATTTAACTAGTGAGTATCATGTTTAAGGATGAAGATGAAACTGGCCAGCCACGTGTGAGTGAAATTGAACGCTTACGCAAAAAAATTATTCGCTTAAAACAATTAGCGCATAAATATAAGCATGCTGAGATCATTCAAAACGCATTACTCGAAATATCCAATATTGCGACTCATGCTTCTTCACTCGAAGAATTCTATGTCGGCGTACATAGCCATCTAAAACAGCTCATTCCCGCTGATAATTTTTTTATTTCAACCCTAGATACTCACACAGGTGAACTTGCCATCCCCTTTTTCGCTGATGAGAAAGATGCCCATCCAGCGGAGCTTTATCCTGAACAATCACTATCTACATTATTACAGCAAGGATTAACAGGCTACGTACTCAGAACTGGGAAAGCTTTGTTGTGTAACAATGACACAGTCAATGAACTGATTGCCGCTGGAGAAATTGTTAATTTAGGTTCTCCCTGTCATCTGTGGCTGGGCGTGCCCATCAAACAAGATGACATAGTAACGGGTGTGTTAGTGGTGCAAACCTATGACACAAACATCAGTTATGGTGAAATCGAACTCGAGTTAATGACGTTCATTTGTCACCATATTGCTGGGGTAATGGAACGGCTAAAACATCAAGAACAATTAGAACAAGCTATCCAGCAAAGGACAAAAGAACTCAGCCAAGCCTACGATAAGTTAAAACTAGAAGTCTATGAACGGCGTAGAGCTGAACGCTTACAAAAATCACTGTTCGAAATCGCCGAGCTAGCAAGTTCCAGTGCAGACAACCCAGACTTTTATGCCCAATTGCATAATGTTATTCGACATTTAATTCCGGCCAATAACTGCTATATCGCCCTATTAGACGACACAGAAACCCACCTCACGTTTCCTTTTTATGTCTCGCAATTAGCCAATAAGCACCCAGGCACTCGACCGCTACAAGACGGCTTAACCGAATATGTGCTCAAACATAAGCGCCCACTACTGCTAGATCAAAGCAGTATCAATGCATTAATTGCCTCTGGTGAACTGTATTCCCAAGCGCCAGCATTAAATCATACTCAGACCATGCATCAGTGGATCGGAATCCCACTTTTTATCCATGATCAAGTTCGTGGTGCGTTAACGATTTACAGTTTTAGCATGACACAGAATTACCAAGTTAAAGACTTAGAATTACTGACATTTGTATCACAACATATAGGCTCAGCTATCGAGAAAAAGCTGTCCGCAGAGTCCTTACAACGCAGTTATGAAGAGCTAGAAGAAAAGGTTATTGATCGTACCAAAGCATTAGCCGAACTGAATAAAAGTCTTGAGAAAGAAATTCAACAACGCCGTAGTATGGAAGCCAAGCTAGTTCACGATGCCAAACATGATGCACTTACAGGCCTGCCTAATCGCGCTATGTTTATGGAGCGTTTATCTCAAGCGATCAAGCATGTTCGTCGCCATAGCTTAGAACAGTTTGCCCTACTGTTTATCGACCTCGACCGCTTCAAACAGATTAACGACACTATGGGACACCTAGAGGGTGATAAATTCTTAATTGAGACGGCAAGCCGACTCAAGTCCTGCATTCGTGATAACGACACCTTAGCGCGACTCGGTGGCGATGAGTTTGTGATACTGCTCGATAGCATTAACAACATCAACGACGCGAAAGATATATCAGAAAGAGTGATCCAAAAAATATCCCAGCCCTATCGACTTGGCACAATGGAATTTAGTTCTGGAGCCAGTATCGGTATCACCATCAGTGGCAAGCACAGAATTGATACCAGTGAATCTATGTTACGTAATGCAGATACTGCCATGTATCAGGCGAAAGCCAATGGTAAAGGCTGCTATGTTATTTTTGATGATAACGCCCAACATCAGGCCATGCAGGATGTCGAGTTAGAAACTGAATTTAGACATGCATTACACCATGCTGAAATCCAGCTTAGTTACTTACCAGTAGTCAATTTTAAAACAAGTCAAGTGCATGCATTAGAAAGCCGCCTGTTCTGGCAACATCCGCAGCGTGGGCTCTTACAGCAGGAACAACTTAGCACGCTTGCTGAACAGTCACACCTTACCGTTGAGCTCGATAAATATACGATCAACATCATAGATAGCAGCTATCCCCAACTCCTCAAGCAATATGATGAATCTGTTGAATTACATGTCATGCTTTCGAGCCAACATCTCAAGCATAAGCATGTACTGCGCAGTTTGAAAAACACTCTCAAGCAAACCCAGTTAAACCTGAGCCATTTGTGGTTATTCTTCAATGAAAAAGCCCTAGTGCAGGAAACTGAAAATCATATCAATGGCTTTGAATTGTTGCAGAAGCTCGGGGTAAAACTCGGTATCAGCCAGTACGGTAGCGGCTATAGTGCATTAAATAGCTTATTGTTTCTGCCGATAAAAGGCTTAAAACTCGATGCCAACCTCACCAAACAAATACAAGGCGAGCAACAGCTTAAGTTAATGTCAGCCTATCAAAAAACGGCATCAACCCTAGAGCTTCAAACCTTTGTCGATGGCATTGATAACCCTGAACAAAAACGTATCTTCAGTGAACTGGGTTATCAGCTGGGCCAGGGGGCTTCTTTAGCCGACACTTTTACCTTATGTGAAACCCAACCACAGATATGTGCTCAGCTCGAATATGCCTAGTAAAAAATAAGTAGCTGATTTAAAAGAATAGTAAGCGAAACCGCTCGCTATTTTTTAAACATATCTCTTAAGCTAGAAATATTTGCCCGCCCCGTTTGCATCCGCTCCTGTTCCGTTTGTTGTGGCTTACGATTTTCCCACACCACATCATCTTGAGGTAACTCAAGTAAGAAACGGCTTGGCTCACAACGCATGGTTTCACCAAATTGGCGCCTTTCGCGGCAGAGGGTGAACCAAAGCTCTCGTTGAGCTCGAGTGATACCCACATATGCCAACCGACGCTCCTCATCGACGTTATCTTCGTCTATGCTGGTTTGATGGGGCAAGATACGCTCTTCTACTCCAACCATAAACACGAAGGGAAACTCTAAGCCCTTAGAAGCATGCAAGGTCATCAACTGCACCTGATCGCCGCCTTCATCCTCACTATTGCGCTCCATCATGTCCCTGAGCGTCAATCGAGTCACCACCTCTGGCAGAGTCATAGCTTCATCTAACTCATCACCCGCGAGCATCTCAGTCACCCAACGGTAAAGCTCTGAGATATTCTTCATTCGCATTTCAGCGGCCTTGGCACTGGTGCTGGTTTCGTATAAGTAATCTTCATAATTGATCTTACGGATCAAATGCTTCACCGCCTCGACGGGTTCACCACGTTCGGCATGATCCCCAGTCTCCACAATAAAACGACCAAACTGATACAAAGATGACATAGCCGCAGGCGGTAAATGATGATTCAGTTCAGGCTCAAAAATCGCCGCAAACATAGAAATATGCTTCTCGTTGGCAAAATTACCTAAACGCTCTAAGGTTGATGGACCTATGCCACGTTTAGGCAAATTCACGATGCGCAGGAAAGCATTATCGTCATCGGGATTCACCACTAACTTCAAATACCCCATGATGTCTTTAATTTCAGCACGGGCGAAAAATGATGTACCACCACTCAATTTATAAGGAATACGGTTCGTCATCAGTGCGCGTTCGAGCAACCGTGATTGATGATTGCCCCGATACAAAATCGCATAATCGCCAAACTGAGTACGGCCGACAAACTTGTGACGCACAATTTCGGCAACAACACGTTCAGCCTCTTGCTCCTCATTGGCGGCAAACAGCACCCGCAACGGCTCACCATAGGCAAGCTCGCTAAACAGGGCTTTATCATAAACATGGGGATTATTCGCGATAAGAATGTTCGCAGCCCGTAGGATCCGCTGGCTAGAACGGTAGTTCTGCTCCAGTTTAATCAGCTTAAGCTGCGGAAAATCTTTACCCAATAACACGAGGTTTTGTGGCTTAGCACCGCGCCATGAATAGATAGACTGATCGTCGTCCCCCACCACAGTAAAGCGCGCCCGCTCACCCACTAACAGCTTTACCATTTCATATTGGCTGGTATTGGTATCTTGATATTCGTCCACCAGCAAATATTGGATCTTGGTTTGCCAGCGCGTACGCACTTCTTCATGGTGGCGTAACAATAAGGTTGGCATCAGAATCAAATCGTCAAAATCTAAAGCGTTATAGGCTTTCATATGTTGAGCATAACGCTGATACAACATAGCAAATAAGTGCTGTTGCTCATCTTTAGCGATTTTGCGTGCATGCTCGGGAATAACTAAGCCACCCTTCCAGTTTGAAATCGTACTGGCGAGCGCTTTGAGTAAATCTTTATCTTCATCCAACTCGTCTTGGGTTAACTCTTTGAGCAGTGCCAAGGTATCTTGATCATCAAACAGCGAAAAGCCTGGCTTTAAGCCTAAGACCTTATGCTCACGTTTAATGATCTCAAGCCCTAAAGTGTGGAAGGTTGAAATCCACAGACCTCTGGCTTCCTTGCGGCCCATCGACTGAGCGACCCGCTCTTTCATCTCGCGGGCAGCCTTATTGGTAAAGGTCACCGCCGCGATATTGCGCGCCTTATAGCCACACTTTTCGACCAAGTAAGCGATTTTATTGATAATTACGCGCGTTTTACCACTACCCGCACCCGCCAAGACTAGGCAAGGGCCTGAAACATAATGAACAGCATCGTTTTGGGCGGGATTGAGTTTCATCTTTGCGCAATATCCAAACAAGTCGACAGAAAGGGATGGGATCATAGCAGAATCGACAGTTTTAAGGCTAACAAATCCCCGCTTAGGTTGAGCTGAACTCAACTCTGTAGATAAGCTTCTCCGTGATATAAACCCCAACAACAGCCAACTAAAGTGTTCACGCGTCTGCTTTACTTTTGAAAGCTAACGTACTGAGTTACAATCGAGCTATTCAGTAAAGAGGCGGACAAGATTATGATCAATCCAAAGAAAATCGAAGAAATGGCGAAGCAATTGAGCGAAAGTTTGCCCAGCGGTCTAAAGCAATTTGCCGGTGAATTTGAAGAGCGCAGTAAGCAAGTACTGCAAAATCAATTGCTCAAGTTGGATATGGTTTCCCGTGAAGAATTTGATGTGCAGCAACATGTACTACTGAAAACCCGCGAAAAATTAGAAGCCCTACAAGCTCAAGTCAATGAGTTAGAAAAAAAGCTCAACGCGGCGGGCTAACTTATCATGCATGTTTGAAAGAGCACAGTTAGCGATAGCGCAGCTGTGCTTTTTTGTTTTTAACACTTCAAGCATTGAGTCACTTGGGGAAATAATGCAACAACTCGCCAGCTATATCCTTGCTATTGAAGGCTATCCAAGCCCTGTCTACGTGGTAAGCCAATCAAACGAGCAGCAAACCTATCACGATGATAATGTGGAGATTTGTGAGTCAATAACGCTTTATCACTTCGATAACGGGGTTGTGATTAGCAAGCTAAGCGAGCAAGATAAACAAGCTTATGAGTCAGACATGGTTTGTGAAGATTATTGGCTCAGCTATCGGGTTGTAACAGCTCATATTGCGATTTCACCGCAGCAAAAATCCTTTAGCAATCTATGTCAGCAAAGCTTTTGGCTTAAGATGCAGCAAGGGCAGGCAGTAAAGCCACCGCTGCAACCTGAGCATAAACAGACTTAATGCTTTAGCGTCGAACAATCAAGGAATGAAGCTACAATGGATGTCACAATCAGCACACACTATCAGGACTATCTTCTTTGGGCATTATGGTTGCTTGGTGGCGTGCCGCTACTCACTTATCCCGGTGTGCTTCTCGCCAGTTTGATGGGACTGGCCAGTCAATCAAGCATTAAACCCGCTTTTATCTATCGATTGATGAATCAGTGTTTTCTATGGGGAAGCCTAGTTTATCCCGCCGTGTATATCCTCTGTTATCGCATTACGAGCGATAGCACTGCGACTTCTTCATCTTTAGTCATTGCTGCGTTGCCACTGCTGTATCTAATCTTACTGTATGGCTGCTTTCGCTTTATGGATGCTCCAACTAAAGAGACAAATAATTAAAGCTTTTGTTGGCGAGCATACTTTTGCTTAAGGCCTTTATGGTTAGCTTTGACTAACTTCCAGCGGTCACAGCCATTGAAACGAGCATATTCACTGACTGCGATATCAAAGGCCGCACAGAAATCCTCATCTAAGCCATTCACCATCACGCCCTCTTCTAAGGTTAATTGCTGTAATAGCAATAGGTTAGCTTGGCGATCGGCTTTAACATCCACGCGGCCAACAAAAGTGTCGCGCCACAGAATTGCTAAAGAATAATAACCATACTGACGCTTTTCGGCTGGGACATAGACTTCAATTTGATAATCAAAATCAAACCATTGCTTTAATCTTTGCCGTTGGATCAATAAATTATCGAAGGGATTAAGCAGCCACACTTTATTAGGTAATGGTGCATTTAGCTGTAATGAAGGGCGATAAAAGTAGCTTTGGCCCGCCGTCTTAAAACACGCTAATAACCCGTGAGCTAACAACTCTGCCAACTCTTGGGCTACTGCTGATTTCATACCTTTGCGTAAATAAGCCATTTGCGCCGCAGTACCGAAGGCGTGGGCATCGAGATAACGATCAATCAAATAGCGCGTAAACTCACTATCTGTTGGTGCTTTGGCATTTACATCTTGTGGCAACACTCGCGCGGTAAGATCATAAACCTTTTGAAATCTCTCCCGCCGCACCACCATCAACTCACCACGCATAAACAGCTGCTCTAGGGCTTTTTTCGCGGGTTTCCAATCCCACCAGGTACCGTTTTTAGCTTCACTGTGTTCAAAATCACTGGCCTTGAGTGGCCCTTCTGCAAGGATTCGCGCCCGCACTTCCTGCATTATTTTATCGTCGGGCTCAAACCAATGCTTACCGCCATTTTGCAGCTGCTGTTTACGCTGCAAACTAAAACGGTAATCGGCAATCGGTAAATAAGCTGCCGCATGGGACCAATATTCGAAGATCTCTCCTTTGGCTAAAGCCATATCAAGCATCTTTGGCTGGTATTCGGGCATACGACTATGCAGCACATGATGATGCGCTCGCTCAACCACGTTGATAGAGTCAATTTGTACATAACTGAGACGTGAAATTGCCTCAGCGACTGAGGTATGTGGTTGTAATAATCCTTGCTGCTGCATATTTAATTGCAGCCACTCGCGGGGTGAAAAGGGATTAGACATCGATTCTCCAAATTCAACGACAAGCAAATACCAAACCAGAGAAAAAACATAACAAACTGAAAATAAAAGTATTTAGTACACTATTCAATGAGTAGGTTTGTGAAATGTACGCACAAGTCTACTCACTAGGCTGTATCTTCGGATAACATAAGCCATTTATACCTTAACGGCTATCGGTTTACCTGCCCGTTAGTTTCACGACTCGAAATAGAGCCTATCTGGCATAGGCTCTTCATTAAGGATTGATGATGAATATCTACTATCGCCAAGCACAACTCTGCGGCCGCAAAACGGGTAATGGCACTAAGCTGCCATTTTTGATGAATATCTTGTATTCACTTGCTGCTAAAAATGGCGATCACCGGCCCTTTTTAATGGATGACATTAACGCCGTACTGTTTAATCAGCATCAGTCGATTGGTTGCTCTATCGAGGCGCCGCTACCGATAGTGAGTTGGCGCACCGAAGCGATAGAGTATGAGTTATTTAAAGGCGAAGAGCTGGTGTACCTGCCCCAATGTATCATCTTTAGCAATGGCGCCATTGCCTATGTCATTGTCGTCATGGGTGATGAGTATGAGCTGCGTATTTGGCCCGATTACAGTAACCGTGATCGAGAAAAACACCACTGGTTTTCCCACCATGCCGTAGTCTATTCCGCAGAACTTGACGTCTTTAAGCAAAGCTTCGAAGCACTGCTCAAGCATATTAAAAAAGAAAATGACTACGAGAAAAAACACCCCAAATTTGGCAAAGACATCCCACTATCAGATTCATAAACTTGCATAATGAGTATGGGTTTAGCGGCAATCGCCATAATGTTGCCACTATTGATCAGCAACTTGCCCGCAACTTTTGTAAGAAAATCTGTTTTAATACCCGCCGTGATACCGAGTTAACTCTGCACAATCTTAGCGGATAAGTCTCGGTCGTATTTCATAGGGAATGAAATTCAATGTTCAGCATTATTTTCTGGGTACTCACCCTACTTAGTTTGGCCTTATTTGGTAGCGCAGCCTATTTAGTGGTGCGCGCACTCCTCAAAAAATTTAATCGAAGTCAAGGAATCGATATGTCAGCACAAGAACCGTGGGCAGCAGCCACCGCAAAGGGAACGGCATTAAAAAACACCACCTTATTAAAAGCCTTAACCATTGGCATACTCTCAATCCTCGCGTTGATCCCGCTGGGGATCATTATGGATATGACTTCTGATCGCCAAACCCTTTACCACAGCGTTGTCGATGAAATCGGCCGTTCATGGGGTGAGCAGCAAACCCTCTCAGGTCCTGCGCTGGTGATCCCTTACAGCTATTTTGTGTTACAAGAAGAAGTCAGTAACGACGGTAAAACTCGCCATGAAGTGAAGCGTACCTATCAAGATGAGCTAGTGATCCTACCGAAAAAGCTCACCCTCGACTTAGACCTAAAACATGATTTTCGCACCCGTGGCATTTATCAATCGCTGGTGTATAACGCAGCTCTACAAGGTCAGGCCGACTTCAGCCTTAACCGTTATGATATTCCTAACCTTATCGCCTTCGATAACAAAAATGCCCGGTTAGTCTTTGGGGTGTCATCGAATCAAGCAATTGATAAAGTAGAAAAAATTGAAATCACCGGTGAATCGACATTACTCTCTGGATCACTGATGTCGGGCACGGGATTAACCACTGGCGGTTTAGAAAAAGGCTTTAATCAAAAGATCCAAGTCAGCGAAGCGAGTGATTTTAGTGTGGATTTTGCCATGACACTACGCGGCTCTCAGTCTATCAGCGCATTGCCACTAGGCGAGCAAACGCTAATCAATATTCGCGCCGACTGGCCGCATCCAAGCTTTAAGGGATTATTACCCGCAGAACGGGATATCAACGCGCAAGGCTTTACTGCAAGTTGGAATATCAGCCACTTAACCCGTAACTATCCACAAGAGTTTATTAAGAGTAATCAATCGACTCTGACTGAAGTGTCGGCTAATGCGATTTTATTCGAACCAGTGACTCACTACGGCAAGATTGATCGCTCGGTAAAATACGGCCTACTGTTTATCGTGCTGACTTTTATCATGTTGTTTATCTTCGAAATTGGACAAAAAACCAGCCTTAGCACGATTCAATATGTGTTAGTCGGCAGCGCCATGGCCTTGTTCTATTTGCTACTACTCTCGCTATCTGAGCATCTAGCCTTCTTGCATGCCTATTTAATTGCCGCCTGTATTCCCGTGCTGTCGGTATCGGCTTACGTAGGGAGTGCCACAGCAAGTATTAAGCGCGGTGCATTAGTAGGCATTATGCTGGTGAGTTTATATGCCGTGCTGTACTCGATACTGCAACTGGAAGATTACGCCCTATTGATGGGTTCAGGTTTACTGTTAGTCGTACTGTTGATTTTGATGTTCGTGACTAGGCATCACCCTAAGAACACGGCGCAATAGCGCCCTACCGCTCCACCCTTGAAGACCCCCCGACAGCGCCATCTTTTGCTGTCGGGATTTTTTTATTGGCAAAACCATTGCCGCGTTGTAGCCTATGGCGTTTTATGAAGAGGCTTATATTTTGACCCATAGCGTCTATCTTTTACGCCGTTTAGGTTTAGCTTGGATACTGTTGGCAACCATTCCGGGCTTACTATTACTGACACAGAATCAGCTGTTTCCACTGATCGATCTGCACTCTACCTTAGCCAAAACCTTATATTGGATTACCATGACTGGCACTGCGCCCTATGGCGTCGCAACAGTCTTGTTTGTATTGGCGATCGCCTATCGTCATATGCCTAAACCACTCTTTATAAGTTTATTTTTTGCCATCAGCCTCAGCCAAGTTATCAGTTTAGGCTTAAGCCACACCCTCAAATCCTATTTTAAAGAACCCAGACCTAATCTCGTTTTTCTAGCAGAACAAGCACTGCCTAAGCATGAACCGCTTTCACTCGATGCCTTTTATCAATTGGATAAACAGTCACGTTCAAAGACAATTGCCAATGCACTCGATGGCTTGATCGCTGCAGAACCTGCCTTGAAACTCGACTCACGGATCCATCAGCATTGGGAAGATGAAATCGGCTATTCTTTTCCTTCGGGACATACCATTTTTGCTGTGACGCTAGTGCTTACCGCCAGCTACTATTTGCTACTCGCTGGATTACCTAGCTTAGTCATGGCGTTATGGATCTGGGGATTTTTGATGGGATTAAGCCGTATGCTGCTTGGCATGCATTGGCCGCAGGATGTACTGTTTTCAACCTTTTTAGCCGCCATCATCAGCGGATGTAGCGTGTTCTTTGTCAGTAAGTTGCGTCCACTCTCCCATGCGTTTGCTAAAGGATCTGAGCACTAACGCTGTTAATTCAGCGTCTCGATTTGGCTGTCGACTCAAATACGACAGCTTCAAACACTATGAAGTTAAATACTTAGGCATTGCTAAGCACTGCCTAAGTATTTTGCCACTAGGGCCTGATAAATCCCATTGGCCTTAATTCTAGCGAGCCCTTGATTGAAAGTATCCCGCGCCACTGAGTTGTGGAACACCATTCGATAGGATGTTGGGGGGAAAATAAAGTGGTAGCTTAATGCTTGCTGGGTATCAACATCATCCTCAACGAACTTATTCAGTTGAGCGAATATATAACGATCGGCAATCACAGTATTAATGCGACCTAAGTACAACATACGGTTCTGGCTTAATTGGCTATCGACTTCACGATAAATAGTCTGTTGCGCTACGGCATTAAACTCAGGGCCAAGTAAGAAGCGAGCATTTTCAAAAGCGGCGACACTGTACTTTTTAAGATCCGCAATACGTGTTATTTCCAGGCGTTGTTCGGCCAAACTGATCGCTACATTGGTATATTCAACATAATCATTGGACCAATAACCATCAACGCCATTTGCAGGGTTCATCGTCATTACAGCATCTAATCTATCTTTATTGAAATATAAAACTTGGCGTTTACGAGAGTAGAATTTGAAGTTGACTGGCTGCCCCATTTCCTTAAACGCGGCCTTAATAATATCGATCTCAAGCCCTGATTCAGCATCTTCGATAATATAAGGCGGTCGATTTAGAGCGCTACCAATGGTTAACGATGCAGAAAATGCATAAGTCGGTAATATGAATAAGCAGATTAGCAACAAACTCAAGCGCATACAGTGTCTCACTCTTATTAGTATCATAACAATAGCGGTAAATAACGGGAGTTCCAAACAGCGCGACTCCCAAAATCTCTATCCGTTATCACTGTCACAACCTTAAAATGTCTCATTTGATCAAGATTTTTGGCAAAGTCGGCTAAGACTGGCAAACTAGAGGCTGACTCAGTTAACCCTAAGCTTTCGATGACAGACACTCACCCCTACAAACTCGATCAACTCGATTTAACAATTCTGCGCTTACTGCAAACCCACGGCAGATTATCGAATCTCGAACTGGCCAATAAAGTCGGACTATCGCCATCTCCTTGCTCGCGCCGTGTTAAAGCCTTAGAAGAAGCGGGTTATATTGCCGATTATGCAACGCGTCTGTCGGCGGATAAGTTCAACCTGCATTTGACCGCGTATATCCATGTTCGAATGGAGAAACATACGCCGGCGATTCTCAATCAATTTGAAACCAATGCACTCGCCTACGAAGAAGTCCAAGAATGCGCGCTGATCACGGGCTCAGAGGCCGACTACCAACTTAAAGTGCTAGTACAAGATATGGCGCACTTTCGCACTTTCCTGTTAGATAAACTCACGACCAACGTGCATATCGCAGGGGTGCATTCCAGCTTTGTCCTCAAAAAGGTTAAGGACCACACGGCCATTCCCTTAGGGCACGTCAACATTCAAGCATAAGCCAACACCCGACAGTCACAGCAAACACCGCAAACAAGACAGATGCACAAGTAACATTCATAGCACAAAATAGCGGTTAGACATCTGCCATACGGTATTTTTTGACCATAAGATCACAATTCAATGAATTTTTATCATCGCAATGATTCGCCAAATCTCAACCATCAGTCGCACCTGATAGCAATAAAATCTCGCACAAAACAGATAGACGGCACACAACATCAACTTATAGCCAAAAACCGATAAATTATTGCAGATTAACACCAAATTAACGCACTAAAATTGCGTTGAAATCCTAATTTATCCGCCTAAGATACGCCTTCTTTTTACGGGAGGCACAATGCAATCGGCCAATACAAGTTCAACTAACCACTTCAGCTCACGCTTAGGTTTTATCATGGCGGCAGCCGGTAGCGCCGTTGGCGTCGGCAATATTTGGGGATTCCCCACCCAAGCAGCCACCCATGGTGGCGGCGCCTTTCTACTGGTGTACCTAGTGCTGATTTTCATCCTAGGCATTCCCATGCTGATGGCCGAACTTATGATAGGTCGCCACGGGCAAACCAACCCCGCCGATGCCATGGGCAAACTCGGCTTCAACTCGCTCACCCGCGGTTTAGGCAAGACCATAGGTTTGCTTTCCATAGTGACAGCGGGATTGATTTATACCTTCTACAGTATTCTCTCCGGCTGGTTTGTCAGCTTTGCCATCGCGCCAATTGCCACAGCCTTTGGCTCGAATGATACCGCCGCTTGGCTAGTGGATTTTTCGCTGTCACGTAATCTGGTGTTTACACTGATCTTCAGCACGCTGGTTTTTCTGGTATTACTGCAAGGCGTGCAAGAAGGCATAGAAAAATGGTCGAAACGCTTAATGCCGTTATTACTGATCATGCTGATCGCGGGCGTGGCGTATATCTTCACCCTAAATGGTGCGAGCGAAGGGATAAGCGCGCTACTAACGCCTAACTTTACCAAGGCGCTGGCGCCAGATACCTTGATCAGCGCGCTCGGACAAACCTTCTTCTCCCTCACCATAGGCACAGGTGCCATGATGGTGTACGGCAGTTATCTGAGCCAAAAAGAGAATATCGCCAAACTGACCGTCTGGGTTGCCTTTACCGACAGCGGCATCGCCTTTCTCGCCGCCTTTTTAATCATCCCAGCCATGTATGTCGCCCAGCACAATGGCGTGCAGATTTTTAACGCTGAGGGCAAATTACTCGATTCGGATGCATTGGTGTTTACTGTCTTACCCGCGTTATTTTCCACCTTAGGCGATACGGCTAACCTTATCATCAGCGTGATTTTCTTTGTTCTGCTGATCATCGCGGGTTTAACCTCGGCCATTTCTATCGCCGAAGTGCCGACGAGTTATGTGATACAAAAGTTCGGACTCAGCCGTCAACGCGCCACCTTGATCATCGGCCTATTGTTGACCTCATTATCCCTATTGCTGGCGGTATTTTTTGAGACGCTATTTAGTTTCACTATAATGCTGACCACCCAAATCGCCCAGCCGCTGGTCGCCCTCGGTATTGCGGTTTACTTAGGTTGGATTTGGCGCCAAACCCAACTGCTCAAGGCAATTCGTGGGCAAGAAGGTGTCGATAGCACAGGGCTTTTCTGGCGCATTTGGCCAAGATATGTAAAGTATGTTTGCCCAGTGCTGATTATCGCCA
Organism: Shewanella sp. SM69; assembly: GCF_025653985.1. Taxonomy (NCBI): domain Bacteria; kingdom Pseudomonadati; phylum Pseudomonadota; class Gammaproteobacteria; order Alteromonadales; family Shewanellaceae; genus Shewanella; species Shewanella sp. SM69. The sequence goes on from NZ_JAKKRV010000013.1 coordinate 29,082, forward strand.
TAGCCATCAGACAATTTGTGTAACCCTTTGAGCGAATAACAAAATCCCCGCTAAGTGCGGGGATTTTTTATTTAGCAATTGATGCACTAATTAACTACTTTAAAATAATCAGCAAAGTCTTGCTGCCGCCAATAGTGAATGCGATGACAGCCGGATTTTTTCAATCTATCGATGACGTTGAACTGTTAGGGAAGGCTGGATTGAAGCGAAAGGGGATGTAAACAGCAGCCTTAAGAGATTAAGGCTGCTTTAAACACTGAGCTGATTACTGTTCGATACCCACAATTAACCAAGGTGAATTGGCTTGTGTTACGTTACGCTCTAAATGCCAGATTTCCTTAATGTCCTCTTCTACGCCTTCAACGGTATCGCGGTAGCGCCCGCTAAATTTAACACTCACTTCCGCAAGATTGGCATTGTGCGTGGCGCGGACAAGTTCTGCATCCAAAAACATCACTTCTGTGTGCTGATCGCCAGCTAACTCGCGACGTTGGTTGCTGAATTCATTGTAAAGATCAATAGAAACATACTCTTGGATTTTGCTTAGATCGTTTTCATTCCAAGCCAATTGTAGAGTTTTGTAATGACTGCGAGCGCCTTCCAAAAAGCCGGGTAAATCAAAACCCGCAGGTAAATTAAAGGGCACATCACTTGTCGCTTGGCCAAAACCATTGCTGCCGCTGTTTGCATTGGTAGCAAAACCTGTTTGTTCAGTCTGTTGACGCTGCATATTCGGATTGGGTTGGCCAGCACCCGCATAGGCCGGTCTTGGCTGCGCACCCGCTTTTGAGGCCATCACAGTACGGACGATTTTGAATAGCACGAATGCCAGCAAACCGATAATCAAAATATCCATGATTTGAATATTTTCAAAACCACCGCCCATAAACAGCGCAGCCAATAAGCCACCTGCTAATAAACCGCCTAACATGCCGCCCATCATACCTTTCTTACCCGGTGCTCCCGCTGGCGCCGTAGTCGGTGTGTTGGTCGCCGCTGGTTGAGCCGGAGCCGTTTGATGGCTTTTGCCGATAGATTTACTACCGCCGAATTTTTTCGCTTCAACGACTGGGCTAGTAACTAAGCTAACCGCAAAAATCATCGCCAGCATAATAAATAACTTTTTCATTTATAGGATCTTGTTCGTGTAATCTGAGGTGCTGCCATAATAGCGGGATGACATTATATGTCAATTAGCAAAAATCGGAGGCTGCGGAGCGAGGACTTCCTTCTTGCATCAAAACGTTTAATCCAGCTAGCTTAAAATGACTGCACAACTCAATTCACATCGCTACTCCAGTGACACGCCGTAAATATATCCCTATAGGCTCGACGACGGCATCCATGCCGTCAACGGTCACTTCCATATCAATGTGAATTCATTAGCATGGATGAAACAGTTAACCTTTCCCTGTCTTTTCCCCTATCCTGTTCACTCTATCTTTACTGGCAACACGTACCTTCGACTTGCAGATTCGTAAGGGGATGGACAGGTGTAATCAATAACCATCTTAACGGTATAAAAGCTATCATTCGGAGTAAATCCTAAAACTTTAGGAGCTTCATCGGAAAGTGGTAATGTAGTCAAAAATGCAGCAATCTGGTTGTCATTTTTTTCAGCAAAAAAACTGCCAGTTCTAAAAGGACGGCAATCAGAATTAATAACTAAAGGCCCAACAACTTCAATTGACTGACCGATATCACCTTGAGGTTCAATTTTTATAATAAAGCCTAACTCCTTCGCCAATTCAGAAGTCACTATTTCCTCCACTATAGGTGATGATGCAATTGAACTATATGACACTAAAATCAAATAAATTAAACACAATATTCTAATCATCAAAAAATCCTTAGTGATAAATTCAGTGGAGTAATACTCCATATAAAGCAATAACATAATTCGATTTATGTTTTGCTTCAAGCACTATTCATGTATCTACTATGCCACTATCATCCTGTCTTTTTAACTATGTTGCAGTTTATCTTGGGTGGTCTGATTTATGTCTCCTGATTGTTCAACATGACTCAACTAAGAATGCGTCAAAAGATATGACAATTAGACTCTGTGACGTGAGAAGTGATTAAGCACTGTCATTCCAGTGACGCGCCAACTTTGGTTTAAAAATAAGTCATCCCTGAGGGCTCGACGGCTGCATCTGCTGTATATGGACATACGAATGTCGCGATCACATGGATGTGAATGAGCGGCCATGCCGCCAACGGTCACTTAGATGCCAGTGCTTAATCCCATAAACTGCCGTACATTCTGATAGCCTGAACTACCCAAACCGAAGTCCAGACAGAGGTGACCATCTCAGCAGTCATATCTTTTGAATCAAGATTTAGAATAATCTCCATGAAGAAAAGATGCGTTTTTCCTATATTTTTTCATCTTTTTTAAAAAGAGATTATTTTTCTATTTTTATAGATAAACCTGTACGGTTAATTAGTAAAATCTTAAAATAAATGCCATTAAAAGGGGGGCATCGTTTATTAATTTTGCAGAAGAGTTTTCTATTTCCTCAGACTCATCGTCGTCAGTAATTGAAACAAAACACACTGTCGAATTTAGCTCAATAGGCAGTTCTCTTTTTATTCTGATTAGTACATTTGATAATGTCTTAATTAGTTCATTTTTAAACTTTGCAAAGTTTATTTCTCGAGATGAGTCCTCTCGAAGCATCTTACTTATTTTGCAGAAGGCTCCCGCATTATATCCATCATAAAACCACTCAGATACTGCCCATCTATAGTAATTTTCACACTCTATGCTCTGATCTTCTTCAGCAACGAGAATGCTTTTAAGCTTACCCTCAGAGCTAGCACTTAATGATGCTGACATGGCACTACTGTCAGTGTAAAGAGATACCGCATAGAATGCCTCATCTTTATTTTCTAACAATAACATCTTGATTGTATCGTATGTAATTTCAAAGCATTTTTCTTCTAACTCAATCCAGTCCATTATTCACTCCTTGTACTTAGCTTCAATATTTTCATTTTATGATGCACTCAGCTCCATGCAGAATACTGATAATTATCATTTATCTCCTTAAAACTCACCCCTGTTAAACCAAGAGCTTCGTACTCATTTTTAAACTGAATAGAACATACAGAAGCCGCTATCTCGTTACAAAAGAATAAATGTTCACGTATATTATTCTTTATTTTAAATTTATCTATAGACTCATAATATGTCTTCTTTAACCCACGTTCCTCTTGCGTGTTCAATTTTCCAGAATCTAAGTCAATCGAGATAGTATAAGTGGACTCATCCTTATCTAAGATAGACAAATAACTTAGTGGAAAAAATAAAAAATACTTTTTCTGCGGACGAAATCCTCGATGCAAGTTAATATCGACAGGAATACGAATACACTTAACATTTAATTTCTCACACAAGTATAACATTTCATTAGAAACTAAATTTTCATCAACCAAATAATCACCATTCAGTTGATATGTTTTTGCTTTAAGAGAATAAGCATTTAAAAAATCAACCTCACATGGTGGTGAGTCATAAAACTCATAGTCAGGTAGCTCAGGAGTCCAATGTTTATCCATAAAATACGGTATTCCCTTACCATCAGGATCTGATTGCACAATAAAAAATGGCTGTAGATTTGTACTCAAAATTACTACCCTGTAATAGGTTAAAAGTTTAATGTCTCTAAGAAAGCATTAGCGCAAACTTAAATTTATTTTAAACATCGTTTTACTCTGTTGCTAGCCATAATATTCCTTCGCAAGTCAAAAAAGCTTAACGAGCCACCAATTGTTAAATTCTCGGAATGCATAATTATAAATAACAGACTATCAGGCATACCAAGGGTTTAACGGGATTAAGCACTGTCGTGGAAGTGACCGTTGGCGGCATGGTCGCTCATTCACATCCATGTGTTCGCGACATTCTAGTCTTGTTATAAATCTAGCCATATATAGCAGATGCCGCCGTAGGGCCGATAGGGTCAACTTATTTTTTAAACTAAAGTCGGCGAATCACTGGAATGACAGTGCTAAATCAATATTACCTGCTGCCAAAAGCGACTTTATTAACAAAATTAAAAAATCCCCGCATTGCGGGGATTTTCGTTTAATCAAAACCACTAAAACTAACTAAGTTACAAACACTTTCCATCCGATGAATCATCGGAAGAAAGTGCTCGACTGATGCCGCCGAAGATGACATTCAAGAAGCCGATACCGACATCTTTTTGCCGCTCATCGGCGCTGCCCGTATCGTGGCCGCTCGCATCGCGCATGCTTTGATTATTGTTGGTTCCGCGCACAAAATCGCAGGAGACATTGCTCGTATTATTCACCGAGCAGGCACTGAGCAAAGTGATCATTAGCCCGCAAAGTGCAAGGCGTAATCTTGGCATATTAGTTCAACACCTCTTCTAATGCCTTGAGGCATAAGGCGACATTTTCACGACGGGCACCAAAACCCATGAGGCCAATGCGCCATGCTTTACCCGCAAGGGCACCAAGGCCGGCGCCGATTTCGAGGTTATAATCCTTCAGCAAACGAGTCCGCACCGCAGCATCATCGACTCCAGCGGGGATGTAAACTGCGTTAAGTTGTGGCAGACGCGAATCTTCGGCAACCACAAAATTTAGCCCTAACTTTTCCAGCCCAGCACGCAGCACTAAGTGCATGTCATGATGGCGTTGCCACGCATTTTCTAAACCTTCGGCCGCTAACATACGCAGGGATTCATGCAGTGCATAAAGTGCATTAACGGGCGCAGTGTGATGGTAACTACGCTTGCCGCCCGCGCTGGTCCAATAGGCCATCACTAAGCTTTGATCGAGGAACCAACTTTGCACTGGGGTCTTGCGATTCTTGAGTTTTTCGACGGCAGCAGGCGAGAAAGACACAGGCGATAAACCCGGTACACAGGAGAGACACTTTTGGCTGCCAGAATAAATGGCATCTATGCCCCATTCATCGACCCTTAATTCGACGCCGCCAAGGGAAGTGACCGCATCAACTATGCTCAAGCAACCATAGGTTTTGGCTAATGCGCACAAGGTCTTAGCATCGGACAGTGCGCCAGTTGAGGTTTCGGCGTGCACAAAGGCTAAAAACTTGGCATCGGGATTGGCTTTCAGCGCAGCTTCAACCGCTGCAGGATCAACAGGTGTGCCCCACTCATTGTCCACCAGCACGGCAATAGCGCCCATACGCTCGACGTTTTGGCGCATACGCTCACCAAACACACCGTTACGACAGACAATCACCTTCTCACCCGGCTCGACTAAGTTAACGAAACAGGTTTCCATGCCCGCACTACCCGGCGCAGAGACCGCCATAGTCATTTCGTTTTTAGTTTGGAAGGCGTATTGGATCAGGCTCTTAAGCTCATCCATCATGCCGACAAACAGCGGGTCTAAGTGGCCAATTGTCGGTCTGGACTGCGCCGCAAGCACTTCGGGATAAACATCCGACGGGCCAGGGCCCATCAAAATACGGCGAGGAGGATTAAAAGCGGTAAAACGCGGTGCTGGTAACATCATGTCTCCTTAATGCGTGTAGGTGTAGGTCGAAGTCTAGTTATTATTCGTTAGCCAATCGTCAGCGGATTAAGTAAGCGACTTAACTGTGACGTATTAATCGGCGGCTAGAGTATTAAGTCTACAAAACTACCACAAAAAGGAGCGCCTGTGCGCTCCTCCTTTAGCCTTAGTTATGACTAACATAACTATCACGCGCATGGTGCGCTAAGGTTGTAACGCCTTGTTGCCGTTACCCGCATTTAAAAACAGCTGATAGGCAGGACTTTGAGTTTCCTCTTGATAGACAAAACCCAACTCAGTTAAAAACTGTTGGAACGGCAAAGCATCACTCGCGGGTACTTCAAATCCAGCCAGCACTCGGCCAAAGGCCGCGCCGTGGTTACGATAATGGAACAGACTGATGTTCCATTTACTCTGCAAGGTAGTTAAAAACTTCAGCAGCGCACCGGGATGTTCAGGAAACTCAAAGCTAAATAAACGCTCCTCTAAAGGCTCTGGTGGATGACCACCGACCATATAACGCACATGCAATTTCGCGGTTTCATCCCCGGATAAATCCTGCACTTCAAAACCATTGGCCTCTAAGGTGGCAATGATTTGTTCTAGCTCACCTTGGCCTCGGCTTAAGCGAATGCCGGCAAACACGACGGCAAGATCGCGACTGCTGAAACGATAGTTAAACTCTGTCATCACCCGCTTATCGAGTAACTCACAGAATGTTAAGAAACTTCCCGGACGTTCAGGGACTTTCACCGCCAGTACCGCTTCTTTTTGCTCACCAAGCTCACAACGTTCGGACACATAACGCAGACTGTGGAAATTCACATTGGCACCACTTAAAATCGCCGCGACCTTTTCACCATTGCCGCAATCACCACTGGCATTGGTGCTGACATATTTTTTAAGCCCAGCCAAGGACAAAGCCCCTGCGGGTTCGGCGATCGCACGGGTGTCCTCGAAGATATCTTTTACCGCAGCGCAGATTTCATCCGAAGTGACAGTCACTACTTCATCGACATAAAGTTTCGCGACTCGAAACGGCTCAGTGCCGATACGTTTAACCGCCACGCCGTCGGCAAATAAACCGACTTGCGCCAGTGTCACAGGTTCGCCCGCTTCCATCGCTGCCTTTAAACAGGCGGCGTCTTCTGGCTCGACGCCGACAATTTTCACCTGCGGCATTACCGCCTTGTAATAGGCTGCGATACCCGCTATTAAACCGCCGCCGCCCACGGGTACAAATACCACTTCGAGATCACGCTGCTGCTGCAACATCTCTTGGGCGATAGTGCCTTGGCCTGCGATCACAGCTTCATCATCGAAGGGCGCGATATAGACTCGGCCCTCTTCTTTAGCCATCGCCATCGCAAAGCCATTGGCTTGATCGAAGGCTTGGCCGTGCAATACCACGTTGCCACCTAAACGGCGCACCGCATCGACTTTAATATCGGGCGTCGTCTCAGGCATCACAATCACAGCATCCACACCGCGACTCGCCGCCGACATAGCCACACCCTGAGCATGATTGCCTGCCGAAGCACACACCACACCGCGCTGACATTCTTCTTTCGTCAGCTGGGCGATACGGTTATAGGCACCGCGTAACTTGAAGGAATGCACTGGCTGCATATCTTCGCGCTTCAAAAATACCTGACAACCCAAACGCGCCGATAACTTGTTCATGCTGGAAAGCGGCGTCACTTTCGCTATGTCATACACGGATGACAACAGGATTTTTTGCAGATAGCTTTGTGCCAACTGAAAATGGGCTAAATCCGCCTGAGTTTGCGATGCAAGTGGCAACATAGATGCAGTAAACATAATTAGTCCTCCAGTTTACTGCGATCGCGCACCGCGCCCTTGTCGGCACTGGTGGCGAGCATGGCGTAGGCCTTAAGCGCGAGTGACACATAACGCTGGCGACCAATAGGTTTCCACGCCATTGGGCCAAGACTGTGCATTTTTTCGCGGCGAGCATTGAGTTCAGCATCGCTTAACGCCAGCTTGATGCTGCGCTTGGGTATATCAATTTCGATGCGATCGCCATTTTCAATCAAGGCGATAGTGCCGCCAGCTGCCGCTTCGGGTGAGACGTGGCCAATCGATAAACCTGAAGTGCCACCGGAGAAACGACCGTCGGTGATCAGCGCGCAGGCCTTGCCTAGCCCGCGTGATTTTAAGTAACTGGTTGGGTACAACATTTCTTGCATACCTGGGCCACCTTTCGGGCCTTCGTAACGGATAACAACCACGTCGCCCGCCACCACTTCACCGCCTAAAATGCCCGCCACTGCATCATCTTGGCTTTCATAAACGCGCGCCGAGCCGATGAAGGTCAGATTAGATTCATCTACGCCCGCCGTTTTAACGATACAGCCGTTTTCGGCCACATTACCCGACAATACGGCAAGACCGCCCTCTTGGCTGAAGGCAAACTCGCGGCTACGGATACAGCCTTCTTGTCTGTCATTATCCAGTGACGGCCAGCGACAATCTTGGCTAAAGGCTTTAGTGGTCGGAATCCCCGCAGGTCCCGCCATAAAGAAATGTTTTACTTTTTCATCTTGCGTCTGCATCACATCGTATTTCGCCAATACAGACTTCAAATTGCCACCTTCATCGGCCGCCACATGGAACACATCGGTATGCAGTAATCCGGCTCTGTCTAGCTCACCTAAAATCCCCATCACGCCGCCCGCACGGTGCACGTCTTCCATATGGTATTTAGGCGTCGAGGGCGCAACCTTACAAAGGTGTGGCACCAGGCGCGACATACGGTCGATATCCGCCATGGTAAAATCGACATCGGCTTCCTGCGCGGCGGCCAATAAATGCAATACGGTATTAGATGAACCGCCCATGGCGATATCTAAGGTCATGGCATTTTCGAAGGCTTTAAAGTTAGCGATATTGCGTGGCAATGCCGATTCATCATCTTGATGATAATAACGTTTTGCCAGCGCCATCACCCGGCGACCCGCTTCCAAAAACAGCTCGCGACGATCGGCGTGGGTTGCCAGCATAGAACCGTTACCCGGCAGCGATAACCCTAGGGCTTCGGTTAAACAGTTCATTGAGTTAGCGGTAAACATGCCAGAGCAAGAGCCGCAGGTTGGGCACGCGCTACGCTCAATTTTGGCACTGTCTTCATCGCTCACGTTCGAATCGGCGCCGGCTATCATGGCATCGACTAAGTCGAGCTTGATGAGTTTATCCGACAACTTAGTCTTGCCTGCTTCCATCGGTCCGCCAGACACGAATACCACAGGAATATTGAGGCGCAGCGCCGCCATCAACATGCCGGGGGTGATCTTGTCGCAGTTGGAGATACAGACTAAAGCATCGGCGCAGTGGGCGTTAACCATGTATTCCACACTGTCGGCGATAAGCTCACGTGATGGCAGACTATAGAGCATACCGCCGTGGCCCATGGCGATACCGTCATCGACGGCGATCGTATTGAATTCTTTGGCGATACCGCCCGCTTCTTCGATGGCGCTCGCCACCAGTGACCCCATGTCTTTTAAGTGCACATGACCCGGTACAAACTGAGTAAAGGAGTTAGCAATGGCGATAATTGGCTTACCAAAATCATTGTCTTTCACCCCTGTGGCGCGCCATAGCGCACGGGCACCCGCCATATTGCGGCCTTCGGTACTGGTAGCTGATCGTAACTTTGGCATTGACTGTATCCTTTATCTCAAATCGAAAATCGTATTCTTAATTCACATGGCGAATGCTTAAGCATTCGCCGTTTGTTGCAAGCTCAGCGGTAACAATACCTTACACTGGGTCACATCAATCAGTTTATTCAACTGATTACTTAACAGTTCGATGGCACGTTCGCTATCGACCTCCATATCCAGCGACAGGCTCGCATCGTCATTCATACGCATCTGCATTTGGGTAATCGTAAAGCCTCGATGGCGAGTCACGCGCAAAACACGCTCAAGCACTTCGGGGCGTTGTTGAACCGTTAATTCCAGAGAGTGGATCATGTTTGTTTCTCCATTTCGTCCATCATATCGCTGTTTGATGCGCCGGGGGGCACCAGTGGCCAAACGTTAAAAGCATCGTCGATTGCAACGTGTAACAAATACGGGCCCTTAGCCGCTAACATTTCGGTTAAGGCTTCTTCCACTTCGTCGGAAGAAAAAATCGTCCGGCCGGGGATATCAAAGGCGGAGGCCAATAACACAAAATCTGGGTTATCAGATAAATCCGTTTCGCTGTAACGCTCTTCAAAGAATAGCTGTTGCCACTGCTTCACCATGCCGAGTTTTTGATTGTCGATCAGCACTATCTTCACCGGCAACTTACGGCGTTTGATGGTGGTCAGCTCCTGCACATTCATCATAAAAGAACCATCACCAGAGACAGTCACCACAGTCGCATCGGGACGCGCCACTTGCGCACCAATGGCGGCGGGTAAGCCAAAGCCCATAGTGCCTAAGCCAGCGCTGGACAGGTGATCTTCTGGACGGCGGAACCACATATGCTGGGCCACCCACATTTGGTGCTGGCCCACATCGCAACAAACAACATTGTCTTCGGGTAATTTATTGGCTAAACGGCGCAGCAGCGCAGGCGCATAGATCAAACTGCCGGGGTGTTGATAATCCCATTGATGCTTACGGGATAAATGCTCCACCTCAGCCTGCCAAGGCGTAATGTTCATCGACATGGCTAAGGCGGGGAGGATTTGGCGTAAGTCACCGGCGATTGCCACCTCTGGCATACGTAACTTGCCCAGCTCAGCGGCGTCTATGTCTAAATGGATCACTTTGGCCTTGTCGGCAAAGCTCGCTAAACGGCCGGTGACTCTGTCGTCGAAACGGGCGCCAACCACGATCAGCAAATCACAATCCTGTACCGCTAAGTTAGCCGCTTTGCCACCATGCATGCCTAACATGCCTAAGTAACCTGGCGTGCCGTGGGCGATACTGCCAAGCCCTTTCAAGGTCGCGACCGAAGGTATACCCGTTACTTTGATAAACTCACGCAGTTGATCGACCGCGCCCGCCATGCCCACACCGCCACCGACATACAACATAGGTTGTTTCGCTTCTGCCAACAGCGCACGGGCAGCCTCGATATCACTCATCTCGGCTTGGGGTTCGTTCATGACGGCCAGCAAAGGTGTACGGTATTCGAGGTGAGCGAGTTGGATATCCTTCGGGATATCGACCAACACAGGACCAGGGCGGCCGGATGCGGCGATCTCAAAAGCTTGATACAAGGTTGGGATAAGATCGTTGATGTTTGTCACCATAAAACTGTGCTTAGTGCAGCTCAGTGACATGCCCAGCACGTCGATTTCTTGAAAGGCGTCGGTGCCGATAACGGCGGTGGAGACTTGGCCTGTGATGGCCACGATAGGCACTGAATCTAACAGCGCGTCGGCTAAGGAAGTGATCAGGTTAGTCGCGCCTGGGCCTGAGGTCGCAAAGCACACGCCGGTTTTACCGCTGGCTCTTGCGTATCCTACGGCCGCAAAGGCGGCGCCTTGTTCGTGACGGCTGAGCAGATGTTCAACAGGGCTTCCATAGAGGGCATCGTATATTGGCATAATGGCACCACCTGGGTAACCAAACACTGTGGTGACTCCATGTGCTGCTAACACTTTGATTACCGCGTCTGCGCCTCTGATCATCTGCCCTGGTTCCATATTCTCTCTCGCTACGTTAGTCCTGAATTGCCGAAAATCGACGCTAATTTTTTACTCTTTCGAAGCTTAGAACCTTACTCTAGGCCCTGAAACGAAGAACCCCCCGGTCCTTTCGGAGCGGGGGGTTCTTTCGAAACTTTTAACCTTTTAGGTCTATCAGTTCGCCATGCGCCGCCCCCGCTGTGATTTAATAATCACGACGGTAATAATCACGAGAATGAGCTTGGCAGCTTGGTTAAACATCAATATGGATTCCTAATCGGTGTTTCTAAAATTGGGATATTGCATGAAAGTTAGTATCGCTTTGGGCTTTGCCCTAGCGCGAGCTATTAGCTTTACCATAAAGCAACGGCCAAACACAATAAAAAATATCTTTTGTCAAAAAAAATTCAGCTTCCCTGCCGAGACAATGCAAAACAACAAAGTAAAACGTTAACTGTTGAGCCTCAGTCGGCGCGATTCACCTACTGAACGATAGACTCACTAACTGTGTCGTTTTTGCCCGCTCGACAACCCACTGAACAGGAAAAAATTTGTTTCTCACTAACTGATTTATCACTAAGCAAGCTCAAGATGCGCGTTTCACTATCTTGAGCTTGCTTGGGAACTGAGTTGAGACCCAAGTCCTTTGAGTCTCAACCCTCTCCCCCAATGCTGGGCTTAACTCACTATCACTTAAGCCTCAACAATGCTCTTCATATCAGTCATGTAACCGCGAAGCTCAGCGCCAACATATTCCACTGCCGTTTCACGAATCGCTTCGTTAACAGCGATGAGCGTTAGGTTGTCGACACCGGTTGCGCAGTCTTTCAGGCCAGCACCTAAATACTCAGATGACATGGCATTAACATAGTCGCGCAGCATAGGTACGGCTGCGTGATTGAACAGATAGCAACCGTATTCAGCTGTGTCTGAAATCACTACGTTCATTTCGTATAAGCGCTTACGGGCAATCGTGTTAGCGATCAGTGGGGTTTCGTGCAGTGACTCGTAATAGGCCGACTCTTCCACAATACCCGCAGACACCATGGTATCGAACGCCAGTTCCACACCCGCTTTGATCATAGCAACAAGGAAAATACCTTTGTCGAAATAGGTTTGTTCGTCGATATGCTCACTCGATACGGGCGCATTTTCGAAACCTGTTTCGCCAGTTTCCGCTCTCCAACGCAGCAAGTTCGCATCATCGTTCGCCCAGTCTTCCATCATAGTGCGTGAGAATTCGCCGCTGATGATGTCATCCATGTGCTTTTCAAATAATGGTTGCAGAATTTCTTTTAAATCTTCTGCAATTTCAAATGCTTTAATCTTGGCTGGATTAGACAAACGGTCCATCATGTTAGTGATGCCGCCGTGTTTCAGCGCTTCAGTGACCGTTTCCCAACCTTGCTGGATAAGCTTGGCCGCGTAGCCTGGCTCAACGCCATCGGCGATCATTTTCTCGTAACCTAAGATGGCACCCGTCTGCAACATACCGCACAGAATGGTTTGCTCGCCCATCAGATCCGACTTCACTTCTGCGATGAAAGACGACAGTAAAACACCGGCTCTGTCTCCACCCGTTGCGCTAGCATAGGCTTTAGCAATCTCTAAACCGTCACCGTTTGGATCGTTTTCTGGGTGAACCGCGATAAGGGTAGGCACACCAAAACCACGTTTGTATTCTTCACGCACTTCAGTGCCAGGGCACTTAGGCGCAACCATCACCACAGTGATATCGGAACGAACTTGCATACCCTCTTCAACGATGTTGAAGCCGTGTGAGTAAGACAAGGTAGAGCCTTGCTTCATCAGTGGCATAACTGCGTTAACCACGTTTGAATGCTGTTTGTCCGGCGTCAGGTTAAGTACCAGATCCGCCGCGGGTATTAATTCTTCAAAGGTACCGACACAAAAACCGTTGTCAGTCGCTTTTTGCCATGAGGCACGTTTCTGTTCAATCGCTTCAGAACGCAGGGCAAAAGAGATATTCAGACCCGAATCACGCATGTTCAAGCCTTGATTAAGACCTTGAGCACCACAACCTAAAATAACAATATTCCAATCTTTGATGTAGTTACAGCCGTCGCTAAACTCAGAACGATCCATGAAACGACATTGGCCAAGCTGTGCTAATTGTTGACGTAAATTCAGAGAGTTAAAATAGTTAGCCATCTGATATACCACCTATAAGTCAGAAATTTTGGACGCAACCAAACTAACATAATGTTACGACTTGGTTGTGATTGAAATCACTATAACCCATGCTTATCATTGCTTAAAATGATATATTCGGAACTTCATATTGCATTATACGCAACGTGAGCCGCAATAACGCTCAGTAACACTGGCAGCAACATCGGTGGCAATATGCAGCACTCAAGCTCAGGATAAACAGGATAAGTTATGGATATTCGTACCCTCAAATTGTACCTGCACTTATGTGACAGTTTGCACTTCGCCAAGACCGCGGAGCAGATGCATGTGAGCCCATCGACTTTAAGCCGAGCCCTGCAAAGATTAGAAGAAGAAGTGAACGCTAAACTGTTAGAGCGAGATAATCGCAGCGTGACCTTAACCCACGCGGGACACGAGTTTAAGCGATTCGCCGAGCAGACTTTGAACCATTGGAGCACACTCAAGCACAGTATCGATCTCAAGCAAGACGTACTGCGCGGTCGGTTAAATCTGTATTGCTCGGTCACTGCCGCCTACAGTCATTTACCGGGTTTATTGGATCTATTCCGCCAAGAGCATCCCTTCGTCGAAATCGCCTTAACCACGGGAGATGCAGCCAACGCGCTAGCAGAAGTGCAGCAGAATCGCGCCGATATCGCCATCGCCGCCCTGCCCGATCCTTTCCCCAGCAGCTTACATTTTGCCAAAATCGACGATGTGCCACTGTCGATTATCGCACCGACGATCCGCTGTGCAGTACAGCAACAAGTGAGTCAAACGCCCATCGATTGGTCGAGCGTACCCTTTATCATCCCAGATCACGGCCCAGGACGGCGCCGCGCCGATAACTGGTTCAAACAAATGGGCATCAGCCCTAATATTTACGCCCAAGTTTCGGGCCAAGAAGCGATCGCCTCTATGGTAGCGTTAGGTTGTGGCGTGAGCATGAGCCCAGAAGTGGTGATCAATAACAGCCCAGTGCGTGATCGCATTCAGCTGCTCTCGTCGCCGGTGGCGATTCCACCGTTCGAGTTAGGTTGCTGCTGCAAAGTGAAACGACTTGATGATCCCATCGTTAATGCGTTTTTGGATGTGATTTAAACGGGGAAAGTAATACAAAATAAAAGTGCGAGTAAATAGTTTCAACGAGATAGAAAACCAAAACGGCTCTCAAAAAGCTAAAAACTTAGCTAAAGAGAACCGCTTCACTATCGAACAGTTGCGATCAAATTGGTGCTAACGAGCTATTGCCACAGGATTTCTATCGCAAGGCAATCAACACAAGATGACAGGATTACACATCCGGCGAGTTGAGCTTATCAATAGGATCGATACGGGTCACCAATAGCTGATCGACCTTGTACGAATCGATATCGACCACCTCAAATTTATAGCCCGCATAGTTCACGAAATCCGTACGCTTAGGGATTTTACGCAGCATATACATCATAAAACCAGCAATGGTTTCGTAGTTCTGATTATGCGGAAACTCCTCAATACCAAAGGCGCGCATTACGTCGGTAATAGGCGTCACACCGTCAACTAACCAAGAGTTGCTATCACGGGCGATGATCTGCTCTTCGCTCTCGTGCAATGACCAAGCCCCCATTACAGCGCGCTGTAGATCGTTAGTCGTGACAATCCCCACCACTAAGGCGTATTCGTTCATGACCACGGCAAAATCGGCGCGACTATTTTTAAAGTATTCCATCGCTTCTGACAGGCTGAGCGTATCGGGAATGATCAGCGAAGTATGGACTAAGTTACTGCCTTTTAAGATGATATTCTCACCGTTGATCACACGGATCAGCAATTCTTTCGCATCCACGAAGCCTTTGATCATATCCAACTGACCATCGCAGACGAGGAACTTAGTATGGGGATCTTCAGAAATTTTACGCTTGATATCTTCTTCACTGTCTTGCAGTAAAAAGTACACTAAGCTTTCACGGGCCGTCATGGCCGAAGTCACAGAAACGGTTTGCATTTCAAACACATTTTCCATCATCTGTTGCTCACCGCGATCTAGCACCCCAGCTTCGGCACCCGCATTCATGACGGCATAAATGTCGTCGGAGGTGATGGCATCGTTACGCACGGTTGGGATCTGCAGCAGTTTAAAGATACCACTAGCCATGCCATTGAAAAACCACACTAATGGGCGTAATAGCACAATACAGAAAGACATAGGCCCGACAACAGCTAAAGCGACAGGCTCAGGCATCGCCATGGCAATGCGTTTTGGCATTAAATCGGCGACTAAAATAAAGGCGCTGGTTACCGTTATGAAGGATAAAACAAAGCTCAATTGGCTCAGCCAAGGCTCGGCAACTAAAGGGGAAAGCAACTGATAGAAGTAAGGCCGAAATGCCGACTCACCCACAATACCGCCCATGATGGCAACGGCATTAAGACCAATTTGTACTACCGTAAAAAAGCTGCCGGGAACGGCTTGTAACTGCAGCACTTTTTCTGCTCGTGCATCGCCCTCATCGGCTAACTGACGTAAACGAATTTTACGTGAAGCGGCAAGTGCAATTTCTGACATAGAGAAAAAACAACTCGCGCCGATTAGACACAATATAATCATCACGTTATCAAAGAGACTCATGTAACACCTTTCATTTAACACTGGACTAACTAGGACCAACCCGCGCCTTATTGCTCGCGTGTCAGTTGAATTCATTGTATTTGAGCAAAGTTTGCTTTGTCTGGTCGCTGCACAACAAGATTGTATTGACCACTTTCACCCCTGAGATGAATGAGCGCTTAGATGACAATCATTAGGGTGCACTCAGTATATCTGCAAATTCACGAGTTATGCGTGACTCCGCTCTCGCAGCACACGCATAGCGCTAATGCACTTGCATCATTTAAGTAATGTTTTATGTCGAAGCGACTGAATATACAGCATTTAATTATTTTACTCGACTCGATGGCATTAGACATCCGAGCGCGGTGGCTTTGATATTGAGCTGCTAGAACGTACATTTAAGCCAATAGAATTGACTATGCAGTCGTGGCTTTGCTTAGTTGCGTTACGTAAAATACGTCCAGAATGGCAGCATGGATGTCACTCAGAGTGCATCGCTAAATCGACATTAGGCGGCAGATTATATCTCATCTGCCGCCTAATATTACCTCACCTTGGGTAATTTTTATCTTAGCGACTTATCTACCGCTATGTTTCACATAAATGTTATCAATTAGTTAGCATGATTGAGGGCGTCTGTGGCGTGGTGATGCTAACCGAATATGTCTCCAATTTTGCAGCATAGAGCCTAGACTCTTGAAGCTCAGTAGCCAATCCAGCAACGCGTTGGGATATCTTGGCGAAAGAGTAACGTCACCTTCAACCGGCTCCCATTAAATCACTTCAACCTCGACTCTGTTGCGACCTTTATCCTTAGCGCGATAGAGGCAAACATCGGCGCGGCGTAATACGTCGGCCATCTTAAACCCCGAGATCTTATCTAATGGCAAAAACACGCTGCCAATACTGATCGTCACCACAGCCAAGGGAGATACTTGATGGGGAATATTGAGTTGCTCAACGAGATAACACAGTTGCGTAGCAATAGCCGTTAACTGTGCTGGCGTGACCTGCTCGACGACCAAAGCAAACTCTTCACCACCAATGCGAGCCAATAGAGCATTATGCGGCAGGATATCGCACTGTGCTAAGGCATCTGCCACTCGCTTGAGCACAGTATCGCCTTCAAGATGACCATAAGTGTCGTTGTAGGATTTGAAATAATCGATATCCAACATTAACAATCCCGCTGGAGTGTTAGCTTGTAGCACAGTAGCTAATCTTTCGGTAAAGGGTCGTCTATTAGCTAAGCCAGTTAACTCATCGGTTTCAGCCATCACCTTTAATTGGCTATTCGCGGCAACCAGCGCTTGTTGTAGCACTATCATCTGACGCTCTTTCTGTTCGCGTAGCAGTAACTCGTTCAATGCGGAGGCGAATTGGGTCAGCATATTCTTTTTCTGGGCGTTCCAATTTAATGGCCGCGACACAGTCGACAGCGAGAGCAATCCCAATAACTCCCCAGCATTTTTAATCGCAAAGGCGGCAATCGAACATATCCCCACGGATTTCATTACCTCATATTCCTGTGGTGAAAAAGCCTTTAACGCCTCAAGATCCTCAATCACTAAGGTCGATTCCGTCTCGAATTTTTTAGCCAGTTGAGCAATATTATCTACCGAAATCACTTGGACCTTATTTGCGTGTAAGTCACTGGTCCAAAAGCTGCGGTAATAGGCATGCTGCTGATTGAATTCGAGAAGACTCACCCTTTCAACATCAAATAACTGACCTATTTTGTGGCATACCTCAGTTAAGGTTTTATCCACATTGCAGGTATCTATGCTCAAAAATTGCAACGAAATCTCAGCCAACAATTGATTCGACTGCGACTGCCAATCTAATTCTTTAGTTCGTTCTTTGACTAAGTCAGACAATAAATGCTGTTGTTGTTGCAGTGCACGTTGCTGACGTTTATTGATGGCTAAATCATTACGTATCCTTTGATACATGCCCTTAAGTGACAATGCCACATGGGCTATTTCATCGGGTCTTGCGGTTACCGTCTCGGGCACAGATAACTTTTTTAACGAGTTAAGATTGATTTTATTAGTGAAATCTTCCAGTGCCGACAATCTATCTGTCACCATGAGTCGCACTAAGGTCAAAATCAAATAAATCATCAATAGGGTCTTTAACCCATTACCGAGCACGATAAAAATCAACTGCCTCCACAGCTCGTAGTAAAGCCGATTGGTATCTAACCCTACAGTCAAAGTCGCTATCGACTGCTCTTGATAGGTCACAGGATAGTGAAATAGAGTTTGCGACTCGTCATCGGTTAACAAAGGTTTACCCAGATGCATAGTGACGCCATCGATACTGTCTAAATGTACACTCGACACTAGTGGCATCATCCCCAGTCCAGAGAGCAAATCCGATAACAAGCTACGGTCGACGTCCCACAGCGACTTAGCCACGCTTGGCAAAATAGATTCTGAATACTCGCGGATATCCGAAGTCGCATTATCGATACTATCCTGATAGTTCCAAATCAACTGTACCAGCATAGTTAATACAGCAAAAAACGAGCTCACCCCAATAATAATCAGCGTCATCTTGTGGCTAATAGAATGATTACGATGCTTCATGTACACCTGTTATTACGCCTTGAGGGGCAACTTATTCAAAATCTGAGACTGGAAAATCTGTGGCCAATCTCGAGCAACTAACATTTGATAAAATGCCGAATCTGGTTGCAAAACACCGAACAAGGCAACATTGTCATAGGGGAGATATTTTTTATGCTGCTGATAATATTGCAATTCGACCAAACCTAAAGCGCCAACCAAAAAATGCCCGCCACCAATAACACTCACAGAGTGCTGGCGACAAAGCTGTAAAATCTCAGGTGAAGTATTGATCGTACCGACAAATACATCTTTACCAGACACCAAACCTTTTTCCTTCAATGCCTTAAGCACCCCAATCGCCATACGATCACTGGCGGCCCAAATCACATTCAGATCAGGATAACGATTCAGCAGGGTTAACGCTTGCCCATAAGCCACTGCCTCACTCCATTGGCCATAAACCGTTTGAGTCAGAGTGGCATTGGACTGCATAAAGAAATAGTCACTGGCACCTTGGGTTCGTAGCACTGAAGCAGGCGTCGATTTATCGCCCGAAATCAACAGAACTTTAGCCGCCTTTCCCTCTAAGTCGTCCATTAAGGCCTTAGCGGTCGCCGAACCAATAGCGTAATTATCGGGAATAATGGCGGGTAACAGATATTCTTGCCAATGGGGATCTTGCAGCAAGGCATCACGCTCGCCAGGGGAAATATCATTTAAAATCAATTGCACATAGACAGGGTGAGGATAAAGCGCCTGTAGCATTTTTATCGCGGATTGTTTTTCATTAACCAGAATAACGTAATTAGGTAACGCCTTTGCAGAAGCTAACAACTCATCGAGTTGAGTGATCATCTTGAAGTGATTGCGATCGGAATGAATGATATCGAGTTTAATATCGAGTGTCGTCGATGCCGCCAACATCAATTGGTCGACATCTCCCCAAAAACTGTCATCGACAGCCCCAGGATTAAAAAAAACCACATCGAGTTTTGCCCATGCTGCCCCACCAAAACCCGCAGTACAGATAAACATACACGCTAACATCCACGAACGCATAGGCGAGTTCTCCTCGACCATGTTCCCTCAAATGTCATCCTTCACAAGAGGTCACTTTATTATTATCGATTCACAACCTTGTTACCGCATCACCACCCAAAATGTTGCTAAAATCGGCAGCAGATGTTTCGATTAAACCACAAAATGATACAAAGTATACTTTATATGCTGACTATTTATTCCGACACCCTGTCTGTATAAGGAGTTCGAGTGGCTCAGTAGCAGAATATTTATGGGGATGTAAATGGCGGCCTTATAGTCAGTCTTGCGACCTAACCACGGAGAAAATGACGGGGACTTAAAAGGAATACAAGTTAGAACTCAGACGTTAATGCAGCCTAGCGGTCGAGTTGAATCAAGGTCGTGGGGAGGGGAACCATGATTTTCAGTGGAGGGTAAACCAAATGAGACTGTGCAACGATGCCCTCATATAATGGCATAGGTTGACTAATCTCTATTAACTGATTGAAATAATTAAATATAACTATCAAGCACTCAATCTATTCAGTGGTAATCATTTCTCCCAGAATCAATCCTTTATAACTCATATTCATTCAAAGGCACTAAATTGTGCTTGCGACTCTTCTTTTAATCGGTCACAACATACACCTTCAATCGTCTCGATGTACTCCGATTGCTGTGTAGCCCGGAGCGCCAAACAAAAAGGTTGGCAGTAGCCAACCTTTCAATGAACTAATAATCATAAATGCAGTAAATGCGTTCAAATTGACCCGACGCGAGATCGTCCCGGTGGATAATAAAATTCAATTGCATAGAATGCTCACTGTAGACGACTTTGAACAGTACTAGATAATCTTCGGCATTGCCGCCTAATTCAGCCGCGGCATGGAGTTCGGGGGCTTTATAGCGACTATCGCCATGGCCATTAATGCTGGCGATACCATTGTAATACGGCAGCGGCTGCTCGGGGACCAGCAATGCCTGCAAGTTGGATGACTGCCAGTCGGTATTAGCCCATTGCGATTGAGTGAGAATCTGACCAGGGATAAACCCGTGCTCATTCAATTGTATCAGCTCATAGCCCTTGAGCTGATCTTGCCACTCTGGTGCCAATTCATCATCCACAACCGCTAGGGCCTCCAGCACCATAGCTTGTTGCGGTTCTGGTAGCGCTTGTAAACGTGCCTTGGCTAACTTTACTAAATGCGGGTTGTCACTATTAATCATGTCAGGGGCTATCATCTTAATGCTGGCAATTCCCTGAAGTTGATAAGCCTCTTCATACTCATAGTTTGCACATACCGCATCGTCGAACTTAGGTTCGGCAATCGCTTTTCCAGAGTTCAGTTGCTGATCCTCAGCGACATAATAGACATGGCCGCGAAGCATTTCCGAGAATCGCCAGCGCTCCAAAAAGAACAACAATCGCCCTTCTCGAGGCAAATAAGATTGAAACGCCTTCAGGTCGCTGCAGTTGAGCTGTGCGATAAATTGCATGGGCACACGGAAGGCTTGCGCCGCCTCGTCCCAATCCCAATTATGCTCCTCATCAGTCTCCCAATCGTCCTGCCAGTCCTCCCGCCAATGCTCATTAATAAACTCGCGGGTATGGCCAAAGCTCTCAACATAGCCATCAAGCATCTCCTCCCTTCCGACCAGAGTGACGGGGTAATCCATTCCCACAGGCAAATCCGGCAATCCACCCATCCGGCTGTTACCTAACTGAGCATAATCTTCGATTGCACAGGGATAGAGATCGACACTATTGCGAATAAATGCCGAAAGCGTATGGGCAAGATGTGGGTCTTTAAACTGCGCCAGCTTTTGCTCTAACAACTGCCGACGAATGGGGGAATTTTCTGCTAAAAATATATCCATATTTACCTCACGACTCCAATGTTTGTTTTTTATCATTTCTATCAACTATTTGCCATCTTCAAATAAGGCAAATTGCCAAGCCTATCACACGATTAGCAAAGCCAGAGTCAACGGCTTGCTAATGAGAAGGGCAACGACCTAGGCGATAGGAAACCCCTCCCATTAATTACTGCTACACTCAAATTCAGCGAAAAAGATCAACAAAAGGATTTGTTTATGGCGATTGCCTGTGTCAATACCCGAGCCAGTTGTGGGGTCGAAGCTCCACAAGTCACAGTTGAAGTGCATCTCAGCAACGGCTTACCAGCATTTAATCTTGTAGGCTTACCCGAAGCTTCGGTAAAAGAAGCCCGTGAGCGAGTACGCAGTGCCTTGATCAATGCGGGATTCGAGTTTCCGATGCGACGGATAACCGTCAATCTCGCGCCAGCTGATTTACCTAAACAAGGTGGCCGCTACGACTTACCCATCGCCGTGGGCATATTGGCTGCTTCGGAACAGATTCCCATTAACAGTTTAAAAAATATCGAGTTTGTCGGCGAGCTGGCACTGTCAGGGCACATACGTTACTGCCAAGGGTTATTGCCCGCGATTATCGCTGCGAAGCGCCAAGACCATACCTTGGTCTTACCGCTAGATAACCGCCACGATGCAGAGCTAGTCGGCTATCCCAATGTGTTATTTGGTTCGCATCTGCAAAGTCTAGCCGCGTATTTACAAGGGCAAAACCAACTGCCCACACTGGCGCCACAGTTAGAATGGGTAAGCCAAGAGACACCCGAGTCCCATACTTGCCTGAGCGATGTGATTGGCCAATATCAGGCTAAGCAAGCACTCGAAATTGCCGCTGCGGGTAACCACAACCTCTTGATGCTAGGCCCGCCAGGTACAGGCAAGACCATGCTTGCCAGCCGCATGATGGCACTATTGCCCGCGCTCAATTATGAGGAAGCGTTAGAAGTGGCGGCAATTCATTCCGTTGCTGGACTCGACATTAAACCGCAGCATTTTTTACAGCGACCATTTAGGGCGCCGCACCACACGAGTTCTTCGATCTCCCTCGTGGGCGGTGGCAGTATCCCAAAACCCGGTGAGATCTCCCTCGCCCATCGCGGTGTATTATTCTTGGATGAAGTGGCTGAATTTCCGCGTAAAGTCTTAGATTGCCTGCGCGAACCGATGGAAACCGGCGAAGTAGTGATTTCCCGCGCCGCCGCTAAACTGACATTTTTGAGTCGATTCCAATTAATCGCAGCGATGAATCCTAGCCCTAGTGGCGACTTGGATAGCCATCATAGATCCAGCCCTGAACAAATCCAACGTTACCTTTCGCGGCTTTCAGGTCCGTTTCTCGATCGTTTCGACTTGACCATAGAAGTGCCCAAACTTCCCGCGGGCACTTTAACTCAAGCCGCGCCGCAGACAGAAACCAGCCAAGATATCGCCAAACGAGTTAAGCTAGCACGTGAACTACAACTCGCCCGTGCTGGTGTGCTCAATAGCGAACTTACAGGGAAACAATTGAAACGCTTCAGCGGGCTCAGTGATGCTGATTTAGTGTTTTTGGAGCAAAGCGTGGTCAAGCTTGGCCTTTCGGTTCGCAGTTTTCATCGTATACAAAGAGTCGCCCGCACTATCGCCGATCTTGAACAAGCACCTAACACCGAACGCCGCCATCTTGCCCAAGCACTGGGTTATCGTGCTATGGATAGGTTGCTAGCACGACTATCCCAGCAATATTGAATCAGCCGCTTTACAGTGAAGATGAACAAATGCACCGACCAGCAGTGCCTAAGATTGAGCCAAACGCCTACACCGAGTAACATAGGCCTCCAATTTTTGTCAGGGGGCTCGGATGGGAATGCTGTTTTCACAGATAAAAGGCTGTATTGCATTTTTAGGTTACGTTATAAATACCGTCTTTTGGACTATCCCAATCGTGTTAATCAGTTTTATAAAACTGATACCTATCAGTCTATTAAGGACTGCGACTAGTCATGTGCTCGATTTTTGTGCCAGCGCTTGGATCAGTGTTAATGGCGTAATTGAACGCTGCTTACATCCCGTTAAGATTGAACTGAGTGGTGACACCGACTTTTCCACTAAAGAGTGGTACATGGTGATTGCCAACCACCAGTCTTGGGTCGATATCCTGATCCTGCAGCGGATTTTTAACCGAAAAATCCCTTTCTTAAAGTTTTTCCTCAAGCAAGAGCTGATTTTTGTGCCCGTATTAGGCCTAGCTTGGTGGGCACTCGATTTTCCTTTTATGCGTCGTTATAGCACAGCACAGTTGCGTAAGAACCCTAAGTTAAAGGGCAAAGACATTGAAATTACACGTAAAGCCTGTGCTAAGTTTAAGGCTAAGCCTGTGAGTGTGATGAACTTTGTCGAAGGCACGCGCTTCAGCAAGGCTAAGCATCAAAAACAAAACTCACAGTTCCAACATTTGCTAAAACCTAAAGCGGGCGGAATGGCCTTCGCGCTATCAGCCATGGGTGAACAGATCCACAAGCTAGTCGATGTCTCCATTTACTACCCAGACGCAGTACCGAGCTATTGGGACTACCTGACAGGCAAGTTGCCAAGCGTTAAAGTACACATCAAGGTCTCCGATATTGATCCTGCGATGCGCGGCGATTATATGAATGACCGCGATTTTAAAATTGGCTTCCAAGAACAACTGAATCAACTCTGGCTCACTAAGGATCAAGTGTTAAGCCAACTCGCTAGCCAAGCGAATAAAGAATAAAGAATAAAGAATAAAGAATAAAGGTAACGCCACTATGTTGAATTTCCTGCCTGGTTCAGTGTTGTTTATGCTGAGCTTAAGCTTGCTGATCATTAATACCGCCGTTTGGGGCTCGCTTATCAGCATTGGCGGATTAGTGAAACTTGTGATGCCAGCACAAGGTGCGCGCAATGCGGTGACTACGGTCATGAACCGTTTTATGTGGGCTTGGGCCTGCTGCAACGGTGGCATCTTGTATTTGATCGCTAAAATTGAGTGGGATGTCAAAGGGCTCGAAGGACTCGATAAAAACAGCTGGTATTTGCTGATCAGCAACCACCTCAGTGGATTCGATATCGCCGCGCAAACTTACGTGTTACGTAACCACATCCCTATGCTGAAGTTCTTCCTCAAAAAAGAACTCATCTATGTGCCCATCATGGGCCTAGGATGTTGGGCGCTGGATATGCCATTTATGAATAGAACCAGCCCAGCAAAACTTAAAAAGAATCCAAAGCTTAAGGGCAAAGATTTAGCGACCACACGCCGCGCCTGTGCCAAGTTTAGCAATATGCCCACGTCAATCATTAACTATGTTGAAGGCAGCCGTTTTACCCAAGATAAACATCAGCGCCAAAACTCGCCTTATCAACATTTGTTACGTCCTAAAGCGGGTGGTATCGCCTTTACCTTATCAGCCATGGGCGAACAATTTACTAACCTGCTGGATATGACAATCGTCTACCCAGATGCGCCTGACGATATTCTGTTTGGGGTGATGAATGGTAAGGTCAGTAAGATTATTGTGCGAATTAACGCCCTGCCCGTGCCTCAGGTAGATGCGGCACGTTATTTCTCTGAGTCTGAGTACCGCGTCGAATTCCAGCGCTGGTTAAACCAAGTGTGGGCGGAAAAAGATCAACAAATTCATGCTTTACTCCAAACACATCAAAGTGTGAACAATAAGGCCACCAGCCCAAATCACACTCAAGCAAGCTAGCTCGTCTCTAGCTTTGCTCTAGTTCAGCAACGTATGCCGCTGCAGCGGATAACTCCAATTCATTGAATACGGTTATTCCTGCGGCGCTGAGTTTTTCAGCTGTTAATCCTTGTCCCGCAATTAACTGTTTTACAAATTGACCATCGTAAATCTGCCTATTACCACAGGATGGACTGCGGGCTTTTAGGATCGCCACTTTAATGCCTTCTTGCTGCGCCAGCTTAAGGGCGAGATCGGCTCCCAGACTAAAAGCGTGGGTCACATCCTCACCCTGAGCGGTTAAGATACGCTGCCCAACCCGCTCAGCAGGCGGTCTGGGTGTCGGCAAACCGCCTGCACATTCGGGACAAATCGCTACAATCCGCCCTTGCTCAAGCCACGTCTGTACAAGTTCGCTCTCCATCAAGTTATGACCACCGTCGTAGCGCACCGCTTGCCCGAGTAAACAACTGCTCACTAACACTTTTTCCACTGTCATCCCCAAATGTCTCATTCCGCCCATAGCATAACGCGAAGGATAAACATGCCAAATGCATTTGGACGATTTTCCCCAAAACCATCAACATCCGCAACGAGGTTGGAAGGTTAAAACCACGTCATTGTTGACAATTTAATATTTAAATATTCATAACATAAAATATTAACAACGAGATAATAAAAATAAAATGTTAAAAATCAATAGCAAAAACAGAAATTCATTGAAATATAGACTTACGTCTAAGTAAACACATTGTTGACAATCCACCAAGGGAGGGCTATTTTTTACCCATTGTCGACAATCCTATTAATAGTGATGCGCTCTATGTTGAAGCAAGACACGACGTTCGTTTCTGATGACACTCAAGTTCCCCACCTACACAAGGTCAAATCGACCTCGGCAGATAAGACGTCGACCACATTAGCCGATCAAATTTTGGTGCAGATCCAAACCAGCATCATCAAGGGCGAACTGCCTGCGGGCAGCAAGATTAACGAGCAAGCACTGGCCGAAAAGTACGGCATCAGCCGCGGCCCGACCCGCGAAGCCCTGCAAACCTTAGAAAGACAACGTTTAGTGGTGCGTGCGCCCCATGTTGGTGCCCGCGTCGCCCAGCTAACAGTGAGTGAACTTAACGATTTATATCAACTACGTAGCGTGCTTGAAGGCATGGCCTGCGAACTCGCCGCCAGCCGTATCACCCCAGAACAATTAGCCAAGCTAGAAGATCTGCTCGCAACGCAAGAAGCGGCGCTCGCCAAGGGTGATACTTACTTCCAAGAGGAAGGCGATGTCGACTTCCACTACCAAATTATTCAAGCCAGCGGTAACAAGCATCTGCAGGAAACCTTAGTCGGTGGTCTGTATCACTTGCTACGTATGTACCGCTACCAGTGCACCAATAAAAATCGCCCCGTGAAAGCGATTGCCGAACACAGACGCATAGTCGAAGCCATTGCCCAGCGCGATGGTGAGTTGGCCAGTTTGCTGATGCGCCGCCATATCGAACAAGGGCGTAAAAATACCGAATTACGCTTAATTGAATTGCAAGCCAATGCAGCCGCAAAAGAAACCTTAGCCAACATTAGCTAAGTTCTTACGGCTCAATATGCCCACTTCCCATAAAATGGAAAAGAATAAAACCATGACTCAAAGCGCAGGATTACGTTTTCGCCAAGCTCTTGCTAAGGCCAAACCGTTACAAATCGTTGGCACCACCAATGCCTATTTTGCCTTAATGGCAGAACAAACAGGCTTCCAAGCCTTGTATCTTTCGGGCGCTGGCGTTGCCAATGCTTCCTACGGTTTGCCTGACTTGGGCATGACCTCAATGAATGACGTGCTGATTGATGCCGGCCGCATCACCTCCGCCACGCAGGTGCCTTTATTGGTCGATATCGATACTGGCTGGGGCGGCGCATTCAACATTGCTCGTACCATCAAAGAATTCGAAAAAATCGGCGTCGCTGCTGTGCACATGGAAGACCAAGTGTCGCAAAAGCGTTGCGGCCATAGACCTAACAAAGCGGTCGTGAGCATTGAAGAAATGGTCGATCGCATTAAAGCGGCCGTCGATGCCCGTACCGATCCTAACTTTGTGATCATGGCGCGTACCGATGCGGTCGCCGTGGAAGGTTTAGAAGCGGGAATTGAACGTGCTCAAGCGTATATCGCCGCCGGTGCCGACATGATCTTCGCCGAAGCCTTAACTGAGCTAGACCAATATCGCCATTTTAAAGCACAGGTAAAAGCACCGATTTTGGCGAACATGACTGAATTTGGTCAAACCCAATTGTTCAATAAAGAAGAACTCGCCGAGGCGGGTGCCGACATGGTGCTTTATCCACTCGGTACTTTCCGTGCAGCCAACCAAGCCGCACTGAACGTCATGCAAGCGCTGATGAATGATGGTCATCAACGCAACGTGCTAGACACTATGCAGACCCGTAAAGACTTGTATAAATACTTAGGCTACCACGCCTTTGAAGACAAGTTAGATCAACTGTTCAGCCAAGATAAATAACCGAAAAGCTGCAACCCTACAGGGTTTGACGTTAAAACAGATTTAGCGTTAAACAAATTAAATAAAAAGTGCAGACTTAACCAATAAATGTAGGCGAATGAACACTCAAAAATAAGTGCATTCATCCACCAGCAATAACCACATAGAGTTAACGGAAGGGAAGGATTATGTCAGAAGCTAAAAAACTAAGCGGTGCAGGATTACGTGGCCAGAGTGCAGGCGAAACCGCATTGAGCACAGTGGGCGTGTCAGGCTCGGGCCTAACGTACCGCGGTTATGATGTGAAAGATCTCGGTGAAAATGCCACCTTCGAAGAAGTCGCCTATCTCATTCTTTACGGCGAGCTGCCCACGGCAGCCCAACTTGATGCCTACAAAACCAAACTCAAAGGCCTTCGCGGTCTGCCGCAAGCATTAAAAGAAGTATTGGAGCGCATTCCAGCCGACACTCATCCTATGGATGTGATGCGTACTGGCTGCTCTATGCTAGGCAACTTAGAAGCCGAGCACAGCTTTAGCGAACAGAGTGAAATTACCGACCGTTTACTCGCCGCATTCCCATCGATCATCTGTTACTGGTATCGCTTTAGCCACGATGGCGTGCGTATCGATACTGAAACCGATGACGATCAAATTGGCGCACACTTCCTCCACTTATTACATGGCAAAGCGCCGTCGGCACTGCATGCTAAAGTGATGGACGTATCGTTAATTCTTTATGCAGAACATGAATTTAACGCATCAACCTTTACCGCTCGCGTCTGTGCTTCCACCCTGTCAGATATGCATTCATGCGTCACTGGGGCGATTGGTTCACTGCGCGGCCCGCTGCATGGCGGCGCGAACGAAGCGGCGATGGAACTCATTCAAGATATGAAAGATGAAGCCGATGCGCGCGACATCTTAATGGGCAAACTCGAGCGTAAAGATAAGATCATGGGCTTCGGTCACGCGATCTACCGCGACAGCGATCCACGTAACGCCATCATCAAAGAATGGTCAGAAAAACTGGCGGCTGCCAACGGTGACGACCGCCTATACCGCGTATCAGTTGCCTGCGAAGCCCTGATGTGGGAACAGAAAAAACTCTTCTGTAATGCTGACTTCTTCCATGCCAGCGCTTACCACTACATGGATATTCCGACTAAGTTGTTTACGCCAATCTTCGTGTGTTCACGCGTCACTGGCTGGGCGGCGCACGTGATGGAGCAACGCTCTAACAACCGCATCATCCGCCCGAGTGCCGA
Organism: Shewanella sp. SM69; assembly: GCF_025653985.1. Classification (NCBI taxonomy): domain Bacteria; kingdom Pseudomonadati; phylum Pseudomonadota; class Gammaproteobacteria; order Alteromonadales; family Shewanellaceae; genus Shewanella; species Shewanella sp. SM69. The sequence continues at coordinate 57,969 of NZ_JAKKRV010000013.1, forward strand.
TTATGTGGGCGTGGCGCCGCGCAAAGTGGTACCAATTGCCAACCGTTAAGCAAAATTGACCACACTTGGCGCGAGATTTCACTCAATGTAAGTCTGCGCCAACTTCATTTTCCGAAATGGATGATGTTATGAGCACTGCTATGAATACCCAATATCGCAAGCCCTTACCCGGCACTCAACTCGATTACTTCGATACCCGCGAAGCCATAGAAGCCATTCAAGCTGGCTCGTATGCCAAGCTACCTTACACCTCGCGCGTTTTAGCCGAAAACTTAGTCCGTCGCTGCGATCCGGCCGTTTTGACCGACTCGCTAAAACAGATTATCGAATCTAAGCAAGAACTGGATTTCCCTTGGTTTCCTGCCCGCGTGGTGTGCCATGATATTTTGGGGCAAACCGCTTTAGTTGACCTTGCGGGTCTGCGTGACGCTATTGCCGCTAAAGGTGGCGATCCCGCCAAAGTGAACCCAGTTGTGCCAACCCAGCTGATTGTGGATCACTCACTCGCTGTCGAATTTGGTGGTTTTGATAAAGACGCCTTTGCCAAAAACCGCGCCATCGAAGACAGACGCAACGAAGACAGATTCCACTTTATTGATTGGACGCAAAAAGCTTTTAAAAACATTGATGTTATCCCTCAGGGTAACGGCATCATGCATCAAATTAACTTAGAGCGTATGTCCCCTGTGGTGCATTCACGCAATGGCGTGGCCTTCCCTGATACCTTAGTTGGCACCGACAGCCACACACCACACGTTGATGCACTGGGCGTTATCGCCATAGGTGTCGGCGGCTTAGAAGCCGAAAGCGTGATGCTAGGCCGCGCATCCTATATGCGTCTACCGGACATTATCGGTGTCGAGCTCACGGGCAGACCGCAGCCTGGCATTACGGCTACCGATATCGTATTGGCCTTGACCGAATTTTTACGCGCACAAAAAGTCGTCTCCTCTTATTTAGAGTTCTTCGGTGAAGGCGCAGCGGCGCTGACATTAGGCGATCGCGCCACGATTTCGAACATGACACCTGAGTTTGGCGCTACTGCGGCCATGTTCTACATCGACCAGCAAACCTTAGATTATTTGACCTTAACTGGCCGCGAAGCCGAGCAAGTTAAGCTGGTTGAAACCTATGCCAAAACCGCAGGTTTGTGGGCCGACAGCTTGACCGAAGTGCACTATCCACGCGTACTGCATTTTGATTTATCTTCGGTGGTGCGCACCATTGCAGGGCCATCAAACCCACATGCACGGGTGCCAACATCAGAATTGGCTGAGCGCGGAATTAGCGGCGTAGTCGAAAACGAGCCCGGCTTAATGCCCGATGGGGCTGTGATTATTGCGGCGATTACCAGCTGTACTAACACCAGTAACCCACGCAACGTGATTGCTGCAGGTCTCATTGCCCGCAACGCCAACGCTAAAGGCTTAAGCCGCAAACCTTGGGTCAAAACCTCACTCGCCCCCGGCTCAAAAGCTGTGCAGTTGTATTTGGAAGAAGCCAAGCTATTGCCTGAACTTGAACAACTCGGTTTTGGCATTGTTGGGTTTGCCTGTACGACGTGTAACGGTATGAGCGGCGCGCTGGATCCTGTGATTCAAAAAGAAGTGATCGACCGCGACTTGTACGCTACCGCAGTGTTATCGGGTAACCGAAACTTTGATGGCCGTATTCATCCCTATGCAAAACAAGCTTTCTTAGCATCGCCGCCATTGGTCGTCGCCTACGCGATTGCAGGCACCATACGTTTCGATATCGAAAAGGATGTGCTGGGATTAGATAAAGACGGTAAGCCATTAAAACTTATCGACATTTGGCCATCAGATGAAGAAATCGATGCCGTGATTGCGACAAGTGTTAAACCTGAGCAGTTCCGTAAAGTGTACGAGCCCATGTTCGATTTAGCCGTCGATTATGGCGAAAAAATCAGCCCGCTGTACGATTGGCGTCCGCAATCTACTTATATTCGTCGCCCACCTTACTGGGAAGGCGCATTGGCGGGTGAACGCGCACTCAAGGGTATGCGACCACTGGCGGTGCTGGGTGACAACATCACCACAGACCATTTATCGCCTTCTAACGCCATTATGATGGACAGCGCCGCGGGCGAATATCTGCACAAAATGGGCTTGCCGGAGGAAGACTTTAACTCCTACGCCACCCACAGGGGCGATCACTTAACCGCCCAGCGCGCAACCTTTGCCAACCCTAAGCTTAAAAACGAAATGGCGCTGGTTGATGGCAAAGTGCAACAAGGTTCACTGACGCGTATCGAACCCGAAGGCCAAGTGACTCGTATGTGGGAAGCGATTGAAACCTATATGGAACGTAAGCAACCGCTGATCATCATTGCGGGTGCGGATTACGGCCAAGGATCGTCCCGTGACTGGGCCGCCAAAGGCGTACGTTTAGCGGGCGTTGAGGCCATTGTTGCCGAAGGTTTCGAGCGTATTCATCGCACTAACTTAGTGGGCATGGGCGTGTTGCCACTGGAATTTAAAGTCGGTGACAACCGCGCCACCTATGGTATAGACGGCACAGAAGTGTTCGATGTCCTCGGCACGCCAGCGCCAAGAGCGAACTTAACTGTCGTTATCACCCGTAAAAACGGTGAGCGCATCGAAGTGCCAGTGACGTGTCGTCTCGATACCGCCGAAGAAGTGTCTATCTACGAGGCGGGCGGCGTATTGCAACGCTTCGCGCAGGACTTTTTAGAATCGAATCTGAAATAACACTCGCGCTAAAAAGGCGGCGATACCCATTTAGAATCGCCGCCTTTGATACCGACGCTAACCTGTATCGCTATTCCCTATGGAGTTAATAGCATGAGTAACAATCTTTTTCCGCCCCAAATAAAAGTCGCCGCGACCTATATGCGCGGCGGCACCAGTAAAGGGGTGTTTTTCCGTCTGCAGGATTTACCTAAAGCCGCACAAGTTGCAGGTCCCGCACGTGATGCCTTGTTACTGCGAGTGATAGGCAGCCCAGACGCTTACGGTAAACAAATCGATGGCATGGGCGGAGCAACCTCGAGCACCAGCAAAACCGTGATCCTCTCCCCTAGCACCCAAACCGATCACGATGTCGATTACCTCTTTGGCCAAGTGGCTATCGACAAGCCCTTTGTCGATTGGAGTGGTAACTGCGGTAACTTAACCGCCGCAGTCGGTGCTTTCGCCATCAGCAATGGCTTAATTGACTCTGCCCGTATTCCACAAAATGGCATCTGCACAGTGCGAATTTGGCAAGCCAACATAGGCAAAACCATTATCGCCCATGTGCCTATCACCAACGGTGAAGTGCAAGAAACCGGTGATTTTGAGCTCGATGGTGTAACCTTTCCCGCCGCCGAAGTGCAAATCGAGTTTATGAGCCCCGCCGCCGATGAAGACGGTGAAGGGGGCAGCATGTTCCCTACGGGTAATGTTGTCGATGTGCTAGAAGTGCCGGGCATTGGCAGCTTTAACGCCACTATGATCAATGCAGGCATTCCCACCATTTTTATCAATGCTGAAGACTTAGGCTACACAGGCACTGAGTTGCAGGATGATATTAATAGCGACAACGCCGCCCTTGCCAAATTTGAGACTATTCGTGCCTATGGCGCAGTGCGTATGGGATTGATTTCACATATAGATGAAGCCGCATCACGCCAGCATACTCCTAAAATTGCCATTGTCGCCAAACCACAGACCTATGTGTCCTCGAGCGGAAAATCGGTGGCTGCAGAGGATATCGACCTACTGGTGCGTGCCCTGTCTATGGGTAAGTTGCACCACGCCATGATGGGCACGGCGGCAGTGGCAATTGGCACGGCAGCAGCCATTCCCGGCACCTTAGTCAACTTAGCCGCAGGCGGCGACACTCAGGGCAAAATGGATGCGGTACGCTTTGGTCATCCCTCTGGCACCTTGCGCGTCGGCGCAGAGGCGTCAATGGTTGACGGGCAGTGGACTGTGGTTAAAGCCATTATGAGCCGCAGCGCCCGGGTACTAATGGAAGGTTTTGTGCGGGTGCCCGCTGCGTAAATTTATCTAAGTAAAACAGTTCAACCAAAGACCTTGCTTCTCCCCCTTCCGGCAAGGTCTTTTTTCTATTCTCGCCCATCATTTTAATCTGCTTCGCCCGTATTTGTCTTAGCATGATATGTTGACATACCTGAAACAATGCTAAGATCCTTTAGCAAAAACGCCAGAATACAAACTCGTCATAAAAAGAACATTGGCAGTGAAACGGTACAGTTAATATATTGCATGATCTATTACAGAATCGCGCCCATCGATTTTGGTTATTTTTAAACCAAGTCAGCAATTTAAGTCGCATTTTTACAGCAAAATGGCATGTAAAGTCTAGGCTAAGAACTAAACTAAATAGAAACCTAATCAGGATGGGTCCGTTTTTGGTAGGGGAAAATTTGAGTCAACTAATCCACAAGCTAATGTTAAGTACGCTTTTTATCCTAAGTTTGTGGGGGATCTCGTGCAATGGATTAGCTCAACCATTGAGCGCGGCTTCTACACAGCTCAAATTTGAACATATTCGCAGTGAAGATGGCCTTACCCAAAATACGATTACCAGCCTGTTTATGGACAATGCAGGTATGTTATGGATTGGCACTCAAGATGGTTTGCATGCTTATAACGGTCACAGCTTCAATATTTTCCCCCATTCACCCAATGATCCGAGGAGTATTTCTGAGAGCTATGTCTCTGACATTATTCAAGACTCAGAAGGTAATATCTGGGTTTCGACTTTCAGCCAAGGGGTAAATCGACTCGATTTGAGCACAGGGACCTTTGAACACTTTGGCCAAGAACAAGGGCTTACCGATCCGCGCACAACCAAACTCAGCGTTGTAGGCAATACACTCTGGATTGGTACTAAAGCAGGACTATTTTCCCTATCGACCAAAACCAAACGCATTACCCAAGTGAACTTAGGTAATAGTGTTCAACCCCACATCACCAGCTTAGCCAATGTTGAAGACACTTACCTGCTGGCAGGAACACAAGATAGCGGCACCTTTGCTGTCAGTGCCAATACTATCACTCGCTTAAATGTCCCGCAGAATCTCACTGCACATCAAATTAGGGCACATTCCGCTAATGCGATCACTTTAGCTCTGGGTGAGCAATTATGGCATTACAACTTGGCGTCACAACAGGGCGAAATCCTCTGGCAGACAGACGATAATGTGCCTTACATTAAAGATTTTATCCAAACTGAGCAGGGTAATTTTTGGGTTGTTGGGCCAGAAGCCGGTCTTATTCAACTCGAGAGAAACGATAAGGCATTTACTGCGACCTACCACAGGTATGATCCTAAGCGTACCAACAGTATCAGTGAAAATAACATACTGAGCTTACTGCAAGATCCCTTTGGCAATTTATGGTTAGGTGCCAGTTATTCTGGTCTAGATAAAATTAATACCCGTCGTCAGTATTTTCAGCATATTTACGAATCCACCCCTAACCTGTCGCAACAAAGTAACAACATTCGCACCTTGTTCCGCAGCCAAGATAATGCGCTATGGATAGGCACCGAAGGTGCTGGGCTTAAACGCATGTTGGCCAATGGAAAATATGAACACTACACGGAGCTCTTTGCTAACGCCTTAGGGATGCATCAACGCAACTTGAATCTTACCCTGCGAGATATCGACCAAGACAAAAATGGCGTGCTTTGGTTTGCCACTAACTATGGGCTAGGTCGACTGGCGCTAGATGGCCACTTCCAGTTACTCAAGGTGACAGAACGCACTGATCAAGGCTCAGAAACCAATTATATCCGTAGTTTAGATATTGATGAGCAAGGTCGCCTCTGGGTGGCAACAACCAATGCCCTCTACCGTAAGGCGATAGATACCGATGAATTTACTTTTATCTCATTGGCACATATTGATAATTTCTATCCGGCACAAAACCAGTTTTTAATCCTCAGAACACACAAAGATACGCTATGGATAGGTACTCTCGATGGCCTACTTAAACTGGATATGAAAACAGGCACAGGTAAATCCTACTTCCATCAATCCTCAGACAAAAACAGCCTGATCAACAACCGTGTCCGCGATATTTTAGTCACAAAGTCGGGCGAGGTATGGTTTGCCACCCATGGTGGGATCAGCAAGTTACCGTCCCAAGAGATTGATGCAGGTTTTAGCCACTATACCCGCAATCTGGGATTACCAAGTGATACCATCTATGCCTTACTCGAGGATCAAGAACACAACATTTGGTTTAGTAGTAATGCGGGGATAGGAAAGCTCAATCCTAAAACCAATCGTGTCATCATATTTAACGAGCAAGAAGGGCTACAAGCACTGGAGTTTAACGGTGGCGTAAAACTTGAAGACAGCGATGGTGATCTCTGGTTTGGTGGCATTAATGGCATAAATCGTTTCAATCCAAAGTCAATTCCAGATCAACGACCCGATGTTAAAGTCGCACTCACTGGCTATAGTATTGCGGGTAAAGGGCACACTATTCTCGATTTAAGCCATCCACCTAGCATAGTAATGGACTATAGCGATCAGCTGATCAGTTTTGAGGTGACCTCATTGGATTTCAGCTATACGGGTAAAAACCGCTTCAGCTATTTTCTTGAGGGATTTGATAACGAGTGGCATGAGCTCCCCACAGGTAATGAAATTACCTTTACCAATATTAACCCTGGTCACTACCAACTGCATGTTCGCCATGGGCTGCAATACAACACTCAAGGTGACTACGCCCTTTCTATCGATCTTCATGTACAAGCGCCCTTCTATCGAACTCAGTTCGCCTACGCCCTCTATAGCTTGCTCTCTCTATGGCTGTTGGCTTGGATCATTATCTGGCGTAAAAGAAAACGTCAGCAACAGCGCGAATTTGAAACCAGTATCCGCGCCTCAGAGGAGCGACTCAAACTTGCACTTTGGGCCTCTGGCGATGGCATGTGGGACTGGAACATACCAGAAAATCGCGTCTATCGTACCAATATGGATTCTTCAGTCCCCCATTGGAATAGCAGCAATATAGCCCATGAGAGCATGCACTCAGAGGATAGAGAAAGATTCAAATTTGAGCTTAACGAACACCTTCAAGGTCGTTCGCCTTTCTTCGAAGCAGAGTACCGAGTCGAACGATCCCCCGGTAATTGGATATGGATTTTAGACCGCGGTAAAGTGGTGGAAAAAGATAACCTAGATAATCCAATCCGCATGACAGGGACCAACCGTAACATTACCTCGCGCAAACTGATTGAAAACGAGTTGGTACTGTCATCACAAGTGCTCAACAGTATGAACGAAGCCGTTGTAGTGGGAGGATTAAACTATCGAATTCGTTCGGTCAACCCAGCATTTTGTGCCATTACAGGGTACACAGAACGCCAAATAACCGACAGGCATTTCATTCACTTAGCCTTTAGTCGCCAACAGCGGGAGTTGTTCAATACAATTGAACAACAGCTACTGCGTCACAAACATTGGGTAGGAGAACTGTGGATCCGCAATAAACAACGTCAGGCCATTTTAGTCTGGCTTGAAATCAACCAAGTGATCGATATCAAAGGCGAAACCAGTCACTTCGTTGCTGTATTTACCGACATCACAGAGCGGAAAAAAGCCGAAGAAGATCTGCGTTTCCTCGCCAGCTTCGACACATTAACTGGCTTACCGAACCGAACTTTATTTCAAGACAGGCTCAACCACGCGATTACTCAAGCGCACAGAGCGAATAATATCGTTGCCTTGCTGTTCTTAGACCTCGACCGCTTTAAACATATCAACGACTCTATGGGTCATCATGTCGGGGATTTGTTACTGAAAGCCGTGGCAAGACGACTGCAAAATGCAGTGCGTGATGGCGATACTGTCGCACGCTTAGGTGGCGATGAATTTACTATTATTTTAGAAGGTGTTGCGAAAACAAAAGCCGCAACCCTGATCTCAGAAAAAGTGCTCAGAGCATTCCAAACACCCTTCCTATTGGACGATAAAACGCTAACCATCTCGACCTCAATTGGTATCAGCTTATACCCTAACGATGCGGACAATGCCGACTCACTGATTAAATTTGCCGATACCGCCATGTACCACGCAAAATCATCAGGTCGAAATAACTTCCAGTTTTATACCTCTAAGTTGAATGAAATCGCCACCCGTCATGTACAACTCGAAAGTGGTTTAAAGGAAGCTATCCAACGCAAAGAACTAAGCTTGGTTTATCAACCTAAATTCTGTTTACGAGACGGTTCACTCACAGGACTGGAAGCACTTTTACGTTGGTATCACACTGAACTTGGTCCTATTTCACCTGTGGAATTTATTCCACTGGCGGAAGAAACGGGTATCATCACTCAAATTGGCCACTGGGTGATCAACCACGCCTGCCAGCAATTAGCCGAATGGAATAGTCTAGGATTTAACGGGATCACTATCGCCGTCAACCTATCGGCTCGCCAACTGAAAGCGGACATTATCTCCACCATCGAAGTTGCTTTAGCCGTATCAGGTCTCCCGGCTCAATCCCTTGAGCTTGAGCTTACTGAATCAATGATCATGGGCAATCCGCAGGAATCGGTCAGCATCCTATCTAAACTCAAGGCCCTAGGATTGACCATAGCCGTGGATGATTTTGGTACGGGTTATTCGAGCCTAAGCTATCTCAAACGCTTCCCGATAGACACACTCAAAATCGATCGAGAATTTGTCAGAGACATCACCAACGATCCCGACGATGCCGCCATCACCAGCGCCATTATTGCCCTCGCTCACAGCTTAGAACTGAATGTCGTCGCCGAAGGCGTAGAGACCCAAGAACAGCTCAACTTCTTGGCGATGCAGGGTTGCGATCAAGTACAAGGTTTTTTACTGAGTAAACCCTTAAATGCCGAAGATTGTTTAACCTTACTCAAAAATCAATCTAAGCCACAGCCACTTTGATTTAAGGCGAAGTCTACAAATGTCATCGCAAAATTCAGCCAATAAAAAAGGCTCCTAGGAGCCTTTAAACATCACCACAAATTCCTTACTTTGCTAAACGTTCAACACGCTTAACCCAACCTTCAGGACCTTTAATATGGCCCTTTTGGATTTCGGTATACAGTTTATAGATGCGCTGAACATGCTCGCCCACTTCACCATTACCGACAGTGACAACATGGCCATCTTCAAAAATGTAGGAGCCTACAGCAGAAACCACGGCCGCCGTCCCAAAACCACCAGCCTCGACAATTTCACCAGATTCAATATCAGCGATAAATTTATCAAGCATGACAGTCTCTTGGCGCACTTCACAACCGAGCATATCTCCCAATTCCATAATAGATTGCGAGGTGATCGACTTCAAAATAGTATCTGTGAAGGTTGGAATAATCACAGTGCCATCTTTCAGAATGTGGAAATGATTCATCGCGCCCGCTTCTTCAATCTGTTGATTGGTTGAATCGAGATATAACACTTGCGATGCACCAAAGGCTGCCGCCGCTTTACCCGCACGCAACGAAGCCGCATAGTTACCCGCAGCTTTTGAGGCGCCAGTGCCACCCGATACTGCACGATGGAAAGTTTTGCTGATCAGCAAGCGTATGCCTTTGTTCACGCCAGCCGCGTAATAAGCGCCACTTGGGCTTAACACGACACAGAAGGTATAACGCGAACTTGGGCTCACAGAGAGGCGGTCTTCGGTCGCAAAAATAAAAGGACGAATATACAGACACGCGCCTTCTTGCATCGGGAACCACAGGCGATCGACATCAATCAACGCATTGATCGCATCCATCTGCATTTGTTCATCGATATTAGGAATACAAACGATATCGGCGGAGCGATTCATCCGCTCGGCATTCTTATTAATGCGGAAAGTATAAATCTCGCCATCTTCGTGCATAAAGGCTTTCGCGCCTTCGAAGATCGACTGGCCATAATGCAACGCCATTGCACCCGGTGCCATTTCAAATGGTCCATAAGGAACGATGCGCGGATCGCACCATTGTCCATCATGATAATCCATCAAAAACATATGATCGGTTCTGAGGCTACCAAAGCCCACATTCCCCTCGGGCTTGAATTGCTCAGTACGGCGCTCGGACGCAGGTTTTAAATTGTAGGTTATTTCCATCGCATACCACCTTGATTACTGAACAAGCAGACTAGGGAGCGACAGGAATAAAGTCAAGAGGGGCGCGCATATCTAAAGGTCTAAGCAAATAAAAAACTCGCTAACACGCTTGGTTCAACTTTTCACACGGCCTCAGAGACAGGATAAAACAATCCGCATTGGGTCACACATAATGCCAATGGCAAGTATTTTTGCCACAATAGGGTCGAACTCCCAATGAGATGATCCAATGTCAGATTATAAAATGATCCCCTGCGCTCACTACGACTATCTCGAACTCGCCTGTCTGCGTGGTTATCAACTCAAAATTGAGCTTATTGATGGCACCCAGTGCCAAGGTAAAGCCATCACCACGCAGACAAGAGCCGACAAAACTGAGTGGCTTATCATCCAACTGCAACAAACTAAACAATCCCTTAGACTCGACCATATCGCCGCCATCACGCCCCTCGAGCCTAATGCTGAATTTAGCCGAGTACTCATTGCGGCCAAGCAACCCTAGCAAAGGATATAACATGGCAACTATGATTTTATCGGTTGAAATCGGTCACTGGATCGGTGGGCATAACGGCAAATACCCCCATCTCATTGAATTTGATATGGCACATCTGGATAGACCCTTTCAGGTCAGCGAAGGTTGGGGGCATGGTTTAGGAGGCTCCGCTTACTCACTCGCACAATTTGTCGAAACGCCTTATTTCCTCAAACTCAAAACCGAGGCTCCTTGGGCGTTTGCCATTATCGAACAAGGCTTAGCCCAACAAGATATTGAGACTATCGCCACCGCACTCTCAGAACAATATGGGGATCATCCGCCGCTTGTCCCTGCACATTTAATGGAATACTTATTAGGTTAAAGCTAAAGGGTTTTGTTAGAAGAGAGTGAACGTGCTGAACAATACAGGTTTAGTTAGTGAGGTGTATTGCGGAAAAGCTTCACCGAGTCATGACACTCGGTGACAGGGATCGAAACAGGCTTCTTAACTGGACGAAAAATAGCTTAGCGCTTAAACCGCAACCGCCGCAATCACAGAAACTTCAACCAAATATTCTGGCTCGGCAATAGCGGCTTGCACACAAGCGCGGGCTGGCGCATGGCCTTTAGGCACCCAAGCATCCCATACCGCATTCATTGCATCATAATCACCCATATCTTTCAGATAAATAGTCGCTGACAGTAAATGCTCACGCGAACTTCCCGCCTGCGCTAACAAGGTATCGACCTCCTCAAGCATAGTGACAGTTTGCTCGGTGATGCCTTGATACTTGTCCTTCGCCACTTGACCACACAGATACACAGTACCTTGGTGGATCACTATACTGCTCATGCGGGTACCTACATCTAAACGGGTAATACTCATATTGATAATCTCTTAAATCAGATGCACTTAAATAAATGGCTCAGCAAGAACCGAATCGGCCATTTTAGCGATAAACTGGCTTTATGTCTGCGCCACGAATCTGGGCAAAGGTGAATAAAAACGTGCCATCAAGACAAATAATCCTAGACTACAGCTCACCACGGCCAGCCACACTAACGGCGTCGCCACGGCTAAATTGACTAATTGAAATCCGACTAAGGCTGCACATGCCGCGATCAAAGCAAAGGGCAACTGAGTCACCACATGGTCATGGGGAGCGCAACCTGAGCTGGTCGCACTGAGCACGCTGGTATCTGAAATGGGCGAGCAGTGGTCGCCAAATACCGACCCCGCCATCACAGCGCTCAGTACAGGTAACAACAAATGAGGATCCAAGTTATGGGCAATCTCTGCGCCAATAGGGATCATAATTGCAAATGTTCCCCAGCTTGAACCCGTCGCAAAAGCCATTATCGCGCAGAGTAAAAACATTCCCGCTACCAGCAGGTGCGGAGAAAGATAAGCCTTAGCCCAAGCAGCCAACAATTTAGCGACGCCAAGATCTTGGATCACAGCGCCAATCATCCAAGTGCAGAGTAAAATCGCAATGGCGAAGGCGATCATGCGAACTCCGTGGCTCAAATCCCCCACTAACGCCGTTAAACGTCGCCCAGACAAGCCTAACATGGCAAGAGTGACTAAGGTTGCCAACAAACAAGCATCGCGCATAGAAGCGCCAATATCAGCCTTAGCAAGCCAAAGTGACACATCCCAAGAAGAGACCTGCTGAGCCCCCGACCACAAAGTTAATCCCACTGAAGCAGACAGCAGAGTCAGCATAGGGATTGCGAGCAGCCAAGGATTTCCCTTAACCTCGACCGTATTGGAGGATTCCACAGCAGTAGCAGCAACAAAAGAGTGAAAACCCACGCCATACCAAGCGACGAGCACGGACAAGCCTAAGGTCACTATGGCGTAAAAGTTAAATAAGGCCACCTCAATAAAGGCTTCCAGCGGCGACACGGGCAAAAAGCTGATCCCCGCGATAAGCGCCATCACATAGGGGCCCCAACTGGAGAAAGGCAATAGCGCACATAAAGGCGAAGCATTGGAATCAACTAAATAGGCGAGCTGCTCATGGCGAATACCATAACGCTGGCTGAGCGGCTGACACACATGGCCGACAGCAAGACAACTGAAAATCCCATCGATAAACACTAACCAACCGAGAAATACGACCCCAAGACGCGCCTGACGTTCAGTACGAATACGGCTATACAGCCAATCACCAAACTGCCCCACGGCACCGCCACGTGCTAACAATTGCGTCATGCTACCGAGCAATAACATGGCGAACAGCACATTGAGATGCCACGCTTGCCAAACACCTTGGGCATAAAATTGTTTTACACCGATATCAAGCAAATACAACCCAGTTTGCAGAGGATCAAATTGGGCGATTAATAGGGCACCAGAGACAATACCTACACCTAACGCCACCAGCGTGCGGCGTAAAAATAGCGCTAAAGTTAAGGTCAACAGTAGCGGGAGTATGGCGAGCAAACTAGGCGACATGGACCATTCCGATAAAAAATAAAACCAAGAATACTAACGAGTTAATAACAAATGCAAAAAAACTTAATTTAGAACCCAGTAATAGGGTGTTTTTTAACCAAACGGCAAGAATCGCTATTCCTTAAGTTCTAGGCACTGCTAGAATCACAGTCCCATCCAGAAACCATAGGACTCTCCAGATGAGCCTTGAATTACTGTCCAAACTGGAAACCAAAATCCAGGCTGCACTCGAAACTATCGAGCTTCTAAAAATGGAGCTTGAAGAAGAGAAGCAAAAAGCGTCTACGCTGAGTGAGCACAATCAACAATTGAATGCGCAAAACCAGCAACTACAAGAAGAACTCACTTCTTGGAACGAAAAAGTGACTGGCCTTGTTGGCTTGTTAAACAGCGAAATCTAAACTGCATTAGTTTGATGATGCTGCGCTTCGATCAGTTCGTTCAATTCTAAAATAGCCTGCTTCACTTTTGGCAGGCTTTTTCTTGGCAGTAAAAACCGTCCCTTCTCAAATTCCAATCGTCCCAAATCTTTAACCCAAATAACACCAGTGAGAAAAATACGCGCGTGCTTAACGATAAGCTTAGGTGCGTAGACAGGAAAAACTCTCATATGACCACCTACAAGCATTCTTGTTGTTATTGATTACAGTTGTTTGACAGAAGCTTTGCCACTTGAGTTTCATCGTTAGAGTGGTATTTTTTATCTTTTATCGCCAAAAATACTTAATCGTTTGATTTAGTTAAACTATGAATATGTCACCCTGTGAGCAAAAAAAGAAGATCGCCATAATAATGTCACTTGCCAATTTTTTGACACTCTGCTAAATTATTAGCGTTACTCAGGGTAAAAATGAGTCCTCTGGCTCAAGTCCGTACTTTCTTTTACAAGAAGTACGGTTTTTTTTGCCCATTTTTTGCCTCGTCTTTATTCCATAAGTTCAAACGACTAGCCTACAGAGGCCTAACTCAGTACGTTAAACTCCCTATCAAAGCTTTATTTGCCTTGTTGTTGCCAACCCCCCAATAAAAAAGAGCCCTTAGGCTCTCTTTAACATGCAATCGATACAATATTATCATCCGCTCATATGACAGCAGTGCGGGTAACGCCTATCGAACTATTTTTTTGCTAGGTAGAAAGCAATTTCTAACAGCTCGTCGTAGGATTTGATTGCCCCTGTTTCAACACGGTACTTACCGTTAACAACCAGAGCAGGTACACCCGTCAGCTTAGCGTTTTCAGTATCACGCTTCATCTTTGCCATTTGCGCCTTTACCATGAAAGACTCTGCGGCCGCATCGAAGGTTTTACCATCGACACCGTTAGCAATAAACACAGCACGAACATCATCGCGATTAGTAAAATGCTGTTTCTTCTCATGAATAGCAGAGAATAACGCCGCATCCATTTTCTCATCGACGTTTAACTGATGTGCGACTGCAAATGCGCGTGACATTTCAACCCCCATCTCTTTGCCGATAAAATCAACGTGTGCTTGGTTAAACGCAACGCCTTCTGGCTTATCGGTGAGAATTTTTGGCACTACGGTTTTAGAGAAAGTAAAACAATGCGGACAATAGAAAGAGAAAAACTCAGTAATCTCAGGCTTCGCTGTTGCTGGGCCATCGTTAATCACTGTGTAATGCACACCTTCTTGGTATTCCACAGCCGATACTGCCAGTGGCGCCAGTAACAGAGCCGCGGCCATGAGTAATACTTTTTTCATGAAAATTCCTTAAATCATTTTGATAAATTGGCTGGAGACTAACATATTCCATTTTTTGAGTGTAACTCAAGCTTAAGAGTTCAATCTAATGTCACAAGATACGTCTGTGAAATCATATTTTGCTCAATGCTAATACGGCACTAGGCTCAGTGGTGGTTCGCTAAGGGCAAATAATTGCTCTTTGAACGCCAAAATCTGCTGTTCCCAATACTTTTCATCCCCAAACCAAGGGAAGTTCATCGGGAAGGCCGGATCGTCCCAGCGACGGCCAATCCACGCGTTGTAATGCACCATACGCAGCGCCCGCAGCGGTTCAATCAAGGCTAACTGCCTTGTATCAAACTCACAAAATTCTTCATAGGCTTCGAGTAAGATCTCAAGCTGCATCATTTGCTGCGCTCTATCCCCGGTTAGCATCATCCATAAATCTTGAATCGCCGGTCCCATGCGAGCATCGTCTAAATCGACGAATCCGGGACCGTCTGGCGTCCACAAAATATTGCCTGGGTGTAAATCGCCGTGTAAGCGAATGGCCGCAAAATCTTGGCGATCCCAAATCGCATTCGCCTTAGCCAGCACCTGCTCTACTACGGTAAAGAACGGCAAGCGTAGGCTATTAGGCACCAGATTAGATTGCTTTAACCACGCGAGCGGCTCGGCGCCTAAAATCTGCGGATTCAGTGGTTCACGTTCAGCAAATACCGTTTGTGCCGCGTACTGGTGTATCCGACCGATGAACCGCCCCACTAATTCCAGCTGCTCTAAATTATCGACTTCGAAGGCGCGACCACCTAAGGAAGGAAACAGGGTAAATCGATAACCTTGGTACTTGTGTAACGTATGGCCTTCGATAATTACAGGTACGGCAATCGGGATATCTTCTGCCGCGAGTGCGAGCGCATAATCATGTTCCTCTTGGATCTGCGCATCGCTCCAACGGTCTGGGCGATAGAACTTCACCACATAACGCAGTCCTTCATCGCTACGGAACTGATACACGCGGTTCTCGTAACTGTTCAGCGCGAGTAAGCCCGTTTCTGGGTACACGCCCAGACTTTCGATCGCATCTAAGATCAAATCCGGTGTTAGGGCTTGAAAATGGAACTCAGCGCCGCTAGAACTCGTGGTTGGTGGCGTCATATTCTGACTCATATTCAGTTCACTCTTAGGTGAGGTTGCAGCAAAGTGGCTAGGTATTCCAGCACCTCAAAATCGGCTTCTCGTTCGGTCGAGAGCCAGCAAATATTGCCGTAAAACTCATAATTGAGCCATAACTGGCTGCCTTCAAATTCTAATAACCATTGATGCCTATCGGCGCCCCACTGACGCTCGCGCACAGTGCAATCGAGCGCCGCGGCTAAGGGTTCGGCAAAGTCGGCGAAACGATCAAAATCGATGTCCGCACTGACCGCTAAACTTAAGGCGCTTTTATCTAAGCTAATGGTATCTAAGCTCATGGCTTTTAAATGCGTGCTTGGTAATTTCATGCTTGTTATCCCATCAACTACTACATGACATGATCAAACCTTGGCCCCAGTCCGGTGGACGCTTGGCTAAGTCTTCATGCTCTGCGTGTTCGGCAAAGGGCTGAGTTAAGATTTTTTGCAGCAAATGCAACGGCGCAAGATTACCCTCTTCCACTGCGATTATCGCCTCTTGGGCTAAATAGTTACGCAAAATATATTTGGGATTCACATTATTACGCTCAGTTTGCCACGCAGGGATATCAGCCACCACGCCCAATCGCTGTTGATAAGCTTGATACCAAGCATCAAACTGGCTGACATCGATAAAGTCATCCCGTAGCGCACTGTGTTTGCTGGTTGGATCTAACTTGCCTAATTGACGCCAAGTCTGAGTGTAATCGAGTTGATTTTTCTCCATCAGCACAGTAAATCGACCTATGAGTTCGAGATCCTGTTTGTCTTGCTCCACCGACGAAACATCAACTGCAGATAGACCTAGTTTTGCCCGCATCAAGCGCAAATAAGGCTGCACTAGCGCCTCTTGGTATTGATTAAGAATGGCAATTAAGTCATCGGATGGGATCACTGGTGTGAGCGCCTGCGCTAAACGTTGCAAGTTCCACAAACCGACTCCCGGCTGCTGACCAAAGGCATAGCGACCTTCGGGATCAGAATGATTACAGATAAAGTCTTCTTGGAATGTATCGAGGAACGCAAAGGGACCGAAGTCAAAACTGTCACCTAGAATCGACATATTGTCTGTGTTCATCACGCCATGGGCAAAACCGACCGCCTGCCAGTGGGCAATCATCTTAGCGGTATCTTGCACTACCTGTAAAAACCACGCTTTATAACCTGCGGCATCACAACTCAAATGGGGATAATGCTGAGTAATAGTGAAGTTGAGTAATTGAGTCAGCTTATCGGCACGACCGCGCTCACTGTGGCAGAAAAACTCGAAATGACCGAAACGAATGTGGCTGCGAGCTAAACGTACGGTAATGGCTGCGGTTTCTTGGCTCTCACGCCATACGGGCAAGTCAGAGCCAATCACAGCCAAGGCGCGGGTCGTCGGCACATGCAGATGATGCAGCGCCTCAGAGACTAAAAACTCGCGCACCGCGGAGCGCATCACAGCACGGCCATCACCACGGCGCGAATAAGGCGTCGGACCGCCGCCTTTAAGAGCGACATCCCATGCGCCATTTGGACCAATCGCTTCACCTAAAATGATCGAACGTCCATCCCCTAAGCGCGGCGTGTAACCGCCAAATTGGTGGCCGCTATACACTTGGGCATAGTAGGTCGCGCCATCGACGGCAGCATTGCCAGATAAGCCCAATAACAGCTCATCGGTGGGTTGGCTTAAGCCAATCAATTGGGCGGCGTCATTACTCCATGCCAGCCATTCAGGCTTAGTTATCCCTTGTGGATATACTTGCGAGTAAAACTCAGGCAACTGAGTAAAAAAATCCTGTTTAAACTTCATCTTGTCCACCTATTGGCTCATGGTCTTGCAAACCAGCACCGACTTATCGTCGAACTCACATAGGTGCCCACATTGGTAAGATCCAAGGCCAAAACCACTCACGCCAGAACGACTTAGACGTTGCATACCATGAGCCTTGCTCTGGCATTGCTCTAGAGTATCGTAGTAACCATTAATATCTTCGGCCTGCAAAGGTGTCACCGGAATGGCACTCACATCGGGATAATAAAATAGGGTCCATTCTGGGGTTTTAGTACAGCCACTGAGTAGCAATAATCCAAGCCCGAATAAGACATTCGGTAAGGCATAGCTTAGTTTCATTTTTCCCCTATTAAGCCCATAAAAAAAGCGAACCTTAGTTCGCCTTTTGCGCATTCAGTTAGCAGGGATTCTACACTGCTTAGACGAGGGAAATAACCGCTTTTCGACTAAGGGTTTACCCGCTAAGCGCTCCCTACAACATATCAAGCCGTGGTTGCTTTAGTCTGTGCTTTCTCAATCCGGTTGATTCGGCCCTCAAAGCCAGTGACAGTGCCATCGCTCAGCCCAAGCTCGAGTGCTTTACGACAGATGACAATGGCGGCATCGAAGGCTTGGGTATCATTTAGCAAGGTGGCTAAATGCAGGAAACCGGAAGATTTAAGCTCAGTATCTTTGCCTTGCTCGGCGCTAGCCGCTTGGAACAGTGCAATATACTCTTCCGCTAATTGAGCACCATAGTTGAGGTAATCCGCCGATTTACGCTGTTTGTAGCATTCAGCAATCATATTTTGCAGCGCGGTATAGCGAGCACTGGCTGACGTCGCTCCTTGATACTCCTCAAAGGCCCGAACTAAAGTCACATTCGCCCAAGCCCCTGGCGCACCGACCTCAGAACGTGTGTTCGATGCTGGCTCTGCTTCAGTCTTAACGTCATCTTGTTCATCTGCAGGCGTGGCGCCTAAAATGATCACCGCCTCTTCATTATGGGCCGCAGGAATATCGACTTCGATGATATCTGTATCTAGCGCCACCGAAATGCTCGCAGGGCTTTCGGTCTCACGGGGCATTAATTCGGCTTCAACTTCGATAACGGGCTCTACTTCAGCCACACCAGTATCCTCAACCCTGTTAACTGGCTCAGGTTCTACACGCTCGGGCTCAACAGCGGAGAAAATAGGTGCCTCTTCGGTGGGAACTACAGGTTTTACCGAGGTCGACTTGGGTTTCATCGCCTCTTGTTCTTCTTTCGCCAATCGCTGCGCGCGAAGGAATAAAAACACCCCGACAGCAATCAGTATAAATACGACTAAGATCTTCATTCTTGTTCACCTTTGATGGCCGCTTCTCATCAGAAGCCGTGTCAATGGGTTTGCCAACGTCCATTAGGACAGTGTCCATGGCAACCGAGTCTAGCTAAAAATTGAGCAGAGATTAACCGCTATTAAAGTCCATTGTGTCGGTGCAAATCAAGTATTTATGCCTTTTTATACGATCTTGCGCTCAAATAGTTATAGCCAATTGCGCTAGACTGGCACAATCGAGTTCCCTAATCCCCCCATCCACCTGCTTATAACAAACATAAGGAAAACCTGATGCAAAGTATTCTTATCGTGGCCCATGCCAGTCCCTACGGAACAGAAAAGCTATTTAATAGCTTACGCATCGCATTAGCCCTGAAGGATCAGGACGAGCAAGCGGTCGATCTTAAACTTTTTCTCATGTCAGATGCCGTGTTTGGCGCACTCAAAAATCAAACCACACCTGACTTAAGCTACAACCTGCAGCAGATGTTTGAAATTCTCTCGGCACAACAAGTTCCTATTCTACTTTGCAAGACCTGCGCTCAAGCACGAGGCGTCACAGCGGAAATGATTATCGAAGGTGCGCACATAGGCACACTACAAGATTTAACTCGCTGGACACTGGCCGCCGACAAAGTGATGCATATCTAAGATTTATTTTTAGGTGTGACATTGGGGATAGTTGGATTATTTAAAGCCCCATTTTGTGCGCACCTTCATAAATTGGCGCTTTCGTTTTGTCAGCGCCAATTTCACTGCCTATGATAGGATATCCGAGTGACAAGCTAAGGTATTCCAATGGGCACAGCCACACTGCTTACGGGCAAACTCCTGTACGAACACCAAACCATTGCCGCAATGGTGACAATTTATTGCAAGGCGAAACACCAAGGCAAAGACGCGACGAGCCTATGTGCAGATTGCATTGAGTTATTGGATTATGCCGCAACACGGCTAGATCGCTGCCCCTACGGACAAAACAAACCCACCTGTAATAAATGCCCAGTGCATTGCTACAAACCCGCGCAGAAACAAATCGTCAAAGAGATCATGATCTTTTCTGGTCCACGGATGTTATTACCGCATCCCGTTCGTGCAATCAAACACTTACTCGCGGAACGCATCCCCGTTCCCAGCGTTGTGCCCGAAGCGGCTTCAAATCGCCATCAGCGCATAGCAAGCCAACAGAAAAACTAACGGCGATACTTTTACCGAGCCGATTTCCCTGATATAACAGGGCTCGAGGTATCGCATATGAACGAGTTTCATAGTTTTTTCACTCAAGCTTACTGGTGGTTGTCATTATTTGGAGGCGTACATTGCCTCGCGTTAGCTATTTATATTCGCTATTTCTATCACCCAGACGCTAACCAAAAACTCCTCGCCGCTTTCTTAAGTCTTATTGCTCTATACTTTCTCACGGGTATGCTGAACCGCGATAACAGTCCAATTCCCATTCATATCCTATTCAATCTGATTAACCCTATCTATTTTTTACTCATGCCTTTGCTCTATCTATATTGCAAACGCAGTTTAGCACCAACCAATAAACCGCTAGGGTTTTCAAAGCATTACTGGCCATCTGCATTAACATTAGTTTTCGCCATTTTAGATATTGCCCTAAGATTAACTGCGCATCCCATTAACGAGTGGCAACCCATAGCTCTGATGCTTAAAGAAATGAGTATCAGCCAATGGGGCGCTCTACTCCCAGCGCTGTTATCTGTACAAACCTGTTGTTACTTTATCGCGCTGTGGATGTTGTTTCGTCGACATAAACGCAATCAAAGAGATGTCACTCAAACCCAAGAGGCGCTCGGCACCATTCGGTTTCGTTGGCTGATAAGCTTGACCTTGGCCATGTTGTTGAATTGGTTAATCCGCGTATTTGTGGTGATTTTGCCTTTCTATCTTGGTGATAATCTATCGCTACTTTCCCACGCATTGCCAAGGCTGACCTTACTACTGAGCATGTATATGCTGGCGGTGTATGGGCTAAAGCAAATCACCCGCTCTGCCTACTTAAAAGGCCGCATGGCCGAACCAGAGCTAGAGCAACGCCCACTCGTCATTGAAAATATTCTCACCCCAGAGGAGTATGAATTTTTGCATCAAATTCAGCAGGACGATGCAGAAAAAAACCAAGGTTCTTCGCCACCTAAGAACTAATTGGCGAAACTGCACTCCAATCATCACCACCAATATCACTCCAACCATTAAGTCGAACACTGAACCTAAGCTGACACATATGTCACTTTTGGCTGTCATTTGTGTCGATAAAGGCTAGTCTGGAACAACTAAAGACTTGAAGAGGCGTTACCATGAAATCATTTTTAACAGCCATTGCGGCATCAACATGCCTTATTGTGAGCCTATTTGCTGCCCCAACTGCACATGCAGATGAAAGCTACGATCAGGCAGTAGTCAATTTCCAAAAAGCGAAAGAAACCAGTAAATTTTTCGACACAGCCTATGGCTATGCTTTATTCCCAACTGTGGGTAAAGGCGGAATTGGGATCGGTGCAGCCTATGGCAAAGGCCGAGTCTACCAAGGCGGTGCCTATATGGGTGATTCGAGTCTGACTCAATTATCCATCGGTTTTCAATTAGGTGGACAAGCCTACAGCGAGATCATCTTTTTTAAAGATGCCAAAGCCTATGAAGCCTTCACGAGCGGCAGTTTCGAGTTTGACGCCCAAGCGTCGGCAGTTGCCATCAACATGGGAGCAAGCGCTCAAGCAGGAACCACAGGCAACTCAGCAGGCGCAGGCCAATCGGGTGGTAATCGCTCCGCAAGCGGCTCTTATATCAACGGTATGGCAGTATTTACCGCAGCAAAAGGCGGCTTAATGTTTGAAGCCGCTCTTGCGGGTCAAGCCTTTAGCTTTGAGCCTAAAGCTAACTAAGACGAGCCATTCGGCTGTGATATCAAACGGCGAGCCTAAATGCTCGCCGTTTTTTCTTAAATGATTACCTCAAGCTTCTGACTCAGATGTTCTAACTAAAACCAAGTCATTAGAATTGAGCGAAATAAGTTGAAATGCATATTTAACTTAGCGAAGTAATAATAAGGGGATATGGCTTTTACTGATCATCCTTGTGGTATTACTACCCACAAAAAACTCCCGAATACGCGAATGACCATAGGCGCCCATCACCATAAGATCGATTTGATGCTCAAGTTGATAGATCTCAAGGGCCGTTTGCACTTCTCCCTGACAAACGGCGGTAACCACATTGAAATCCGCCGCAATCAGAGATTCGGTCACCAACGCCAGTTCAGCTGTCGCCAGCGATTGATCATCAGACACCATCACTAAATGACATTCAAGCCCTTTTAAAAGTGGACTCGTTAGCACTT
Source organism: Shewanella sp. SM69 (assembly GCF_025653985.1). Classification (NCBI taxonomy): domain Bacteria; kingdom Pseudomonadati; phylum Pseudomonadota; class Gammaproteobacteria; order Alteromonadales; family Shewanellaceae; genus Shewanella; species Shewanella sp. SM69. Next base: position 80,331 of record NZ_JAKKRV010000013.1, read on the forward strand.
GATTAAGGGCTTTTTTCGCAGTAATGCTGCCATCATAGGCGATCATAAATCGAGTCGGTGCAGTAAACTCGTCCATCACCACTAAAATAGGCTGCTTAAGCGTGCGAATGACATTTTCTAAATGACTGCCAATAGCCTGCGCTTGATCTTGATGCTGCTCCCCTTGGCGCCCCATCACCACCAATCTGGCATGGGATTCTTGCTCTAACAGAGTTTCGACTAAATCGCCGTGACGCTGCAAGGTTGCAACCATTCTGCTAGGCTGCTTCTCAACAACGCGGATTTTTGCGTCTTGCAGCATATACTTACCCTGTTCGAGTGCCAGCTTGCCTCGGCGCGCTTCGAGCTCAACCATTTCATTGAGCAAGTGCTCCCGTGTACCTAGGCCAATATTTCCCGACAGATCTGACTCTATCGGATAGGCTGACTTATCCAATACATGTAATAGGGTTACTGAGGCATCCAGTTGCTGAGCGGCCCAGGTACTGGCGTCACATACGGCGAGTGTCACTTTTGAACCGTCGATACAGGCAATCACATTTGTCATCGTTTTTTCCTTTTCCTGTGTTGCTAAGGGCTTAGTGACCAGACATCATGTTTTCAACGTTTTCAGGCTTATCGTGCCCCCCAAATTTATCGACTATGGTTGCACTGGCTTGGTTAAGGCCAATTAACTCCACTTCAGTTCCCTCGCGACGGAATTTAATCACTACCTTGTTTAGGGCCGATACCGCAGTAATATCCCAAAAATGCGCTTGAGATAAGTCGATAGTCACCTTATCAACCACTTCCCTAAAATCAAATGAATTACTGAACTTATCTGCCGAGGCAAAAAAGACTTGCCCAATAACTTGATAATGGCGACCTGCGTCGGCAGCAGCCGTTACACTCTTAACCACCATAAAACGGCCCACTTTATTAGCAAAGAACAGGGACGCGAGTAATACCCCCACAAATACTCCCATAGCTAAGTTATGGGTAGCGACCACCACAGCAACGGTCGCCACCATCACAAGGTTGGTTGATATTGGATGATGCTTAAGATTACGAATTGAATCCCAAGAGAAAGTACCGATAGACACCATGATCATCACGGCAACCAGTGCCGCCATAGGGATGAGCTTTAACCATTCGCCGAGGAATACAATCAATATGAGTAGGAATACCCCCGCTGAAAAGGTCGATAACCGTCCGCGACCACCCGATTTAACGTTGATGATCGACTGACCAATCATAGCGCAACCGGCCATACCGCCCATTAAGCCCGCGCCAATATTGGCAATACCTTGGCCCTTACACTCGCGGTTTTTATCGCTTTGGGTATCGGTTAAGTCATCGACTATGGTGGCGGTCATCATAGATTCCAGCAAACCCACCACGGCAAGGCCGGCCGAATAAGGGAAGATGATCATCAGAGTTTCAAGGGTCAATGGCACTTCAGGCCAGAGGAAAATAGGCAAAGTATCAGGCAGTTGTCCCATGTCGCCGACAGTACGAATATCTAACCCCATATAAACCGCAAAAAGTGTTAATCCGACAATACACACGAGAGGCGAAGGTAAGGATTTACCGATCACTGGGATGAGTGGGAATAGGTAAATGATACCGAGGCCAGCTACCGTCATCGCATATACGTGCCAAGTCACATTGGTCAGTTCGGGCAACTGGGCCATAAAGATCAGAATCGCCAGTGCATTCACAAAGCCCGTCACCACAGAGCGGGAGACGAAACGCATCAAGCTTCCTAGCTTTAAGTAACCCGCGGCAATTTGCAGCACACCAGTTAATAGGGTCGCCGCGAGTAAATACTCGAGGCCGTGTTCCTTCACTAAGGTCACCATCAACAACGCCATAGCACCCGTTGCGGCAGAGATCATACCAGGACGGCCGCCTGTAAACGCGATGACCACTGCGATACAGAATGAAGCATACAGGCCGACTTTAGGATCGACGCCTGCAATAATAGAAAAGGCAATCGCCTCAGGGACTAACGCCAGTGCAACCACAATACCGGCTAACAGATCTCCGCGTATGTTGGAGAACCACTCTTTTTTCATGGTTTGTGTCATGTCACTCACTCTGATTGAAATTTAATCATATCTTCCAATAGCTAATATCAACACTTGACTCAAATGTCAGCGCATAGCCAATGAGGTACTTATGCGTCAAGGTGACGAAATGCAATTGGGATTATGGGGTACAGCAAAACAACTACCGAGTCGGTAGCGACTAAGGACGGATCTTAACGATCCAAAAAGGAAGGATTAAACTAATGCGGCTTAATGCTCATCACCGAAAAATAACCTCACTTATATGAGCCAACTCAAATTTGACTGCATTAAAAATAGTAGTGCTATTGGGAATAGCGACATAATGACGTGTATAAAACAGGCCGGAGTATAGAGAGTTGTTTGCTCAAAATCAAAAAACTTCAGTTAACATCAGAGTGATTAAAATACCCACCATACTTTGGCGGGCATTGAATAAAAAAACTGCAACAACTCAGGGATAGCTTAGGTAAGTATTAAGCACCATCTGATATCGCTTTATGCCGAGGCAGTTTGATTGAGATAAGCGCCGCTAACGCAATAAATGCCGCCGATATCCACAGACAAGCCGCCATGCCATACACTTGATACACCCAGCCAGACAACACAGTCCCGATCAAACGCCCCATAGCATTAGCCATGTAGTAAAAACCCACATCTAACGATACGCCATCTTCATCCGCATAACTGACGATAAGATAACTGTGTAATGAAGAGTTGATCGCGAATAAGGCGCCAAACAGCATCAATCCCCAAATCAGTATATTCGCGGCATGGAAGTCATAACTTATCGCCAGCGCAATGCCTGCCGGCACTATGCTCAATATCGCCGCCCAACCTAAGGCGCTACGTCCATCGGGAACCTTGTTTTGGCTCGCCGACTTTGTCCCCGTCAAGCGAGGTGCGAAGCCTTGCACTATGCCATAACCTATTACCCAGAGTGCGAGAAAACCGCCGACATACCAATGATCCCAACCAAAGGCTGAGGCCAAATAAACGGGTAAAGCCACCACAAACCACACATCACGCGCACCAAACAAAAACATGCGTGCGGCAGAAAGCGTGTTTACCGCCGGACTCTTAGAGAAAATTTCCGTGAACTTAGGTTTGTTTTTGGCTTTACCTAAATCGCGTTGCAAACTTAACAGACTAAAAATCCACACCAGCAATAGGCTAATCGCCATGCCTAACACGGCCAGCTGGAATCCAAACAGGGTCAGCAAGGCGCCGCCCAAGAAGAACCCCGCGCCCTTTAGCGCATTTTTGGATCCAGTGAGCATGGCAACCCACTTATACAGCTCACCCTGAGCATCATTGGGCACCAACAACTTGATACTGCTTTTTGCACTCATTTTATTGAGATCTTTAGCGATACCCGACAAGGCCTGCGCCGCCATCACCCAAGCAACCGTCAGCATACCGCTAGGCACAAGCAGCATGCTAAGGGCAACAATCTGCATAAATAGGCCCACATTCATGGTCTTATTTAAGCCTAAACGCGCCCCGAGCCAGCCGCCGACTAAGTTCGTTACCACCCCAAAGATTTCATAGAAGAGGAATAGCATGGCAATTTGCAGCGGGCTATAACCTAAGCCATGAAAATGGAGCACCACTAACATACGTAATGCGCCATCGGTAAGCGTGAATGCCCAATAGTTGCCTGTGACCACCAAATACTGGCGGATCTCGGGTGATATGTTAGACAAGAACCCTGTCAGCTTACCCATAAAGCTTATGCCTTATCCATCAGACCGACCATGCGGGCCAGTTCGACGGTGCGATTGGCATAGCCCCACTCGTTGTCATACCAAGCGTAGAGTTTGACCTGAGTGCCATTGATTATCATGGTCGATAGCGCATCGATAATGCTCGAACGCGGATCGGTTTTATAATCGACTGAGACTAATGGACGTTCCTCATAACCTAAAATGCCTTTTAGCGGTCCGTCTGCAGCTTCTTTTAACAGGCGATTGACCTCAGCTTCGGTCGTTTTGCGACTCACCTCGAACACGCAATCGGTTAATGAGGCATTCGCTAATGGCACCCGCACCGCATGGCCGTTGAGCTTACCTTTGAGTTCAGGGAAAATATGGGTAATGGCCGTCGCTGAGCCTGTTGTCGTAGGGATAAGGCTTAAACCACAGGCCCGCGCCCGGCGGAGATCTTTATGCGGCGCATCTAAAATAGTTTGAGTGTTGGTAATATCATGAATGGTTGTCATGGAACCATGCACTATGCCGAGGTTTTCGTGGATCACTTTAACGATTGGCGCCAAACAGTTAGTGGTACAGGAGGCCGCAGTCACAATCGGATGAATGGCTTTGTCATAGAGCTGATGATTCACCCCCATGACAACGTTTAACACGCCCTCTTCTTTAACAGGCGCCGTGACTACAACGCGTTTAACGCCTTGATCTAAATAAGCTTGTAGCACTGCTTTGGTTTTCATTTTACCCGAGGCTTCAATCACCACATCGCAGGCGGACCAATCGGTTTCCCCGATGGTTTTATTGCGAGTACAGCGAATACGCTTGCCATCGATAATGATGTCATCGCCATCGGCATTGGCTTCGTACTGCCAGCGACCATGCACAGAGTCGAATGTCAGCAAATGGGCTAAGGTCGCCGCATCCCCTGCGGGATCATTAATCTGCACAAACTCAACCTCTTCCCAGCCCCAAGCAGCGCGCAATGCTAAACGTCCCATACGGCCAAAGCCATTTATCCCGATTTTGATTGTCATACCTGCATCCTTCCCACTCAGTTTTATATTAGGTGTTTTATATTATTTGTTTAAGATTAAAGCGTTATCTGTTCGATATAGCCGCGTTGATGCCCTTCTCGTTGGCAATGGCGGTAATAATCTCAGCGGTTTTAGTGCATTTAGCGCATCCACTACCTAATGCTTTGATATTTAACATTTTTACAATTCTCACAGAACGGGACCTATAGCGTTAAAGATCCAACCGATTAAGGTGAATGAAATCAATAAAATGGCAAAAACGATGGCCAGCAAACGCCATTGCATCACCTGCTTGAGCAAAATGAACTCGGGAAAACTGGCGGCAACCGTAGACATACAAAATGCTAATGTCGTCCCTACGGGCAAGCCATTAGTGATAAGGCTCTCCATGATAGGAATAACCCCTGTGGCATTGGAATACAGAGGAATACCAATCAATACCGCCACAGGAACCGACCACCATTGACCATCGCCTAAGTGAGCTTCAATCCAACCATCAGGAACAAATCCATGGAGCGCGGCGCCAAGCCCAACTCCAATAATGACCCATTTCCACACTCGGCCAAAAATCTCTAGGGTCTCGCCTTTCGCAAACTCATGTCGCTCGGTTAACGTCATGGATGTTGATGTCATACCCTCGCCATTATCGTGACTTGCTTGCGCCTGACCTTGCTCGAGTGCTTTGGCGGCAAAGGATTGCAGCCAACGCTCAGCGCGAATCGTGTCTAAAAATGCCCCCGCCAACATACCCACTGACATGCCGACTAGCACGTATATCACAGTGAACTGCCAGCCCAGCAGACTCACAAGCAACAGAACGGCGACTTCATTAATTAACGGCGAAGAGATCAGAAACGCCATAGTGATCCCAACGGGGATCCCCGCGGAAGTGAAACCTAAAAAAACCGGAATACTCGAACATGAGCAGAATGGGGTAACAGCAGCAAAACCCGATCCCATAACGTAACCGACAAAACGATTTTTACCCGCCAAGTAATCCCGAACACGCTCGACATTGAGCGAGGCCCGCACCAAAGCGATGCCATAAATCATCAGCAACAGGAGCGCAAAAATCTTAGTGGTATCTTCAATAAAAAAATGGATGGCGTCGGCGAGCTTAGTATTGGGCTCTAAACCCATCAAATCAAAAGTTAACCAGCTCGCTAAATCTGAAAATATTTGCAGCATTGTTACGCCACCTTAATATTAAGCAAAACTTTAGACACGTAAACATATGAAAAAACGTATATTTGAGGTTAAATTTTTGCTGCTAGTCTTCTAGCAGCAAGCTTTAGCACGGTCAGGACGCCCGCCCATCTTGCACAAATTACGCATATTTTCTTCAAGGAATACAGTGTTTTGGTTGGTAACTTCACTCAACACTAACTGACTCCATTCGGGTAAGTCATTATTGATACGATAGAAAATCCATTGCCCCTGACGGCGATCAACTAATAAACCGCATTTACGTAATTGGGCCAAATGTCGCGAAATCTTAGGCTGGGTCTCTTGCAATGCCTCGGTCAATTCACAGACACAGAGCTCCCCCTCTTGCTGGATCAACATCATGCAACGCAAGCGGGTTTCATCGGCTAAACATTTAAAAAACTGGGTTGGATTAATCATTGATGCCCTTAGACTGAACTAGTACAAACATTTTGTTCCTTTTGTTAACTTTCCTAAAGGTTCATTCAAACAGCAAGCTGTGAGCGGTAAGAAACAACACTCGTTTTTCATGGCTATGGATCTTTTGGAAAGACCTTGTACAATATATACGAATTTTCATATATGTAAATATCCGTATATAAGATCACCTTAAGTTTCACGCATTAGTCAAAATGGTGTTTGAGTATAGTGTTCAACACTAAGATACATACGAAAATTCACATATAAAAAATCATTCAAACCCACCGACAATATCGTTAGGTGAGGGCATTATTTTATGATTACGGGTAGACAGTCTCTGCCCTTTTAGGAGCTTGTATGTGGTTAGCAGGGGCAATTTTTGTTCTCACCATAGTGTTAGTAATTTGGCAACCTAAGGGGTTAGGCATAGGTTGGAGTGCTACCTTGGGCGCCGTATTGGCCCTACTACTGGGTGTGGTGCACTTAGGGGATATTCCTGTGGTATGGAATATTGTCTGGAATGCGACCGCCACCTTTATTGCCGTGATCATCATCAGTTTATTATTAGATGAGTCGGGATTTTTCGAATGGGCCGCGCTACATGTGGCCCGTTGGGGCAAAGGTCGTGGCCGTTTACTCTTTACTTACATAGTATTACTCGGCGCGACTGTTGCCGCATTGTTTGCCAATGATGGCGCGGCGCTGATCCTCACCCCGATCGTAATTGCGATGTTACTGGCTCTGGGCTTTAGCGCCGGAGCAACCTTAGCCTTTGTGATGGCGGCGGGTTTTATTGCCGATACCGCAAGTTTGCCGTTAATTGTCTCTAACCTAGTCAATATTGTTTCAGCAGACTTCTTCAACATAGGTTTTAACGAATACGCCTCTGTGATGGTGCCCGTCGATATTGCAGCTATTAGTGCCACCTTAGTCATGCTGCATCTGTTTTTCCGCAAAGATATTCCCGCGACCTACGACTTGCAAAAACTGCGCGAACCTAAGGCCGCCATTCGCGACCCTCAAACCTTTAAAACCGGTTGGGGAGTATTAGTCTTACTCTTGGTGGGCTTTTTTGGCTTAGAACCCCTCGGTGTGCCCGTGAGTTTAGTCGCTGCCGTGGGTGCCCTGATCCTGTTTATTGTCGCGAAAAAAGGCCATGCCATAGATACCACTAAGGTACTGCGCGGCGCGCCCTGGCAGATAGTGATCTTTTCACTCGGCATGTATTTGGTTGTTTATGGTCTTCGCAACGCAGGCTTAACCGATTACCTATCAAGCGTATTAAATAGTTTGGCTGAACAAGGGCTTTGGGCTGCCACTATGGGCACAGGCTTCTTGGTCGCGTTTTTATCGTCCATCATGAACAACATGCCAACGGTGTTAATTGGCGCCCTGTCGATAGACGGTAGCAATGCAACTGGCGTGATTAAAGAGGCCATGATTTACGCTAACGTGATTGGTAGCGATTTAGGTCCTAAAATCACCCCCATCGGCAGTTTAGCAACCCTGCTATGGCTGCATGTACTGGCGCAGAAAAATATTAATATTACCTGGGGTTATTATTTCCGCGTCGGCATTGTGATGACGCTACCTGTGCTATTTGTCACCCTAGCGGCACTGACGCTGCGCCTCTCCTTCTAATCTTCGTCCATGGGCACTAGAGCATCTGTTTAGTGCCTATGGATAAATTTATAAGCGATTATTTATCAGAGACATGTTATGACTAATATGATTGATGACAGCATTAAGATTTACCACAATCCAGCCTGTGGCACATCGCGCAACACTTTAGCATTGATCCGTAATAGTGGAGTCGAACCCCAAATCATCCACTACTTAGAAACGCCACCCTCCCGCGATGAATTACTTAAGCTAATTAATGAGATGAAAATCTCTGTGCGTTCATTGCTACGCAACAATGTTGAACCATTTGAACGACTAGGACTTTCTGAAGACACATTTAATGATGAAGAACTGGTTAACTTCATGCTGACTTATCCCATTTTAATTAACCGTCCTATCGTCGTTACGCCGCGAGGCACAAAACTCTGTCGCCCGTCTGAGACTGTGCTTGATATTTTGACCAAAGCACAACAAGGTCCTTTCACGAAAGAAGATGGCGAAATCATCATTAATGAACAGGGACAAAGAGTTCGCACATGAAACCACTAAACCACGATATGCCAGCGCTCAAACAAGAATTAATGGTTAATAACATGGATATGAACTGTTTTAATCTAACTCCTCTAACCCATCCGCCTAGAATACTGATGCTTTATGGCTCAGTACGAGAACGCTCCTATAGCCGACTGACGACGGAAGAAGCCGCTCGACTATTAACACACATGGGCGCAGAGGTGCGTATTTTTAACCCTTCTGGACTTCCACTTCCTGATGATGCGCCTGACAGTCATCCCAAAGTCATGGAACTAAGAGAAATGGTACGTTGGTGCGAAGGTATGGTGTGGTGTTCACCAGAACGCCACGGTGCGATGACCAGTATTATGAAAGCCCAAATCGATTGGATCCCTTTGGCTGAAGGTGCTGTCCGGCCTTCACAAGGTAAGACATTAGCAATAATGCAGGTGAGTGGTGGTTCACAGTCCTTCAACACACTAAACCAAATGCGTATATTGGGACGATGGATGCGCATGTTCACCATACCCAACCAGTCTTCAATCGCAAAAGCTTGGTTAGAGTTTGACGAGGCAGGCCGAATGAAACCTTCGCCTTACTACGATCGCGTAGTTGATGTTATGGAGGAATTGATGAAATTCACTTTACTCCTGAGGGGCAATGTTGATTTCCTCACGAACCGATATAGCGAACGCAAAGAAAGCGCTTCAGAGCTATCAACCCGAGTAAATCAAAAAGAAATATAAATTAAACACTAAAAGTATTCTCGACTATGGAGCAAAAGATTAGCCCTGCGCCAACTTTTGCTCCAGATAAGAACCATCACGCCAAATAAATACATTCCAAATACACGAGTGAGCACCTAAATCCTTAAAACCAGCTAAAAACTCTCTGTAACTTGCTATTAACGATGCAATTCGTCCATTTGCTTGAATTCATTTTTAATCTGTTGGTATTGCGATGGCCATTCGTCGTACCAAAGAGCAAACTCCTCTACAGGCATAGGTCGAGCAATACCATAGCCTTGGCACAATTGGCAGCCCAATTCAGCTAAACTTTTACCATGGGCAATGGTTTCAACACCTTCAGCAATCACATTAAGATTAAATACTGACGCTAAGCGGATAACACCCTCCACGATACGCCAATCATCTTCGCTATCGAGCATGCCTCGCACAAAACTCTGATCAATTTTTATCGTCGATATGGGTAATTGGCGTAAATACGTTAACGACGAATAACCTGTACCAAAATCATCTAGGGAAAAATGAACACCCAAACGCTTACATTCCTGAAGGATCTCAATTGCCAATGTCATATCTTCAATGGCGGCACTCTCTAAAATTTCCAATTCTAGATCCGAGGCCATCAAATCGGGATATTGCATTAACGTCGATTTTAAGAACGCGCTAAAGCGTTCAGCCAATAGCTGCCGAGCGCTTACGTTAATACTTACTGCTATCGGACGACCACTCTGTTGCCAATTCTGCCATTGCGCTACTGCAGTATTGATAACCCATTCACCTAAAGCAATTTCAAGATCACTGCCTGCAATATCCGGTAAAAACTCACTCGGACCGACTATACCTCGCAGTGGATGACGCCAACGAATTAAGGCTTCCGCACCAATAATTTTACCGGTAGCGAGATTCACTTTTGGTTGGTAAAACATCACAAATTCATGACGTTCAAAAGCTGACTTAAGTTCTTCTAACCAAGTTCTCCGAGCAATAATGTTACGATCAATGTCAGGATCAAACATTTGGAAACGATTCTTACCTGCCGATTTTGCCATATACATGGCTTGGTCGGCATGGCGCAATAAAATGTCGGGGTCAACGTTATCCTCTGGATACAAACTCACGCCAATACAAGCCGTTAAACAAAGATTTAAATCGCCGATTGATATCGGCTGATCGACCGCCGCCAGTATTCGTAATAGTACTTGAGTACATTCTTCCTCAGACATCATCTCAAATAAGATAACGAACTCATCGCCTCCTACCCGGGCCAACGTATCTTGCTGCCGAATCACCACAGACACATTATTTGCAATCGCGATCAACAGTTGGTCACCAACCTCATGGCCATAACGATCATTGACCACCTTAAACCCGTCAAGGTCCATAAAACACACGGCACAGATACTGCCATTACGTTGAACATGGGCAATCATTTGCTGAAAACGGTCTAAAAGTAAGCGACGATTTGGTAATCCTGTGAGTGCATCATAATTTGCCACGCGATCTAACTCAGTCTCATGGGTCTTTAATAACGTGATATCGGCTTGGGTTCCCGAAATCATCAACGCTCGACCTTGACTATCCTCTTCAACGACTCGCCCCTTACACAATATCCAGCACAGCTCGCCAGTCTTTTTAATGCAGCGCACTTCCAACTCTATACTGCTTGTTTTATGGATGAGATGCTGTAGAACCTGTTGCTCTATATTTTGCACATCTTCGACATACACATATTGGCGCCAATTATTAACCGTCAACTTCATCTCGCCAGCTTGATATCCCAAAATGGCTTCAAATCTTGGGCTGATTTGCACTTCTCCAGTAACAGCATTCCAGTCCCAGAATCCTTGTTCAGAACCTTGAATAACCCTTTGCAATTGTGCTGTTTGAGCCGCTAGTTGTTGTTGAAGCTGTCGCGCCTGGGTAATATCTTGCACTGTACCGTGCAATTTAAATATCTTACCGTGCGGATCACGCTGTGCTTGACCCCTAGCCATAATCCAACGATGGGCACGATTAGGATCTAGCAACTCAGCTTCGCATTCATACTCTTCTCCCGTATGCACACATCGCATCACCAGCGTACTTAACGCTTGCCAACTCTCAGGAGTAAATAATTTCTGCACTTGTTCTATCGAAGGGGCAGCTTCTTTATATGGCAAGCCATAAATCACAAAAACCTGTTCAGACCAAGTATGCGAATCAGTAACTAAATCCCACTCCCAACTGCCAATCCCTGATAATTGTTGTGCTTGTTTTAATCCCAACTCACTAATGAGTAAATGTTCAGCATTTTTTTCTTGAGTCGTGACATCCCTTGCTATTCCAAATAAGCCACAAATTGCACCTTGAGCGTCAAACACAGGACCTTTGGTCACTTGAAAAATGGCTGCTTCACCCTGAATATGTAAATACTCTTTATGTGTGGTGACCATTCCGGACACTAATACAGTGCGATCTTTTTCTTGGATAATATCAATAGAGTCAGCATCAAAAATATCAGTGTCATCTTTGCCCAAGATGTCACCCATGCTCTTGCCGACAAAGGTAGCGGCACCTTGGTTGACCAAGATATAACGCCCCGCCAAATCCTTCACAAAAATACCATCAGTTGTTTGAGAAACCACAGAATCGAGCAGTTGATGATTCACATCCAATTTCTGTAATGAAGCACGTAAATAGCCGCTTAGTGCACTGATCACTATGCCGTAAACACTTAGACTAATAAGCTGTAACCAATCTACCGAATGAATATTGTCGAGACTATTGGCGGTTGGATGAAGATAATAGACACACAGAACAGAGAGACATGTCGCGACTAATCCGGGGGCGAATCCGCCACCAATAGCGCTTAATGAAATAGGCAACATAAAAATCAGCAATAGTAAGCGCTGGTGCTGCTCAGCTGAAAGCGAATTGGCAAACCATAGCGTTATCAGCGTAAAACTCAATATCGCAATGTATTTAAGCCATGAGATATTGCTTATCGCTACAGAGCGAGCAAAGGTTATTTCTAGCAAATTACCCGATGGAGCATTATGACGGTCAGGAACGGCATTCAGAACAAAAAGTAGGATAAAGGCACTGGTAAATACAAAGAAAAAACCTTTAGCGAGGGATAAACGAAACACAGTTTCAGTGTCCGTAAATACAAGCAACAATTGATCGGATAAAAAGATCCACCCAAGAGCTGCAAGCGCATAAATAGCCACAGCTAAAATAATATATTGAGTCCGAGATTTATGATTATGTACAGTATTGTCAACCATCCTAACTCCATCACAACTAGCGCCATCAAAACGACTCCCTTGATCTATGATTGGCACTAACGCCAGCCAACAATAGGTGGTCATTCCACAGATGAACATCATATTCAAGCTAAAGACTATAACTTAAAAAGTATCAGTATAATCTAATAAAAACCCGAAAGAATAATGTACAACATAAAAATGCAAATCAAATACATGCCTAAAATATAGCTATCAGATATTAAACTGCAAACAGTATCTAAAAATGATTATTGAGCGTTCAATCATTAACGATAGAAAGCGATATATTGCTAACTTACAGTAAATTTCCTAAGTAAATGCACAGCATATCTGGCTCACAGTGCGATGAAAATCCAAAATCCCCGGCGTAAATCATTAGGAACTCAGTCACCACATCGCATTTCTAACACACCAATAAGATGAGTGCTGAATCAGCCATGCTGACATAAAACCTCTACCTCCAAAACATAAAAAAACCATAATTTAAATACCTAAAAAGGTAGATATTACGGGTAAGGATATAAGCCCATACCTGTGAGGTTAAAAGAAAAATATACAAGAACTATTAAAACCCATGTCTATAGAACTATCGCAAATGCAATGGAATATCATACTTCCTAAAAAGCTTGACTATTGAATCCTTATATAGTGGCTTGATAATGTAACCTTTAGCTCCTGCAGCTATTGCCTGCTGAACTGATGACTTATTTTTATTCCCAGTCAACATAACAATGGGCGTAATTGCATTTATTCCATTAGACTTATTAATGTGGTTAATAATATAAAACCCATTAGTATCAGGAAGATTTATGTCCATTAAAATAACGTCATATTTTTTCTTAGAAAGTAAATCTAACGCCATACGTCCAGACAATGATGTATCAAGTTCAATGGCATACGTTCTAAGAAGCATAATAGTTAAATTCAAACTAATGTGATCATCCTCAACAATTAACATCTTTGGCACTACAGGAACTTCAACTGATACAAGAGAATTTTTTGACTCCGAATACAATCGATTATACGTATATTTAGTATCAGGCACGGTTGGAGCGGCCTTATTGCTAACCTCAATATGCCCCTGTTCTGGCAAAGGGGCTTCTGCGACCGTCGCCACATTTGATACATCAGTAACAACAAGTTCAAGTAAGTGCAACGCCTTACTTTGTAGTTTCAACAAAGCTGGTCTAATTTCATTAGAACGAATAAATGATAATATCTTCTTCAATGAAGCTAGATCTAACTCAGCGGTTCTATTACTTGCAAGGTGCGCTTCTGCCTTATCTAATGATTGCTCGATTTCAATCAAACTTAATTCAAAGCTATGTTCTAAATCCTTCTTGCGCTGAACACCTTTAAGGACAATCTCCTTGATATGCGAAGAGTAGTTATCTTGTACATTTACAAACTCTTCTACTTTTTTATATTTTCCTCTTAACCCAATTTCCCGCAATAAATGTGTACATATTATAATTGCTCTATGTACTTCATACATTGGCCTAGCGATTAAATAATCATTAATCACACCACTACGGTAAGCCTCGTACGCTTCTCTTTCTTGATGTTTTGGAATAAGAGAAACAACGGCATGCTCACATATTTCTACAGCCTGCAATTCCTCTATGGCTTCGTAATAAATAAGTAAAGTTTCTTGTAAAGTTTCAGCAGCAACAAGAATCACTTTTGGGGTTGATTGTTTGATTTGCTCAACAAGCTCAGCATTCGTTTTAATCACATGAATACGAGAAAAGTGACGAATTAGAACACTTATCAATAATCTATCATTATCTTGGTCGTTCGTATAGAGAACGATATGCTCAAAATTGACTCTATCCACTAGCATTACTCCTTTGCATAAAAAACTCAATTAACGCAAATAAATCATCATCAACCTCTTGCCAACATTTTAAGATAACTTTGTAATCAATAGCATTGTTACGCGAAACACGCTCTAGTTCTTGGCAAGATAAATTTAATTTTTTTGCACCTATGTAAAGAGAATTACTTTTAAGGGTGTGGCTAATTGCAGTAATAATACGAAGATCATTATCCACAATTGCAGACCTTAATGCTTCACGCTTAACAAGTAAATTACTGTAATATTGCTCTAAAAAAATAGATAACTCTTCATCGCTTATATCTTCACCTACAAAATTATATATATCTGACAAGTTGACTATCTGTAAGATGTCTGCTAATTCCTGCGGTGTTTCATCACAACAGAAAAAACTATTATCAAAAGAAGTATTATCTGCTTTAACTGTAGACTTTTTTAAACTTGTATTATTTGACAAAGTGAGTTTTACTTCATCTAAAAGGCCAATCAAATCATTCAACGTCAGAGGCTTTACAAGTACGCGATTTGCCCCAGCCTGCAAACATTCATCTTTACATATGTCGCCATGATCAGCGGTCAACATCACAATAATCGATGGTGCTAATTCCCGATACCCTTCAACTTCTCTAATGACGCCAATGAGGTCTGAGCCCGATATAGTTGGCATTATTACATCAGAAATAACGACATTAAATTTATTTGTCTTAAAAAGCTCAATTGCTTGCATCGGATCTTGAACACAGGAAACTATGACTCCAACAGATAATAACTGTTTTTCGATAACAAATAAGTTTTCTTGACAATCATCAATAACTAACACACTAATATTACTATAATCAGCACTATCCGAAGCCTGCTCGTCAATAATATTCAAATAATTTTTAACATTAATAAAATCAGTTACTGATTGAATTCTGAGTGGTGGATATGAAATCACTTCGTAGTCGGAGTTAGACTTAGAAAGTGACACTCTCCTTAACTCTGCAACTCTTTCTTTCCTTGTAAAAAGACTAGTTACAAATTCATTCTTTGAGATAATATCATTTTGATTCAAGTCAATAAAAAGTATTGAGCTTTCAGTTTCAAATTCCAGTAATTCATTACTTGGTAAATATAGCAACTCGAAATCAAGCTCTTTGGAATATCTTGAAACTGATTCGTGAAAAATGGAACTGTTAGTATATGCTGTTACTGAAGCATCAATATCAGAACGATAGGAGCCGCTTACATCAGGTGCCGTAAAGTGACTATCTAAAGCAAAATCAATAACAAAATAGAAAACGCTACCATCACCGATACGACTAATAACCTGAAGGTCACTTCCCATTGAACGACATATACTTTTACTTATGTATAGGCCTAAGCCAACACCACCATACTGACGGTAAGAATTTGATGATGCCTGCTCATACTTACCGAACACTTTTGATTGCTCCTCTTCAGTTAAACCGATACCATTATCAATAACAGAAAACTTTAGTTTTACATTTTCGAATGACTGTTCCAGAACTTCTACTTCTAATAGAATCGACGAGTCAATTTTATTGGAAAACTTAATTGAATTGGAGATTAAATTATAGATAACTTGATTTAGTTTAACTTCATCACAAATAACCCTGCGATTAAAGTTTAATGGCATAAAAAAGTCTAAATTAATGTCTTTTTTATCTGCTTGAAGGCTAAACGCATCAACAACAGATTCGCCTAACAACCTAACATCTACCGAGTCATTTTTAACATCTGCACTACTCTCATTTGTCTTTTTAAAATCCAACATACTATTAATGAGTAATAAAACTTGTTTTGAAGTACTGAATGCGACAGATAATAACTTCTTATCCTGTGCCCTTACATTACCTAAACTGAGCTCAATTAAGCCTAGCACTGCATTTAATGGTGTTCTAATCTCGTGACCTAGAGTGGCAATAAAATCACTTTGAAAGCTATTCAATTGTTCCAGCTCTGAACATTTCTCTATTAATACTTTTTCTTTCTCATATCGTTTAGATTCATCTATAATTAATCCAAACCGAGTTCTATCATCAAGGAAGAAATCTCTATACTCAAAATACAACCCTGATTTAGTTTTAAAAGATAGACATATTTTTTTATTAGTTGCACATTTATATCTAAACCACTTCATAATTCTATAATTATCTCTACCAACAACCTCATAGCTAACAATATCTTGAATTAAACTAAAAAATGACTTGCCAATATAATTATAAAAATGTAAATGTGGGAAAAGGTATTTAACCCCGCCACCAATAAAATCAATATTACCAAGACTATTTACGACAAGAACACCATCTGAAGTAATTTCTTGATATCTAGAGTCATCACCCGCAGGATTCTCACACCTAAATTGGCTATACTCGAAATTTTTTGTTATTGACGCATCATGCTCTACAACACAGAGCACAATAAAATTTTTATTTGCCATCTTTAATAGGCTAAACTTTAAACAGTTACTTCCTATCATTAAGCATTCATTAGGCGTGATATTCTGTTTAATCTTTTCAAAATGCTGAATTATTTTTTTCTTGGCATTTTTTAAAAAATTATTATTTGAGAAAATTTGATTCTCGCCTAACCACTCCACCTCAGGTGATAACATAAATGCACAAGAATCAAACAAGTCTAAATCAATACCATTCATCATCGCATATCCTTATTGCAAACTAGCATTCATTACTACTGAACTGAATTTTTATACTGATTAAACCAGCTATACACTTTATCACACGCTGAGATGAGCCTCTCAGGATCAATATTATAATTATCAATGAAATAATCGACAGTAACCCAATCACCTTCCATATACGCTAGAGTAAGTTGTAAACAATGAGCTAGGTATCCATGATTATTAAGTAAAGCACGCTTTATTTGCTGTTCAAGAGGAAGCGGCTCTATCGCTCTGTTCATCGGTTTATCTAAAATGGCATCTAAAGTAGATAATAATCCAGTCAAAAATGCTGACTCTTTCAACAAAGGAAATCCCATTAATGATATTAACTCTTCACATAACCGAGCCCTGATTATAGTATTATTAATTAACACAACTGGTTTATTGGGGTTAAGTTCAGCCAAAATAATGAGACTTACAAACTTACGAAGTTTATTTTCACCTAAAAAAACCATAGTCTGCTTAATAGAGGTAAATTCATTCACATGCTCAAACTGACTTGAATTGACATATCTTAGTAATTTATAAGTAAGATCTAAATCTTGAGAAAAATAATTTTCAAGTTTTTTATAACTAAAATCAGACTTAAAAACCTCATTATAAATAGACATAACAAAATGTTGTGTAGCACCTATTTCACTCCCCTCTATGAGTTCTGGCTTATAAAAATAATAACCTTGAAAATAATCAAAACCGAGTGACTTAGCTAGCCTATACTCTTCCAATGTTTCAACTTTCTCTGCAAGTAGTTTTAAATTATACTGTCTAAATTTAGGGATCAGATGAGAAACACTATCCAAAGGCGTTGAAATTATATCAATTTTTATAAGTTTAAAAAAAGGAAAAAAACGTTCCCACTCAGGAGAATAAACAAAGTCATCTAAAGCAAGATAATAACCCAAGTTAAATAACTCTTTAATTAAAATAAAGTTATCCTCACTTGGGCTAACAGTTTCCAATACCTCAACAATAATATTTTTGTATGGGAACATGTATAATAAATGGTCTCGCAAGAAATGAGATGGAAAATTAATTAATGCTGGCTTCCCTTCGGTTAAATCCTCTAGATCCATACTTAAATAACTATTTACAAACACTTTAGCTGTAGCAACATTGTCTGTAACACCCTGTGGGAAATAGTTATCCCGGCTATTTCTAAAGAGCAACTCATAAGCAACAACGTTTTTATTTCTATTCAGTATAGGCTGTCTTGCCATATAAAAGCGCATAGTTCACCTCTTCCCTTTGGGTCACTTAACTTTATAATCATTAGTGAATCAGTCCTTTAATTTTTCAGTCTAGACCTAGGTGCACCATCTTTCAACTGCACTTTTCTAGCCTAGACTATAAATTAGCAGAAGTAGTGATTAAATCCGGTTTAAATCTCAGATTTATGTTTAATTTAGGTGAATATTTAAAAAATTATCCTCAAGACATAAATACCTATTTTTAGGTATAACCATCTTGTTTATCCATAAAAATTAAGTATTAAATGAACCGCAATTCTAGTATTCCGCAACACAATAAAATGAATAAAAAGAACAGTTAAAACTGAAAAAAACTATTATTAATCCTTTTAGACATAATGGACTTATTGGCTTATTGCCAGTTAATGGCGTCATTACATAGCAGTGATACTAGATGAAGAACTTACCGCACTAGGGTTTGCTGGCGAGGATGTCACAACGATTTGACTGGATTTGATGCGAGGCTGAGCCCGTGTAGTGTCGTTATCCACATAAACGGGCAACATAAGCAGGTGATGAACACCATTTTGAGCTAGCTTAATAACAACACTAGTCGTGTCCCCAAGGTTTGGGTGGTAATGCTACTGGCTGGGTAAGATCAAAATCGACTTTAAAATTGCGTTGTTCTCGCGTGAGTTGGTAACTAAAAATCGTTGGCGTAATTTCCATGTGCCACACATTGGTAATCGACTGAGTGAGTCCATTCTTGACGAAGTTATCGATAGATTCCCTATCAATGGGAAATGACTGTTTCTGTACTGTCCCATCATTCATAGTGTCGCCGCCATACATGGTCACAGCATCTTCACTTCCATCCTGATGGCGATGGTCGTGCTTCAACTTAAGCCCTTGCTGCGTTTTAGTCAGCACCCAAGTACGCGAGTGGTCATCACCCACATGGAACGGGATCTTAAGCTCAGTGTCGCTACATTCACGCACGTGCATAATTAACGACTTGCCGCTAAAGGCCGAATCGGCACTGTCACCCGATACCACTTTTCCCGCAAAGGCTTGGCCACAATGGGCCGCAATTTGTGCGAAAAAAGTATTCTGCGTCTTGGTGGATAGCGACTCAACTTGAGCGGCGATGGATGGCAACGCGATAAAAGACAAACTGATGAGCCCGAGGCTCGGTAGGGTAATGTTGGGATTCATTATGTTCTCCACTTTTTTAGATGGAAAACACCCTAACACTAGGAAATAAATTCAAACTGAATTTCACCTAGTGTTAGTGATGATAAACCAAAGTGATTACCAGCCGATATAAGTACGCGATCGATTACCCAGACGCTTTTTGATAAAGCGAGCCGTCATAATACTGCCTACCATCATGAAAATGAAAATCCCAGCGGAAAAGAGCACGCTAGTCACAGCAGAACCTGGTGGTAAACGGTAACGCATTACGGTTGCAGCTGTGTTAAATAGCATATCGAAGAGTGGATGAATAAAGAAAATTGCAAAACTCATCTCGGCGACTTCGACTAACCAAGGCAAACGACTTCGTCCCGACAACCATTCACAGAAATTCAGTACTAATACACATAAACAAAGTTTCTGAATAAACTGCCAATCGATACCGTTGTACTCAAACGGTGCCTTATGATAGTTACCAATATGCTGCACTATGTAAGTTTGTTCGACTAAGCTCACCACTAAAAAAATCATCGCTAGTGCGGTGAAAATAGAGCCAAAGCGCGTCACAATATGTTCATCTTGCGAATATAAAATACCAATCAAGTAGAAAGGTACAAAATACACGACTGAGTGGATGAAATTGACGTTACCTATAGGTCTATGCAATAGGATTGCTACCACACAGCTCAGTACAAATAGTGTCCAACGCATCTGCTGCGAGCAACGGATAAACCATAAAAAAATCGGCGAGAATAAAAACACCGCCATGATGAAGGGAATGTACCAGTGCGGATACAGAATATAACCGTTACGCACAGTATAAAAAATACTCAGCAAGACATTATCGAGCGGCTGATGCTCCATAAATATCCAGCGCAAACACAAACAAAATAGACCAATCAATGACACAACTAAAAAAGGATAAAGTACGTTTTGTACTTTGTTCTTCATAAACTTGCTGTAGTCGAAATCCTTATAAAAAATGCGATGGAAAAAGTATCCCGAGATAAACACAAATAACGCTGTGCCACCACGCAATAGATTTTCCAGCAACAGCGGGAAACCTTCACCAGAGTTGTAAATACTGTGGCCAAGCACGATAAAAATAATCGCAATGCCACGCATGTAGGTAAATTCGAGCTGATTTTTTCTCATTATTAATTCATCGCACAGTAGAGGGTTCTTCCATCAACAACACTCGCAGAAACCCTAATAGTTCCATGGACTTCCGCTTCGTTGAATACCAGATACTGACCCTCACGCTGAAAGGGGAATGCTAAAGGTAACAGAGTTGCCGCCTCAATGCCCTCACAAAAATTTTGTACCGGAACATCAAGTAATGGACTGCCACTCACTGACAAGTTACTAAATTGCGCACTCATCCCTAAATAAGCTTGAGTCATTTCCTCTTGATAGGGCACCACATAAAAGCCAGAACGTACGTCACCCACATCAATAAAACTGCTGCTATCGCTCACGCTCGGCATAACCAATAACGGCACTTTTGGATCCTGCACATTCAACAACAACTGAGACAATTTTGCTTGAGTGGCAGGGTAATACGCTAGCATCTCCTGCAGCTGTTTCTTCTGTTTAGTGTCTTTCTTGTCTAACGGGGATACTGGCTTTACGCGGTTCAGTAGTAAATCCACAGGCAACATACCCGACATGACCGACTCTTTCCATACATAAGGGTCTTGAGTGCTATCCAACAATATGCCCGCCAGAGCGCCAATATTTGCCGCCTCAGCCGTCCAACCAACCCACATTTTCTGCTGTTGATAATAGTCATACACATATTTTGTCAGTATTTGCTGATAACCAAGTAAAGTTTGATTTTGACTCAATACACGCGCACCTGCGGCCAATTCCACATACTTAGCGCTGCCTTCAACGAGATCATTGATGTAACCGACTCTATCTTCATTCGGCGCAATTTGGCGCCATTGCTGCAACCAATAAGCAGCATAGCTAAGATGTAATGACTGTTGTTCGGGTTGTGCCAGCGCCGCCATTAAGGCATCAAATAACTGTAAACGATAATAGCGAGCATCGAAGTTGAGCGGAAAGACCTCACCCTCATAACGCTTACCGTCTTCTAATACTCGCCATTCGGATTGGGCATAAAAATGGAAGGCTTCATGCAAGCCATTGCTCGCCCAGATTAAAAAAGCTAAATCCGTTGGCTTAGTGTCGCGAGTAAATTGGATGTTCGGCACTTCGAGCTGGATCAATACGCCTGGCTGGCCATTATATTGTGGAAAGCCGAAGCTCACCGATAGACCAGAGTGCAGATTGACCGACTCTAACACACTGTTATCTTGGATTATTTCGCCACCAGGCTGTCGAAGCCAGACATTACCACCATAACTAAAGAGGTGTACTTTATCTTCAAGGCGAAAACCGGGCCACAAAGCTTCGCTCTGGCGACTATTCTGTGCCATAAAATCGAGGTAAAGACGGGCGAGTTGTTCCGGAGAGGCCTCATCGGCAAACGCGGGGGTAGCGGCAGAGACACCTAAAAGCCATAGGATCACTACCATAATATTTTTCATTTATCTGCCTAAACAAACACAAGGGGTTTACAAAACAGCGCTAGCATATAGCGCAATCAAGCAATAGTGAAACATTTGCAAAAAAATATTTTTACCCCAGAAAATCTCAGTCAAAACCAAATCAACGACTCCTAATGAAATCATATTTTTAGCACAATTTTGCATCACTTAGGCGATTGCGCTCGCAATAGGTTTAAGTCTTAGGTTCGCTCGGCTTATCTCCAAACCACAGTGTGAGTTTATCCGCTGCAAGGGATTTCACTTCATCATCGATATATAAGGTCACCATAGTCAGGGCCGCGGCAAGGGCACCTAAATCATCGGTAAAGCCAACTAAAGGAGTCAGATCGGGAATCGCATCTAAAGGCAAAACAAAATATGCTAACGCGCCGTAGATGACTGACTTAGCCCACTTAGGCGTATTGGGTTGTTGCGCTGCATAATAAAGCCATAGTGCCCGCTCGATGACCTCTCTACCTGCTTGACGGCTAAAGAGTTTGATCTTGTTCCAAAATCCGCTGTCAGTAAATTGCTCATCCGCCATCATATTTCTCCAATACCCTAAAGTTGTTTGGGTATACACCCATGCCACTTCACAGTGTACGACGATAAGCCGCAGGGGTCAGGCCAAATTGCTGCTTAAAACGTAAGGAAAACTTTTCCGCAGATTGATAACCACAGGCCAAAGCCACTTGCAATACTGGCTCGCTCGAATTCTGCAACATGGCTAAACCATGACAAAGCCGCACTTCTACCAGTAACTGCCTAAAACTAGTGTCTTCTAAGGCCAATTTACGCCTAAGGCTTGCCGTGCTCATGTGTAACTTGTCGGCAATATCCTCCTGCTGCCATGACGCCGAAGGACTCACACTCATCAAGGCCAAGGCCGCTTGAGTCACGCTGCGTTGGGTGTGTCCATACAACCAGTTCACACTGCGTTTATCTGGCAAACTTAACAGTAATGCAGCCAAATAATGCAGTTGAACAGGATCGGCCAGAGACAAGGTCAAACTCTGTAATAGCGCATTCCAAGCTAAGTCCACAGCGCGTGATACGTTTTGGACTGGCATAGGGTCACGCCAATCGGTAGCACTTGATAAAATACCTTGGGGTAAATCGTGGGGGAGTAATAACTGCACCGCCCGATAACGCCCAAGAAAAGGTCGATTAACAAAGCTAATATGCGAACCAGCAGGAATTAACAGTAACTGCCCTTGGCCTACTAAAATAGATTCATCTTGCCAGAGCAGAGACTTTTCACCATAGATAACCCGAATAATCGACGGCTGATGTACAGGGACTTGAGATAAAGATTGTGCCTGCTTCGAATCATATTCAAACATACGGATCATGACACCAGCCTAATTATCAATGGATTATCGATTATATACCGCAGTCAACTTGGCGTTGCCGAGCGCTTGTGCCCTGAGCATAAAGCCCAATAAGGCAGGGCTAGCATCCTTTGGCAATTCTAAAGCACTGGGTAATGCCCACACAGTAAATTCGTACCTGTGAACACCATGACCTTGGGGCGGGCATGCGCCACCAAAATTTGTAGTGCCAAAATCGTTCTTCAAGGCAATAGCACCTTTGGGCAGTGCATCAACATGCGAGCCCGCACCTTGTGCGAGCGAAGTTTGCGCTACGGGTAAGTTATATACGGCCCAGTGCCACCAACCGCTGCCCGTTGGCGCATCAGGATCATAAGCTGTCACTGCAAATGCTTTAGTTCCTGTGGGCACCTCAGTCCAAGTCAGTTGCGGTGAAGTATTTTCCCCTTGGCAACCAAAGCCATTAAACACTAATTGCGATGTCAGTTTATTGCCCTCGCTCATATCTTTGCTCGTTAATGTCATAGCACTTGCCTGCCCAACGAATAACCCAAGCACTAAACTCGCCCCTAACCACCCTTTATTCATGTCTATCTCCTATTCATGTTCGACCTGACTCACTTTACGTCAATCAAAAAAATAACATCTGCCCTAAAACGACAACTTTCTGCCCCAAATGCTCAAATGTGATAAAAAAGTTATCATTTTTGCATTTTTCAAGCAGGAAGATGATTTTGTAGCGAAAATATCTGCATAACAATTCAAATATGGAATGCGGTATAAATCGGAATGATGATTACAGCAGCCTTTAAATTAAGATTAGATATTTGAAATAAGATATTTTATGCAAATAATATTATTTAAATAATGCTGACAATATTTACTTTCATAATTTAGATAAAGATACTTAAGCATGATTGACTCCATTTAATATCGATAAATTAAGTTAAATTGACGTGCTAATTATTTAAAAATAAGACATAGGTCATGATTTTATTTATAACTCGCATATAAACTTCATTACGTAATAAAAACCTAACCATTTTCTCTAAGTCATAATGGAGTCGTATATGAAGAGGAAATCTAAAATTATGGCGCATATCAGGCGCACACGGCATATCATGATGCCTAGTCAACGTGACTATTTCGATCACTCCTTTATCTTCCTCCGCTAACCTTAGCGTAGGTAGTAGGCCAATTAACAGGTCTAAAGTGCTATTGCTCTAATAGGCGCAAACACTTATCGTACTGTTTTCATTTGGTTTATTATCTAACACCTTAATCAAAGCATTCTTTTATCAGTGCAGTTTTACTGCGGCTAAGCTATTCATACGCTCAATAAATATATTTCTACTTATATTTATTTCGTAACTTTGGCATAACCACATTTAATCTGCGCACGGAATAGCTATATCTAATTTTCATACCATTAATGTTTTTAATTAGGTATAGGCACACTTGTATCTATTTTTTATAAAGTAAAAGGGAAATTAACTATGAAATCATTAAAAGTAGCCGCTAGCTTATCTGTTAGATCTTGTTTCGATATCGACAGAGAAGTTGTCAATGTATTAACCACAGATTTTTGCGATGTGGGCGCGGCTGTCGTCTCTGTTGATGATGTTAGAAATGGTATTGTTGAAAAGATTAAAAACACCGGATTGAAACTGCCCATTTTCGTTTCAGTTTGCTGTGAAGAAACCTTCCCTGATGATGTTTGCTCATCGATTACAGGGGTATTTGAACTCTGCGGTGATAACACTGACTTCTACGGAAAACAGGTTGAGACTGCAATAAGTAAATATGAACAAGCGCTATTGCCACCTTTCTTCGGTACGTTAAAAAAATACGTCGAAATGGGTAACTCTACCTTTGCCTGTCCTGGTCACCAAGGCGGACAATTCTTCCGTAAACACCCTGTGGGCCGCCAATTCTTCGACTTTTTTGGCGAAACAATTTTCCGCGCGGATATGTGTAATGCCGACGTGAAACTGGGTGATTTACTGATCCATGAAGGCGCTCCACTGGAAGCACAGAAATACGCTGCCAAAGTTTTTAATGCCGATAAAACCTATTTCGTACTTAACGGCACTTCGTCATCAAATAAAGTCGCGACTAATGCGCTGTTAGCGAAAGGCGACCTCGTGTTATTCGACCGCAATAACCACAAATCAAACCACCATGGCGCATTAATTCAAGCTGGTGCTACACCTGTTTATTTAGAAACGGCACGTAATCCCTTCGGATTTATTGGTGGCATTGATGCCCACTGTTTCCAAGAGTCCTATTTAAGAGAGCAAATTCGTGAAGTCGCGCCAGAAAGAGCCGATGAAAAACGCCCATTCCGCTTGGCGATAATCCAACTCGGCACCTATGACGGCACCATCTACAATGCTCGACAAGTGATTGATAAAATTGGCCATCTTTGTGACTACATCTTATTTGACTCGGCTTGGGTGGGTTATGAACAGTTCATCCCTATGATGAATGACTGCTCACCACTCTTGCTCGAACTGACTGCTGAAGATCCAGGCATTATCGTGACTCAGTCGGTGCATAAACAGCAGGCAGGTTTCTCACAAACCTCGCAAATCCATAAAAAAGATAAACATATCAAAGGCCAAGATAGATATTGCAACCATAAACGCTTCAACAACGCCTTTATGATGCATGCCTCTACCAGTCCCTTCTATCCTTTATTTGCGGCGCTAGATGTAAATGCGAAAATGCATGAAGGCGCAAGCGGTCGTTATCTGTGGCGCGAAGCGGTAAAAGCGGGTATCGAAGCACGTAAGCTATTGCTCAAAAAGTGTAAATATATCAAACCATTCGTGCCAACAATGATCGATGGCCGCCTATGGCAAGACTATGAAACCGAACAAATGGCCGATGACTTACGCTTCTTCGAATTCGAACCTGGTCAGAAATGGCACTCCTTCGAAGGTTATGAAAAAGGCCAATACTTTGTTGACCCTTGTAAGTTCTTATTAACAACACCGGGCATAGATGCTGAAACTGGCAAATATACCGAATTTGGTATTCCAGCGACTATTCTGGCTAACTTCTTACGGGAAAATAATATTATTCCAGAGAAGTGCGACTTGAATTCGATTTTATTCCTGATGACACCTGCTGAAGATATGGCCAAGATGCAACATCTGGTATCACAAATATCTCGTTTCGAGAAATTAGTCGATGAAGATGCGCCATTATCTGAAGTATTACCTAACGTTTATAACGCCAATAAAGCCCGTTATAAAGACTATTCTATCCGTCAACTCTGCCAAGAAATGCACAATCTTTATGTCAGCCATGACGTAAAACAACTGCAGAAAGAAATGTTCCGTAAAGCGCATTTCCCTACAAAAGTGATGGACCCGCAGGAAGCAAACCTAGAGTTTATTCGTGGCAAAGTAGAATTAGTCCCACTCTCGCAAATTGAAGGAAGAATTGCAGCAGAAGGCGCACTCCCTTACCCACCAGGCGTGTTATGTATGGTGCCAGGTGAAATATGGGGCGGTTCTGTTCAGCGTTATTTCCTTGCCCTTGAAGAAGGTATCAACCTATTGCCTGGATTCTCACCAGAACTGCAAGGTGTTTATCTCGAAAATACCGCAGACGGCAAAATTCAAGCAATGGGCTATGTACTAAATAAATAATGAAGACTGACTGCAGGGTTTATTAACCCCACTCTGCAGTCAAATTCATGCCTCCTATAATAAGTCACCTAAATTAGGTTATTAGTATGAGTAAATCAGAAAATAAAATTGGCGTCGTCCAATTAACTATTATCACCATAGTCAACATGATGGGTTCGGGCATTATTATGCTGCCAACCCAATTAGCTCAAGTCGGTACTATCTCCATTTTATCTTGGTTAGTAACAGCAGCAGGGTCAACAGCCCTCGCCTTCGCCTTTGCTAAGTGCGGTATGTTCAGTAAAAAATCCGGTGGTATGGGCGGTTATGCCGAGTATGCCTTCGGCCGTTCTGGCAACTTTATGGCCAACTACACCTATGCCGTCTCACTGTTAATCGCCAATGTCGCGATTGCCATCTCTGCCGTGGGTTACGCTGCCGTGTTGCTGGAAGTTAACTTAAGCCCGATGGCAATTTGTCTTGCGACCATTGGCGTACTTTGGTTGGCAACCATTGCTAACTTCGGTGGTGCCCGCATCACGGGTCGCGTCAGTAGCGTGACTGTGTGGGGAATTATTCTGCCTGTGATTGGCGTATCTTTAATTGGTTGGTTCTGGTTTGACATCGACCTCTATAAAGGCGCATGGAACCCGCATGATATGCCATTCTTCAAAGCGTTAGACGGTTCTATCGCTATGACTTTGTGGGCGTTCCTCGGTTTAGAATCGGCCTGTGCAAACTCAGAAGCCGTCGATAACCCAGAAAAAAACGTACCTATCGCCGTGATGGGCGGTACCTTAGGTGCAGCAGTGATTTATATCGTTTCCACTAACGTCATTGCCGGTATTGTGCCAAATGCCGAGCTTGCCATGTCGAATGCGCCATTCGGTTTAGCCTTTGCACAAATGTTTAATCCAGTAGTCGGTAAAATCGTGATGGCCTGCGCCATTATCTCCTGTACTGGATCACTCTTAGGTTGGCAGTTCACTATTGCCCAAGTGTTTAAAGCCTCTGCCGATGAAGGATTTTTTCCTAAAATATTCTCTAAAGTCAGTAAAGCCGATGCGCCAATTTGGGGCATGACTATTATCGTCTCGATCCAAACAGCATTATCGCTGATGACCATTAGCCCATCACTGAGTAAGCAGTTCGAAGCACTCGTTAACCTCGCCGTCGTCACCAACATTGTGCCTTATATCTTATCTATGGCCGCGCTTGGCATAATGCAAAGACAGCAAAAAGTGCCCATCAATAAAGCCCGCGTTGCCAACGTGATCGCCGTAATCGGTGCGTTATATAGCTTCTACGCTCTGTACAGCTCAGGCGAAACCGCAGTGATGCTTGGCGCCATAGCCACCTTCTTCGGTTGGACTATTTTCGGCGTGATCTCAAACCAAGCGCCTGTTGCCGACACACGTCCAGCCTAAATACGGCTAACGCATGATCGGAAACAATTAATACCAACATCCACATCAAGACTAACGATAACTCAGGGATCATAGGCCAAGCCTATGATCCCCTGGAGAATACTTGCTCATTATCGGGGGATTTATGAATAAGACTTGTCTCGCTTTAGTGTTACCTATGCTATTAACGGCCACCAGCAGTCAGGCGGTTGAACTCTATAAAGATCAAAAAAACACATTAAATTTAACGGGTTGGTTAGGGTTTGCAGCATTAAATGACAGCCACGATACTTCAGTTATCGACGACTCGTCACGCCTAAGATTCAGCTTCGAACGCAGCGAGAAAAATGGCTGGACCGCTTTTGCTACCACAGAATGGGGGATCAACATGGTCTCCAGCGACGATGGGCTAGTGATGCAAGGGGGCAAACTCGCCGCCGAAAAAACCGATGATTTTCTCTATAACCGCTTAGGTTATGTTGGCATGTCCCATGATACATGGGGCAACCTGAGTTTCGGTAAACAATGGGGCGCCTATTACGATGTCGCAGGCACTACAGATTTACCGAACGTATTTGCAGGTTACAGCGTTGGCGCTTACACCTTCGGTGATGGCAGCCTCACAGGTACAGGCCGTGCCGATTCCGCCTTCATTTACCGTAATAATTTAGGCCCAGTACAAATCGCCCTGCAATATGCCGCCAAAACCAATGGTGATGTCAGCCTAAAAAACGATGACGGTAGCGAGATGACCAACTCAGAACTGAGTTTTGACAGCAGCTACGGCGCCAGTATCACTTATGCGGCAACCGACAAATTCAAGCTACTCGCAGGCTTTAACCGCGGTGATTTTGAAGGCCACTTAGGTAATACCCAAGTCGATGAAACCAATGAAATCATCGGTATTGGTGCCATGTATGGTGACTACTACCACTATGCCGAAGGACGTGAGGCCAGCGGTCTCTATGTGGGCTTTAACGCTCACCAAAGTAAAAATAATGAACTGGTCAACGGCGATCTCTACGACGCCACTGGTGCCGAGTTGATGACGGCCTATCAATTCGACAACGGTTTTGTGCCTATGGTTGTACTCAGTTATTTAGATTTAGACACAGATGTAGCTACGCCTATTCAAGGTCAATGGACTCGCCAATTTGCCATGCTGGGACTGCACTATCGCTATAGCAACGACACTGTGATGTTTGCTGAAATGAAGTTAGATTTCAGTGATATGGATGATGCCGCGCTTGAAGCGCAGGAAGACAACAGCTTCGCAGTCGGGATTAATTACTTCTTTTAAGGCTCAAGGGGATATTAACCAAGGTGGCTAAAGCGCTCATTCAACTTTGGCATTCCTTGGTCATATATAGCGAGACTATTTTAAGTAACAGTCTTCAGTGGCTGTTTTAGTCACATGTTGAATTAACCATGTTTTGCAGGACAAGCAGCTCGCGTCATCGCTCATATGCGTGAGCCTATTTGAGGCTGAGGTGCGGCGCACGTTCCGTCTACAAACGCTCGCAGTAACACTCATTGGATGGTACCGCTGGCTTACCATTATCTCTACGCCACTCCAAGTTAGTTTCTGGAGTGGCTTTTTTTCTAAAAAATTGAGCGGTTTAAGCCGATGTGCATTACGACTTTGCGCTTGACTTCAATGGCCAACGTTTACCCTACCCTTCGCCATTTATCGCATTAATACAGCGTTGTACGACTTCTTCGAAAGTGCCATCTATACTCACTTGGATAACGTCAGCTTCATCAGTCGCGGGCATTTCCAGCGTGTCGAACTGACTCTTGAGTAGCTCAATCGGCATAAAGTGGGCTTTTCTGGCAAACATGCGTGTTTTGACTAATTCAAAATCTCCGTATAGATGAATGAACACCAGCTTGCTGTTGTTCTGACGGATTAAGTCACGATACTGGCGACGCAGTGCAGAGCAGACAATCACCCCCTCTTCACCCTTTTGCTCAATGCTATACACAGCATCGTTGATGCGCTCAAGCCAAGGAGCGCGATCGCTATCGTTGAGCGGTGAGCCAGATTTCATCTTGATAATATTGGCTCTAGGATGCAGATCATCACCATCAATAAATTTCGTCTCTAAAGCCTCTGCGACCGCGGCACCAATCGAAGATTTGCCACAACTAGAGACGCCCATGAACACATAGCTATTGCCTTTTTTTCTCTCAGTCACTTTGTTAACCTCATGCCAATTCTCGAATTTAGTCACTTCCCACTCTACCATATTACGGGTAACATGTTACCGGTAACCTACAAGAATGTGGACAACTTAACTAACAAGGAAAAGTCCTCTTATGTCTGATATGTCATTGATTCTGACAGCGCTGGGTTCAATTGCCCTGCTACTGTTCTTAGTGATGAAAGTGAGATTACATGCAGTAGTATCACTGATACTGGTGTCGATCATTGCCGGCCTTTTCTCTGGCATGAACCCAGCTGATATTACCAATACAATTCAACAAGGTATGGGGGGAACACTGGGCTTTGTTGCGGTGGTGGTCGCTTTGGGAGCCATGTTTGGCCGGGTAATGGAAGAGACTGGCGCGCTAGATCAGATAGCCCATACACTGCTGAATAAATTTGGTAACGACAAAGCTCACTGGGCCATGACCTTTACAGGCTTTATCTGTGCACTCCCCCTCTTCTTCGATGTTGCTGTGGTACTGCTGATTGGCATCGCCTTTGCCGTGGTTCGTAAAGGGGGCGGCAGCGTCGTTAAAATTGGTATTTCACTGCTCGCGGGTATTGCCACCTGTCAGGCGTTTCTTATCCCTGCACCTGGGCCAATTTTAGTTGCTTCCCAGCTCAATGCCGACTTTGGCTACATGATAGTCTTCGGTCTACTGGCATCGATTCCTGCAATGATTCTAGGCGGCCCACTCTTTGCCAGCCTCATCTCCCAAAAAGTCCATGTTGAGCTGCCTGCCCACGAGCAGCAGGAAAAAGGTGAACGAGAAGGCGGACCGATCCCCTCATTCGCGCTATCAATCAGTATTGTGGTGTTCCCACTGCTGCTTATCGGTTTAAAGACAGTGGTGTCACGCTTTATTGATGAAAAATCCGATCTGCATAATTGGCTCGCCTTGATAGGTCATCCCTTCACCGCCATTTTGCTAGCCTGTTTAATCGCATTCTATGTACTGGGCGTTAGACGCAATATTCCCAATGAGCGCATCATGGAAATCTGTAGCAGTGCGTTACAACCTGCTGGGATCATTATTCTCGTCACCGGTGCTGGCGGCGTGTTCAAGCAAGTGCTGATTGACTCGGGTGTCGGCGATGCATTAGGCAATATGTTGGCAGGTTCGGGATTACCGATTGTAATACTGGCATTTATTTTGTCGGCGTCGGTGCGCGTGATCCAAGGGTCGGCAACCGTGGCCATGTTAACGGCTTGCGGCCTTATCATCCCAATACTTGAACCACTAAACTTAGATGGGGCTCAATTGGCGGCAATTACGATTGCCATTGGCGGTGGTTCGATTGTGCTCTCGCACGTCAATGATTCAGGCTTCTGGCTCGCTAACCGTTTTCTTGGATTATCAGAAAAACAAACACTGCAAACTTGGACTGTAATGGAGACCATTATCGGCACGACGGGCGGCATAGTTGCAGTCATCATCTCTGCGTTTCTCTAACGCTAGCTGGTGATGGCAGACATAAGTCGTTAAGCGCAAGATCGAGGGGAAGTCTACAGTGTTTCCCCTAAATCAATACGATAGCCCAGATCGATAACCGATTCTGCTATCTCTTTGCCATTTAGCCTGTCTAATAGCTCAGTGGCCGCAATTCGACCAATCTCTTTTCTTGGCGTAATAATGCTCGCCAATTTTGGCGTCATAGATTGGCCAATATCATGGCCATGAAACCCTGCAACACCAATTTGTTCAGGGATCTTGATGCCTTGTCTTTGACACTCAAATATCACCCCTGCCGCCAAATCATCGTTGGTGCAGAAAAAGCTATCCACATAGGGATATTTCGCTAATGTTTGTTGCAATAACGACGCCCCCAACGAAAACGACGAGGCCTCATTTGTGGTCATCGCCAAAGGTGTAAGCTGAGCTTGCTGCATCGCTAACTCGTAGCCTCGCATCTTAAGCTGAGTGCGAATATCCATGCGCGCACCTAGGTAGGCAATGTGGCGATAGCCTTGTGCAATCATGGCCTTAACCATTTCGCATGCGGCCGCTGTGTTATCGAAACCCACACACTGTTGAATCGAAGGCGACACGCTATCCATCATTTCGATGACCGGAATGCCTGCCGTTTCAATCATTCGCACGGTACGCGGCGTGTGGTAACTTTCGGACAAGAGTAAGCCATCGATATTGTAAGAGAGCAGTGATGCCACCCGCTCTTCTTCTAATTCTGCCTGATATCCGTAGTGAGCCAGCATGGTTTGATAACCGCGTTTGCCGGTCACATTCTCGATACCGCGCAGCACTTCAGCAAACACTTGGTTGGTTAACGACGGCACTAACACGCCAATGGCGCGACTAGTTGCTTGCGCTAAAATTTCCGGCGCGCGATTAGGAATATAACCTAAGGTTTCTAGTGCGACAGCAATCTTCTCTTGAGTGCTTTGCGCCACCCTTGTTGGATTTTTTAAATAGCGACTCACCGTCATTTTGGTGACCCCAACTTGATCGGCAACGTCTTGAAGACTGGGTCTACGCTTTTTATTCATAATATCTAATGTTAGTTAACGAACCGCGGATATGGGTGAGATGTATAGCTAAAATATCGAATATAAACAAATAGTAGACATAAACATCAGACAGGGATCTTATAATAGTTCGCCCAGCGATACCAGTTGAGGACTATTTTAGCGGAATAACCATGCTAGCTAGGCCACTCCAAACTCATATCTGGAGCGGCCTTTGAATATTATTTGTGATGGCGAAAAGTGTTACTTAGCCTGTTGGCGCCCCTGAGCGGGCTTTCCTGCAGGTTTACCACCCGTTTTTGATGGGTTTCCGCCTTTAGCCTGAGAGCCGCTGGCCTTAAAACCAGACTGGCCGAAGGGCGCTTTCGCTCCCGGACGGCTCGAATGGGCTCCACTAGGTTTAGAGCCAGTTGGTTTAGATCCCGTTGGCTTAGCGCCATTCGCTGCAGGTTTTCCACCTTTAGCGGCTGGTTTTGACTCAGCACCAGCCTGAGTTTGCGCGCCGCCTTTCGCCGCACCTTTAGATTTGCCATCGCCCTTGCGGTCATCAAATTGATTACCCGAGAAGCGAGTAAAGGCTTTTTGGCCTTGGTTGGCATCTTTCATCCACTTAGGTCCGCGCTCATTTCGACCTTCTGGCGGAACTAACTGATGCGGACTATTACCGATCAAGTCTTCACGCCCCATAGCAGTTAAGCCTTCACGGATCAATGGCCAACCCGCAGGATCGTGATAACGCAGCAATGCTTTGTGCAAGCGACGTTGACGGCCTTTCTTCGGCACAGATACCACTTCGCTGGTGTGCTTGACGTTTTTCAGCGAGTTCAACTCGGTATGATAAATCGTGGTCGCATTCGCCATCGGTGACGGATAAAAATTCTGTACTTGGTCGAGCTTGAACTTACGCTCCTTCAACCACAACGCTAAGTTCACCATGTCTTCGTCGGTCGTGCCTGGATGCGCCGAAATAAAGTAAGGGATCAGGAACTGCTCTTTGCCCGCTTCCTTAGAAAACTTGTCGAACAATTCTTTAAACTTATCGTAGGCGCCCATGCCGGGCTTCATCATCTTGCTGAGCGGACCTTCTTCGGTATGCTCAGGGGCGATTTTTAAGTAGCCGCCCACATGGTGCTGCACTAACTCTTTAACGTAGGCCGGATCTTCGATCGCCAAGTCGTAACGCACGCCAGAGGCAATCAATACTTTCTTGATGCCAGGTACAGCACGCGCCGCGCGGTACAGGTCGATAGTGTGTTTATGATCTGTGCCTAAGTGGCCGCAAATCGATGGGAACACACAGGATAAACGCCTACAGGTTTTTTCGGCCTTTTCGCTAGTACAACCTAAACGATACATGTTGGCGGTTGGGCCACCTAAATCGGAAATCACCCCAGTAAAGCCAGGCACTTTTTCCTGAATATCTTTGATTTCTTTAACAATCGACTCTTGTGAGCGACTCTGAATGATTCGACCTTCATGCTCGGTAATCGAGCAGAAAGAACAGCCACCAAAGCAACCACGCATGATGTTGATAGACGTCTTGATCATGTCATAGGCAGGAATTTTTTCCTTGCCGTAAATCGGATGAGGAATACGCTGGTAAGGTAAATCGAATACGGCATCCATCTCATCGGTATTGAGCGGCCATGCGGGCGGATTCACCCAAACGGCGCGGTCGCCATGGGGTTGAAATAACGCGCGGGCACAACCTGGGTTTTGCTCTTGGTGCAAAATCCGTGAAGCATGGGCATATAAATATTTGTCTTCAGAGACTTTTTCAAACGCTGGCAGCAGCACATAGGTTTTATCCCATGGCTTAGGTTTAGGCGGCTGAACACTAATTGGCTTAGGGGCTTCGTTATCGAATATCTTCACATCCGACGGGCCGGACAAGTTAGCACAACCCACATCATCGGCGCCGTAAGGATTCGGCAGCGGCTCTATCTTGTGCAGTTGGTCAATCTTGCGCGAGTCCATACCGCGCCATTCGGGCAGCGGCTCTTTACGGATAACGGCTGTGCCGCGCACATCGTGCAGCGAGCTAATGGGTTCGCCGGCAGCTAAGCGGCGTGCCACTTCAACTAAAGGACGCTCGGCGTTGCCGTACATCAAAATGTCGGCCTTGGCATCGAAAATCACACTGCGACGCACTTTGTCCGACCAATAATCGTAATGGGCGATGCGGCGTAAACTGGCTTCGATACCACCAATAATCACAGGCACATCTTTAAAGGCTTCTTTACAACGCTGGGTGTACACAGTCACGGCGCGATCTGGGCGCTTACCACCAATATCCCCCGCAGTATAAGCATCGTCGGAGCGTAAACGACGGTCGGCAGTGTAACGGTTGATCATCGAATCCATGTTACCGGCGGTGACGCCAAAAAACAGATTCGGGCGGCCCAATTGCATAAAGGCGTCTTTGCTCGACCAATCTGGCTGGGAAATAATCCCAACTCGGTAACCTTGAGCCTCTAACATACGGCCGATCACCGCCATGCCAAAGCTTGGGTGATCCACATAAGCGTCGCCTGTGACTATGATGATGTCACAGCTATCCCAACCAAGCTTATCCATCTCCTTGCGAGACATAGGTAAGAAAGGCGCAGTGCTGTCGCCCGTGGCCCAATACTTGGGATGACTAAAGAGTGTGGATTCAACTTGCATGGATTGTGACCCGAAAACGTAATGTCAAATAAAGGCGCCACGAAAATAAGTTACGCCAATTTAGGGACGCGGAGTATAGCAGGGAATGGAGGATAGATGCGATTAAAAAAACACCAATCGAGGCATTTTCAGGGGTATTTGAGCCAGAAGCGTAATACCCCTAAATCCGCTATGGATATGGCTTAGGGCGGAATTGACCGCCCAAACCTGCGAGCCTAGAGACCCTTTCCTAAACCTTGAGCAAAATGCAGCAAATTCACCAACGCCAAACTGATAATCACTAGCCAAGTGAGCAATACGCCCCAAAAACGACCAAAATGATAACCACCTTGGCCTTGAGTTAAGCCAATAGCATGGAGTAAGCGCGCCACTATCCACACAGTCCCAAAACAGTGTAAATAAAATGCAGGCAAGCCACCCGCTTCGGCCACCAGCATTAAAATCAATACGATAGGCGCATTTTCGATCAGGTTAACATGCACTCGATTAGCCAAAGCTAAGGCGCTGTTACCACCATCCCCTAGGCCGATTTTCTGACCTCGCCTTAATTTCACTACTCGATAAGCCAAAGCGACAATTAATAGCCCTGTGAGGCTAGCGTAAAGACCCGTTACCATCAAAGACATGCCTATTTCCCCTTATCAAAAAGCTGACTATAGCCCGAGCTGCAAAAAATCAGCAATTTATTTGTATTAAGGTTAAAAGCCATTAACCTTTTATAGACAAGATAGGTTAATATGCGCGCGTCATTCCCTACAACTTTTTATACAGTGAATACCCCGATTGGATAACGACGAGTTTATCGAAAAACGCAGATTTATCATAAAGCTAGGCAAAGCCTTGCATAAGTTTGGCACACCCGCTTATCGTCTAGAAACCCACTTACAAACCGTTGCTCGCACCTTAGGTATCGAAGGCTATTTCCTTATTTCTCCGACGTCGATGACCTTCGTTTTGCAACATGATACTGATCAAGAATATAACCATGCCGCTCGCGTTAAGCCCGGTGAACTCGATTTGGGCTCACTCGCCCGCACCGATGAATTGGTCGATGAGTTAACCTCAGGTAAACGCACTTTGGCCGAGGCCTTAGATCGCTTAGAAGAAATTGCCAATAAACCCAATCCCTATGGCCCTGTATTAACTTGCTTTTCTTTTGGAACTTCTGCCGCCGCTTTCGCTATGCTGATGGGCACGGGTTGGAACGATGTATTTTGGTCAGGATTATTAGGCTTATTCGTCTATGGCTTGGTATACCGTGCCGAACGCTCGGCCCGCATGGCCGAAGTGCTCGAACCCTTCGCCACTATCCTTTGCGCCATCGCAGCCTGTGGCATAGCGCGTATCGATCCAAATATTAATATCCCAGTAGTGATCCTCTCCTCCATTATTATTTTTATTCCCGGCTTAGCCTTAACCTTAGGTTTAGCCGAACTCGCCGCACGGGATTTAATTTCTGGCACGGCGCGCATCATGGATGCGAGCATGCAATTATTTAAGCTGTACTTTGGCGCAGTGCTCGGCATGGCAATCGGTAAAGCTATGTTCGGCGAAGCGATTCACATAGAACCTGAGGGTTTACCTCGCTGGGCGATATGGTCGGCGGTTCCGATTCTATCTATGGCGCTGGTTTTTATCTTCAAAGCACGGATGCAAGATTCGCCTTGGGGCGTATTGGCTGGGATAGTGGCGTTTTTCTCAGCCATGCTCGGCGGACATTATTTTGGTGATTCGGTGGGGATCTTCTTTGGTGCCTTGGCAGTAGGAATTTATTCTAATCTCTTCGCCCGCTGGATGAAGGCGCCTGCCTCCATCGCCCTGTTGCAGGGAATAGTGATCTTAGTCCCCGGCAGTAAAACCTATATCGGACTCAATGCACTGATCTCAGGTGAGACCATGCTCAATCAGTCGCACATAGGCTCGCAAATCTTTTTGATTTTTATGTCGCTGATTGCGGGGCTCATCTTTGCTAACGTCGCTGTCCCACCTAGGCGTACACTGTAACAATCGCTAATCCGGCTGGAGCCCGCGCCCAGCCGCTACCTCAAGATAATCTTAAGCTAACCTTAAGTAAAATAAGAAACTTATTAAAATGTTTCCTTGACTAACACTCGTTTTCCATGTGTTATTAAATTGTGAATTGCAACGTGAAATTGTTTTCGCTGCAGTCGTCGATTTCATGGGAGTGGCCTTTTATGCAGAAATTTTTTCAGTATGCATGCATCCTATCTTGTTGTGTTGGCAACCTAATCAGAGTTACCCAAGCAGAAGAGGCTAAGCTCGCCGATCCCGCAAACCAAGATCAAACAAAACAAAAAGTCAGCAAGATTGTGGTGGTCAACAACCCCATTTTTGATGAGTCAGATCCCGATGCTTTTTTCATTCACCGCTGGGCTAACGCCCTGCATATCAATACCAAAGAATATGTGGTTCTCGATAATCTAACCTTCAGCGAAAATGATACTGTCACACAAAAAGATCTCGACGAATCCCAACGACTTTTGCGGGCAATGCCTTACATTCGCGATGCGAAAATTTATATCGCAGAAAAAGATCCCCAAGCCGATGTCGATCCATCCGTTGAGTCCGTGGTGGTGGAGACCTGGGATAATTGGTCATTATTACCGACAGCGAGTTTGAGTAGTTCAGGTGGAGACACCCGTTACTCCTTCGGGCTCAAAGAAGACAACTTGCTTGGAACGGGGATCCGCACTCGACTTAAATATCAATCCAATGAATCCCGGAATGGCTATAAATTTGCTTTCGAAGCGCCGCTCAGCATTATTGAACACGGCACAGTTGCCGCTGAGTTCTACGACAATAGCGACGGCCAAGCTAAACACGTTTATGTGAGTAAGCCCTTCTATTCCCTCAATACGAGTACCATGTATTCGGCAGAGTTTTTAGACGATAACCGTACAGATACCCTCAGACAAAATGGGCAAGAGGTGAATGAGTTCACACACACAGTCGACTATCTCAATCTGCAATACGGCTGGTTAATTAATAAAAACAGTCAGCACCTTTCTCGCTTTATTACCGGTGTCACCCAAGACAAGCACGAGTTTGCCCATTCTGAGCGCTATCCTACTTCCATGATCCCTCAAGACAGGGACTTTATGTACCCTTGGGTCGCCTACGAGTTTATCGAAGATGATTTCCACGTACTGAATAATGTTCACCTGATCACCAACAATGAAGACTTTAACTTAGGTTGGCATCACTACGTACAATTCGGCATAGAAACCAATGACATAGGTGATAATAACCCCTTAGGCTACCACGTTAACTGGCAAAGTACTGGCGGGTATAAGTTTGACGATCAACTGTGGCTGTTAGAAATGGGGGGGACAAGCACTATCGGCACCACCCAAAAAGATACTTATAAGGTTGATATTCAAGCCGAATACTTCTATCAAATTCATCCTAAGTGGACGGCTTATGGCAAAGCTTGGGCTAGCCTTTCACAAAATACTTATCTGGATCTAACAAAAGGATTAGGGGATGAAACTGGCGTGCGCGGTTATCCAAACGAATACCAACAAGGGGATAATCAGTGGTTACTGACCGCCGAGATACGCAATTACCCCAATATCAACTTATACCAACTGGCTGAATTAGGCTGGGCAGTCTTTGCCGATCTGGGTCAAGCCTCCGGCGGCCAACTCGCCGAGAATAACGAAGTCAGCGGTCCACTGGGTAGCATAGGCATAGGCGCGCGGATTTATTCCTCTCGATCCAGCTATGGCAACGTAGCCCATATTGATTTTTCACTCCCTTATACGGGCGGCGAGTCAGTAAACAGCTGGGAATGGCGATTCCTAGTGAAAAGCAGTTTTTAAACTAAGGTACATAATAATCGTATGAACTATGTACTTTTTAAGACAATCTTTGGCGCCTTGTGGCCTAAAATAATCCTGACGCTATCTGCCTGACCTCCTGTTCAACCCTCTGTACCAGAGAAGCGTCTGCCAATATGGGAGAACCGCAATTAAAGGGAGGTTTAGGATCATATTCAAACAATAACTGCAGTGTTTTAGCCTGTTGTTCACCCTCTATATTGGCAATGAGTGCCAAAGCAAAATCGAGCCCTGCAGTAATACCGCCGCCACTGATCCTATTACGGTCAATCACAATACGTTTATTTTCAAAGGTAATTTGAGGATATTGTGCCAACACTGAAGCATAAGCCCAGTGAGTGGTCGTGCGATAACCATTAAGTAAACCTGTTGCCGCAAGAATCAAGGCACCAGTGCATACAGATGTAATGTATTGCGCTTGCTCCCCCTTGCATTTTAAGAAAGAAATGACTTGCTCATCCTGTATTTGCGCCAAAGGATTTGCGCTCCCAGGCACTAACAGGATATCTATCGGCGGACAATTATCGAAATCGTAATTAGGTTGTAAGTTAACGCCCGCATCACAGGGTAATAGCATGCTGGTTTTCGCAAAAGTGAAGGTTTCAAAAGATGGCACAAAGGCTAAAAACTGTAGTGGCCCATAGGCATCGAGCATCGTCATGCCGGGATAAAGAAAAATACCTACTCTTAATTTGTGTTTGATTGGATGATTTGTTTTATCACTTTGAGCAGCTTCAATATTTTCACTCATCACAGATTCTCCATCGGTAGTGACAATTTCATATTTCAGGTAACACTGTCATTGCAGTTAACCCTATGACCGTCACTATAAAGCCCATTATTCCTAACCATCAGGCACAAACTCGCCCGCATGTTTCAAATGGTACACCTGAGCCTATCTGTTCCACTTAAGCAAAAATCACAACACAAGAGCCATTGAGGCTAAGGTATAATCACACGCCTAAACTGAGTTGAATTTAAAGCGGGATCCAATATGCACACAAAGCACTGCATGCACATAGCGAAAAGCCCGCGGGCTGTGCTCAAGGTTCTCCACGCTTTTAAGGAAATGCTGAAACAGCAAGATTATCGTGATATTGCAGTGGCAGATATTGCCTACAAAGCCGATGTCGGACGTACGACGTTTTATCGCTACTTCAAGCGTAAGCTGGATATTCTTATTGCACTCCATCAAAATATTTTTGAAAATATCTTTGAAGATCTACAGTCAACCGAAGACTGGCTTTCAACTAATACACCCCCCTCATTGGAAAAACTGCTTATTACTTTTAGCCGAAACAGCATGTTTCGCCGTTCCATGTCATTTAGACTAGGTAGCGACCTCGATGCAGCAACTAAACAATTACAAACTAAACTTGTGCAACATATCGAAAATAAATTGATCAACACCTTCAACACTGACGAATTTATTATTCCAAGCTACACATTAGCCCATAGCATAGCAGCTCTTTATTTAAGCCAAATTCAACAACTTATCGCCAGTCCCACACCTTGTCCTATACAACAAGCAAAATACTTACACTTACTGACTCGAGGCATAATTGTAACGGCATTGACGACAACTAATAGCAGCGAAACCCACACCAATGGAAATCATTAAGGTAAAAATCACAGCATTTACACATTCTCAAGCGATGAGTTTGGTAATCCAACGCAAACCAAAAGTGCTACGCAGTAGTTTTACAGTGCTGTTGTGGCGCATTTGAAACAGGCAGCCAAGGCTAAAACTGACGATTAAACCTGGTGTCGACCCTATAAAATCACGACTGCTTTGCGCTAATTGTCGTTTCCTCATCAGTAACAAATCATGCTGCAACTGGCCTTGTTCCGTCAGCACAGTCAGCTTCAACTGCTGTTTTTTAAGTAACTGTTGAATTAGCATACTCGCGCTTCCTATTTTTGATGTTCCGACTCTCGAGTCGAGAGCAAAAGCTGTAATTGCTGCCAAGTCTTCGAAAAGCCAGTTTGTGACAGCACATAGCCAAGACTACGCCAACACCAAAGCAATAAAACAAACTGTAGCACCACCAAAGCGATCACAGTGGCCAATAACGAACCGCTCAATTGAAACAGCATATAGCCCAACAGCAATAAAATACTGCCCCAGAATAACGTAATGCCAGTACCAAAACAGACGACTAAAGCCGCAGCAATAATCAGGCTACGCCCTGTTAACCGCCATTCTGCCGTTGCTATTTCCCCGGCCAACTTCAACTGCTCGAGATAGGCTTGCTTCACTGAACTGCTAAGAACAGCTATTTCA
Source organism: Shewanella sp. SM69 (assembly GCF_025653985.1). Taxonomy (NCBI): domain Bacteria; kingdom Pseudomonadati; phylum Pseudomonadota; class Gammaproteobacteria; order Alteromonadales; family Shewanellaceae; genus Shewanella; species Shewanella sp. SM69. Next base: position 122,235 of record NZ_JAKKRV010000013.1, read on the forward strand.
GCAAGTTGCTCCATTGCCTGATCAATAACTTTATGCTGGGCAGCAGCTGATGCTGTCTGCCCAGTTTTGGCGGTTTGCGCACTATGCTGGACGGGCCTTTGTTCTGGCGCCTCTGACCTTGCACGGTTTTGCATAAATCCACCTTAGCGACGGCGCAATAAAGCCGTTAATACCACGCCAGCGGCAAAGGCAATCCCAGCTGTGGCCAATGGATTTTGCGCTGCCAACTCACGGGTTTTGCTATAAGAACTTTGCAGTTGTAATTTGATTTCCTCCTGCTTGAGCGCCAGAGTTTCCTGTGAGCTAGCCGCCGTTTTACGCAAAGTGTCTTCTGCAACTGCGGCTTTCTCTGCTACTGCATCAACAGCATGGTGCGTCACTTCAGTTGCTTTCGCTGTTGTGGGTGAATTTAAAGCACCACTATCTTTACTGTTAGTTTGTTCTGCTACGCTTTTTGAACTGGCCATAGAAAGCCTCCTTGGTGAACACTGTGCAATGCAACAAGATGCTGCACTTTGCGTACAAACCAATGCAATGGCTATACCAAACAATATAAACACATAAAAACAATAAGTTATAACTAATTTATTTCTATTAACTCTCTCAGTTAACGGTAGATGTTACCTGCATTGAGTAATTTTTACCTGCGACGAAGAAAGGCGAGAAATGGCTGTAATGGCGGCTAAACTGAAAGCTAAATAAGCGATAGACTGAAGGGACGGGAGAACAAGATAACTCTGATTTTTTAATGAGTTAATCAAATAAAATTTATCATTACCGTATAAATTAAAAAACAAAAAGCCCGTTTGTCATTACGACAAACGGGCTTTTTGTTGAATGAGGTGAGTTGGCCGATAAGCCGGGTCCTGTCTTGGACAGTCATTCATCTAGGCCTGCAATCGCTCACAGGCTCAAGCGACCTACCCGGTTCCAACGCGAGCCACGCCATACGGAACCCTATTTGGTCTTGCTCCGGGTGGAGTTTACCTTGCTACGAACTATTGCTAGCCGCACGGTGCGCTCTTACCGCACCCTTTCACCCTTACCGACCTGATAAATCAGGCAGGCGGTCTACTCTCTGTTGCACTTGTCGTCGGTTCGCACCGCCCAGGCGTTACCTGGCACCCCGCTCTTTGGAGCCCGGACTTTCCTCCCCGTTCTTGCGAACGCGGCGACTGTCTGGCCAACTCGGCGCGGATTATAGCCTAAGCCACCCTGATGCACCACAGATAATCCGCTCGTAACCGTTTTAGCGCTTATAAATCAGACTCTAGCCCGTATTTATACAGAGCGTTCTTTTTAAGTCCATGAATTTGCGCGGCAATTGCTGCGGCTTTCTTCAATGGCAATTCCTCACATAAGAGTTTGAGCGTATTAATGGCGACGGTGGGAATTGCTTCGTCATCACTCAAATGGTAGCCATGCACCATAAGCACGATTTCACCCTTCTGCTGATTCAGGTCAGTACTTACGGTGGCAAGCACCTCTGAGACAGGACCAGATAAAAAAGTTTCGAAGGTTTTGGTTACTTCACGCGCCATGACGACATGGCGTTCGCCACCAAGCACTTCAACCATAGTCGTTAGACTGTGCTCGATGCGATGGGGTGATTCATAAAATATCAGCGTGCGCGGATCTTCTTTCAGTGCCAATAACTTATCAGCGCGAGCTTTTTCTTTAGACGGCAGAAAACCTTCGAAAGAAAAACGGTCCGATGGCAAACCCGAGGCGCTCAGGGCGGTAATTGCCGCGCAAGGGCCGGGTAAGGGGATCACATTAAACCCAGATTGGCGCACATGGGAAACCAAGTGATAACCCGGATCGGAAATCAACGGGGTACCTGCATCTGAAATTAATGCAATCGACAACCCAGCCGCAAGCTGATCGACAATCCACTGGGCACGAGCGCGCTCGTTATGATCATGCAGCGCCGTAGTTTTTGTGGTAATACCAAAGTGGCTCAATAACTTACCGCTGTGGCGAGTATCTTCACAGGCGATCAATGAAACCTGATTCAGCACCTCTATTGCCCGTGAGCTCATATCGCCCAAATTACCTATGGGAGTAGGAACTATGTAGAGTGCGACGCTTTGGTCCATATATACCTCTGTAATGACAGTGCCAAGACTTTCGTCAAGCGCGAGAGAAGGTTAAACTAGAGGCTGCATCTTACCAGAGTGAAGCCCAGTGTTAAAAAGCCTGAATACAACTAAGTTCGTTTCCGTGGCCATTTTATCGGTAATCTTGGCGGGTTGTGGCACTTCAACGCCCACCTCGACCGGAACTGCACCCACAGTGGCCACCTCTTTAGCATCCGCACCTTTGTCGGCCAATGTGTATTTGGCACAAGCCGCCAATAGCAAAGATCCGCAGCAGCGCGATACTAATCTGCTGCTCGCAGCCCATGCCTACATCAATGCCAACGACTACGCAGCAGCGCAGAAGCTACTAAAATCGATACAGCCAAGCTTGAATCAGAGCCCAACATTTCTGGCCGAACATAAATACTTGACCGCGCGCGTGCTTGAACATACGTCCACCTATAGTGATGCACTTAAAGTTCTGAATTATCCAAGCAATTGGAGTTTGCCAAGCTGGCAGATGACGGCTTATCACCAATTCAAGGCGCATTTATATCAATTGAATAAACAGCCTATTGAGCAAGTGCGTGAACTAAGTTTACTGACGACTTACTTGCCCCCCGCCCAAGCCAACGAGGTGAATAACGCGATTTGGCAAGTTCTGCAGCCAATGCACGAACAAACCTTAAAAGCCTTTACCCAAGATGCTAAGACTCCTGTGTTTACGGGTTGGTTGCAATTGGCTTATATCGCGAAACATTATGCTGTCGATCCGACACAGTTGGTACGCTACTTAGGCGAATGGCAGAAACAAAATCCTTATCATCCTGCAGCGGCTAAGCTACCCGCCGATCTTGACAGAGCCTTAAATGCTAAGCCATTTACGCCAAAAAACATTGCGGTGCTGTTGCCGCTGACGGGCCCAAGAGCTAACGCTGCCAATGCAATTCGCCAAGGCATATTAGCCAGTTACATGGCCAAGCAAAATGACCAAGTCGCAGTCAACTTTTATGACACGGCAAACGATGCTGCCAGCGCTTACCAACAGGCGCTAACTGCGGGAGCAGAATTTATTATTGGCCCATTATTGCCTACGGAAATTGAACAACTGCAAGTGATGAATGCGGCAAACACTGCCGCCACGAATGCGGTGGCGAATACTGCTAACTCAGACAAAACGGCCAATACAGCACCTGCTGCGCCTGTACCACAACTATTTTTAAATCAGGTTGATAAGTTCACACCCGATCCGAATAAGTTCTACTTTGCATTATCTCCCGCACAAGAGGCGGCCGATGCGGCGGAGCATTTATATCAAGATGGCGTCACTATGCCGTTACTGCTGGCCAGTAACGATGCCCTTGGCAAACGCATGGCCGAAAGCTTTATTCAAGCATGGAAAAAGAAGAGCGATAACCCTGTCGAAGTTCACTACTTCGATGGCGGTGATAAAATGCGCACCACAGTACAAGATGCCCTTGGAGTGCGCGATAGCCAAGAGCGGATCGCCCGTATTAAAGAGCTGTTAGGCAATTCAGTACAAGCCGACTTCCGTTCACGCCAAGATATTGATGCCATTTATATGATTTCAACCCCACAGGATCTAACCCTGCTCAAGGCCTTTATCGACGTCAACTTTAGCGTTTTCACACAACCTGTGCCTTTATATACCTCAAGCCGCAGCCGAGTTGAAAATGAAAGCACACAAACGGCGCAGGATTTAAATAACCTGACCCTAAGCGACGCACCTTGGCTAATGCAAAACGGCGAAGAAAATCTGATGGTCAACACACTATTTTCGGGCTGGAATAACAGTCAGAAACGTTTGTTTGTTATGGGTTATGATGCAATGGATTTGATCGGCCGTTTAGCGCAAATGCGCTCATTCACGGGTTATCAATTCAATGGTCGCAGTGGTGCTTTATCTGTCAGTCCAGATGGCATAGTCAACCGCCAATTAAGCTGGGGACGTTATGAAAGAGGTAGCTTCCGCCAGTTATGACACTCGGACAGCAGGCAGAATCGCACGCCCAACGTTACCTTGAACAACAAGGCTTAACTTTTGTCGAACGTAATGTCCGCTATCCGTTTGGGGAAATTGATTTAATCATGCGCCATAAAAACCATTGGGTATTTGTCGAAGTGAAGTATCGTTCGGCAAATCAATATGGCGGCGCATTACAGGCCCTAAGCAGCGCGCAGATTTCGCGAATTCGCAAAGCGGCTAGCCACTATTTACAACTCAATAGACTCGATGTGCCCTGTCGTTTCGATGTCATCGCCATGGAAGCCGATCAAATTCATTGGCTAGTCGATGCCTTTTAAGTGCCAATAGTGAAAGAGTGACTACACAAATTATTTTAACGTCTGTGCCTCAACACGCTTGTGGAAATATGGCATGATAGCAACACTTTATCCTGAAAGGATTTATCCATGTTAGAACGCATTAAAGACAGCTTTACTGAATCTATCCAGACAAAAATCGATGCAGCCGAAGCACTGCCAGAATCCATCGCCAAAGCGGCCGAGATGATGGTGCACTGTCTTTTGGGTGGCAATAAAATCCTTGCTTGCGGTAACGGCGGCAGTGCTGGTGATGCGCAACATTTCTCAGCAGAACTGCTAAACCGCTACGAGATTGAGCGTCCACCCTTACCAGCCATCGCTCTGTCTACCGATACTTCAACCATCACAGCTATCGCCAACGACTATAGCTATGATGAGATTTTCTCAAAACAGATTTTTGCCTTAGGTCAACCGGGCGACATTCTGCTAGCAATCTCGACCAGTGGTAACTCAGGTAACGTGATTAAAGCCATTGAAGCCGCATTAAGCCGCGACATGACTATCGTAGCGCTAACAGGTAAAGATGGCGGTGCTATGGCTGGCCTACTGAGCGTGAACGATGTGGAAATCCGCGTACCTTCAAATGTCACTGCACGTATCCAAGAAGTGCACCTACTGGTGATCCATTGCCTGTGTGACAATATTGACCGCACCCTCTTCCCACAGGACGAGCAGCAATGAGACACGCTGCCCCGCTGTTAATGGTTTGCTTGCTGCTTCAAGGCTGCGCCGGTGCCGTTATGGTGGGCGCAGTCAGTGGCGCTATGATGGCCAACGACGAACGTACTGTTAAGACTCAGCTTGATGATACCAATACTGATTTTAAGATCACCAGCGCACTGCTAGAGCAAGAAGATCTTAAAAAACAAACGAATATCACAGGTGTATCCGTCAATGGCAATGTACTTATGATAGGCCAAGCCCCTAACTCTACGTTAAGGGATAAAGCCATCAAGGTCGTACAAGATCTTAAGCTCGGCGGCAAAATACATAATCAAATCCGCATTGGCAATCCAACCTCTTTCACCACCCGCAGCAATGACACTTGGGTTACGACCAAAGTGAAGGGCCGCATGCTGAACGAAAAAGATTTGGATGTGACTCGCATTAAAGTCATCACTGAAAATGGTGAAGTCTTCCTGCTGGGGGTTATTCATCGCTCACAAGCAGACTTAGCTGTTGATATCGCCCGTAATACTGCTGGCGTGCGTAAAGTGGTGAAAGTATTTGAGTATGCTAAGTAATTTTGCAGTTTACCTATTTAAAACTTGAGCCTAAGTGGTGAGCTAACTCGCCCACTTAGGCTTAAACCCTCGCGGTTATTTTCCCGTGAGTGTATCCGCTATCTTAGGTGCCGATTTTGATAAGAGCGATCCTAACCAAGGTAAAAACAACGAAGGTAATACGATTAAGGCGGCACCGAGCCAACTTAAGTTATCCAACCATTCATCGAACAACAACCAGCCTAAAAAGACAATAAACAACAAGCCTGTGTATTCCGCAATCGCGATATCACTCGCCTGGGCCTTGCGGTAAGCCAGCACACAAAACCAGTGATAAACCAATAAAAATGCGTTGCTCAGCAAGGCCACGCCCACCAGCTCCCAACTCAAACCCTCAATCCCTTGAAACGCTGCAATCACTAACGTTGCCGGAATACCCAGCAAGTTATATAGCATTAGCGTTAGCACGGGATTCTCAGCATGGGGCACTTTTTTAAGTGCTAACTGATTCACTGCAAAGGTAAAAGCAGAAAACAGCACAGCAATGCCGTACCAGTTCATTTCGCTCGGTCGCAGGATAATCAAGATGCCGACAAAACCTAAGCCAGTACAGATTGTCTGAGCAGCGGTGATCCTCTCGCTCAGGAAGAAATACCCCATCAAAATAATCATTAGCGGTGCAGAGTAAAACAATGAGCTAACTGTCGCGAGCGGCAATGCCATTAAGCCTATAATTAAAAAAAGCGCGCCAACTGAGCCTATGTTGGCACGCCAAAGGTGAACTGAGATATGTGTCGTCATCGGACGCTGCGAATACAGCCACACTGGCAACAACATAAATACTGAAGAGATTTGCCTGACAAGGAGGAAAGTCGAGGCACTCGCATCGTCCGGTAACCACTTGATCGACACATCATAGAAGGCACTGAATAGGTTACCTACTATCAATAAAATCAAACCAATAACTACTGGGCGTTGCATTTTTAACATCCATAAATCTCAATGGCGGCATGATAATCCTCGCAAAACTTAAGCTGAAATGATGCTTTCTCATGCTAGATGAATTAAATTCATACTAAAGCCTTTAGATATTGAAAATCATGAGAAAGCTCCCGCCATTACGCGCTCTACAAGTGTTTGAAGCTGCCGCCAGACAGCAGCATTTTTCTAAGGCCGCCGATGAACTGTGCATCACCCAAAGTGCAGTGTCGCACCAAGTGCGAGTATTAGAAGAGTATTTTGGCGAGCAACTGTTTGACCGTCAGGGGCGTAAACTGCAGTTAACGCCTAAGGGGCACGGACTATTTTTAGAGTTAGAGAGGATATTCAACGAGTTAAGCGACCTCAACTTAAAAGTACGCGATACGCCAAATCAACAGCTCTGCCTAGCCGTTTACAGCTCATTTTCAGTAAAATGGTTAATCCCAAGGCTCGCCGATTTTCGCCGCCAATATCCGAGTGTGAAAATACGCCTCGAGATGATCACCCAAGATCCTGATCTAAGCACCAGTACCGCGGATATCTTCATTGCCGGTAAGCTAAATCAACGTGGCTATTGGCAACAGTTACTGCACAAAGAGCGTTTAATTCCTGTATGCAGCCCCAGTTTTTACCTTAAATGGCGCGACATAAGCCTGAGTAATTTCCAGCAACAAGCCCTGCTGGTGGTTGATGAAGGACCATTAGGGCTCGACTGGCACAAGTGGTCATCGGCGCACCAAATACCACTCGATAACGAACAACAGCATGTATTTAGTCATATTGTAATGGCGATTGAAGCGGCGATTGCTGGCCAAGGCTTAGCCCTAGCACCGGATTTTATGGTGGCTGGCGATATCACAACGGGGCGTTTAGTCGCCTTGAATCTGCCCGATGTGCATACCGGATTTGAATTTACCTTCTTTTGTAAGCAACGCCGTTTATCAGAACCTGCGATTGCCGCTTTCTCATCTTGGCTAAAATCACAGGCTTAGGATGAATTTACAGGCACAAAAAAGCCGACGCGAACGTCGGCTTAATTTATCGATCGATTGATTACACTAACAAACCAATCTTCTCATACACTTTCTTCAGGGTCACTTCGGCACGCGCCTGCGCACTCTGTGCACCAGCTTTCATCACTTGGTCTAAGTAAGCGCGATCGCTACGAATCGCGCGGTAACGCTCTTGCAGTGGTTCTAACATGCTCACAACCGCGTCACCTGCTGCACCTTTCAAATGGCCATACATCTTGCCTTCAAACTCGGCTTCTAGGCTCGCAATGCTTTGCCCAGTCACACCCGACATGAGACTCAGCAGGTTAGAAACACCCGGCTTATTATCCACATCAAAACGCACGACTGGCGGCTCATCACTGTCTGTCATGGCTTTTTTCAGCTTCTTCAGCACTGATTTCGGATCTTCTAGCAGGCCGATAACGTTATTACGGTTATCGTCTGACTTAGACATCTTCTTTAGCGGCTCCTGCAGCGACATGACTTTAGCGCCAAGTTCAGGAATAAACGGCTCAGGAATGGTGAAAGTATCACCATAGGCATTATTAAAGCGAGTAGCGATATCACGCGTTAACTCAAGGTGTTGCTTCTGATCTTGGCCAACGGGGATTTCGTTCGCTTGATAAATCAGAATATCCGCCGCCATCAACACTGGGTAGCCAAATAAACCCACGTTGATGTTGTTAGCGTGCTTTTGTGATTTATCTTTAAACTGAGTCATGCGGCTCAACTCGCCCATTTGGGTATAGCAGTTTAATGCCCAACCCAATTGCGTATGTTGTGGCACCTGTGACTGGATAAACACTGTACTCTTTTTAGGATCTACGCCACAGGCCAAATACAGGGCTAAGGTATCTAAACACGCTTCGCGCAACGCTTTAGGATCTTGGCGCACCGTAATGGCATGCAAATCAACTACACAATACAGGCAGTCGTGGCTATCTTGCATCGCAACCCATTGACGCAATGCACCCATGTAGTTACCTATGGTTAATTCGCCGGACGGCTGTGCACCGCTGAGTACTATGGGTTTGGTCATTACGTCATTGCTCCACTATCTATATAAAAAGACTAAAAAATCGACTAAAGAACAGGTAACCCATTACTTGGTAGGTTTTACCCAGTTCAAAATCTCACTAAATTGCTCACATACGGCATCTGGGCCACTGAGCCCAATATCTTCACCGTAGTTGTAGCCGTAGGTCAAGCCGATTGACGCTATCCCAGCCGCTTTCGCGGCTAAAATGTCGTTTTTAGAATCGCCGACCATCAATAACTCAGTTTTCTCCAATTGCCACTCATGCAATAAGTGCTGCAGCGGCAAAGGGTCGGGCTTCATCTTAGCTAAGGTATCGCCACCTAACACTAAGCTGAAAAAGTCGTTAATCCCAAAGGCATTGAGTAATGGCATGGTAAAACGATAGGGTTTATTGGTGACAACCGCTAACTTAAAGCCTGCATCAAACAAAGTTTGCAGCACTTGATGCACGTCGCTATACAGCGCACTGTGCTTCTCAAGATTCTCTTGGTAATGATGCATAAAAATCGGCATAGCCGCATCAAGGGTTGTTTGCTCAACATCCGTTCCCAAAGCATGACTCATAGCACGGCGCATCAACATCTCTGCACCGTTACCGACCCAAGTACGAACTTGCGCCTCAGAGCAGCTCTTCAAACCTAACTCGGCTAAGGCTTCCTGCGTGGCAACGGTTAGGTCAGGCACACTGTCAATCAGCGTGCCATCTAGATCAAACGCAATCGCTTTAATCTTATCCCACATGGCTATGCCCCAACTTTAGCAAGTTCGGCACGCATCTCATCAACAACGGCCTTATAATCGGGCTTGCCGAAAATAGCCGAGCCCGCAACAAACATGTCCGCACCGGCGGCCGCGATTTCTGCGATATTGTCGACTTTAACGCCGCCATCGACTTCTAAACGAATATCAAAACCACTGGCATCAATACGCGCACGCACTTGGCGCAGCTTATCTAAGGTTGATGGAATAAAGGATTGACCACCAAAACCAGGGTTCACTGACATCAATAGGATCACGTCGAGTTTATCCATCACATGGTCAAGATAATGCAGTGGTGTCGCAGGATTAAACACGAGACCCGCCTTGCAACCGCACTCTTTGATGAGCTGAAGAGTGCGATCGACGTGCTCAGAGGCTTCTGGGTGGAAAGTAATAATAGACGCGCCCGCTTTAGCAAAATCAGGCACGATACGGTCAACCGGCTTGACCATCAAATGCACATCAATATCAGCGGTAATCCCATAGTTACGCAATGCTTGGCACACCATAGGGCCAATCGTTAAGTTAGGAACATAGTGATTATCCATCACATCAAAATGTACTACGTCGGTTCCCGCATCTAACACAGCTTTTACATCGTCACCCAAACGGGCAAAATCGGCAGATAAAATTGATGGAGCAATCAAGAATGGACGCATAAAACACTCGCTGCTATTTGGATAAAAAGTGCCTTATTTTACCCTGAGCCAAGCTAAGCCTCTATAGCTAAAGCCACATTTCTGGCAATTGATCCACTATGCCTATGCCTGCAAAGCAGCACACTCTGCAACTATCGCAGTAAATTGGGGCTTAGATACGGTAAAATAAGCTAATATTTCCGAGCATTTTGGCTGGAATTGATAATTTTTTGTTCATAAACTAAGCGAGTTTGTTATACTCGAGGCGCAGTGCTGGTTCATTCCAAAGGAAGCGTTATGATGGAGCGGTTTAGTCAGTTTTCACACTATGTTAGGTCGGTGACATTTAAGTCATCTATGATGTTGGCATTTACTGCAGTTGTAGTGGCCACGCTAGCTTTTGGCGTTGAAAAACTGACGGAAAATACCGAAACTGCATCTTGCGCTTGTAGCAATGACACTCGTTACAACAATGCACTGCCCAGTAGCCACCCTAATAATCGCTGCGCCGATCAAGCACAAACCTTAAGCTGGAAAACGTGGCTTACAGGTAAAAACCGTTCAAGTCAGTTCCACTTTGTCGATCTACTTGAGCTATTACATGGTCATCAAGATAAACCTATGGATGATCTCAAGCCCACTACGTCGCATCTCGCCTATTAATGCTTAGCCGCATTTGGCAAGTATTCCACAGTACCATTGCCGCCTTTTTCGGGGTACAAACTAGCGAAAATCGTAAAAAAGATTTTCAAACCAGTTCCCCATTGCCCTACATAGTGATGGGCATAGTATTAGCTGGCATCCTAGTGGCAAGTCTGATGTTTCTCGTAGGACAAGTGCTTAGCTAAACGTTATTTATGTTGAAACTAGTCGTCTTTTGGATCGTAGTTTTCATCATATAGCGCCATCAACTCATCCACTTTGTTACGACCACTGCCATTTTGGCTAATGTTGCGTTGCACTTGAATTTTCGCTAAATGCGCACCGCGATATAACTCGCGAGTTAATGGAATATCGTGATTACTAATCAATACCGGAATACCACGCTCTAACGCGGTATGGCGCGAATGACGAGCCAGCAGTGCTTGATCGTCTAAACTAAAACCGGCACCAACATATGTCGTGAAACTGGATGTAGTAGATAACGGTGCGTAAGGTGGATCGCAATAGATAACATCGCCACTGCGTGTCTGCTCAAAGGCTTTTTCGTAACCAATGCATTTAAACTCAGCACGTTGCGCTTTTTCAGAAAAGGCCCAGATTTCCTTTTCGGGGAAATAAGGTTTTTTATAGGAGCCAAAGGGCACATTGAAGCCACCCTTACGGTTATAACGGCATAAGCCATTAAAACCATGGCGATTTAAATAAAGAAAATACACAGAACGCTGGAAAGGGTCGCGACATTTATTAAAGTCGGTCCGCACCTGATAGTAAGCTTCCTTTTGATTCATCTCGTCGACAAACAATGCTTTAGCTGCGGCAATGTATGCTTCTGGTTGATGCTTCACTATCTGATATAACTCGATCAAGTCTTGATTAATGTCACAGAGCAGGTAGCTAGGATAATCCGTATTCAAGAAAACGGATCCTGCACCCACAAACGGCTCGACCAAACGGTCTCCTGCGGGTAAATAACTGGCTAAATCATCCACCAATTTAAATTTACCGCCAGCCCACTTAAGGAAGGCTCTGTGTTTTTTTATCATTTAACTTGATGAATGCCGACAAAAATAAAGGCCATGATTGTACTCTGTTTATTCTGAAATTTCACGATTTGAGAGACTTTCTTCTACTTGATAATCTTTCAAATCGGCCCATTTTCTGACCCAAGGTTGCTCAAAACGATACTCCTTAACCAATTGAGCCGCCGCATTCGAAGCCAATTTGCTACTGCTATAGTGACCAACGAGGACAACCCACCGCTGTTTATACTTTGCGACTCGAACGCCCTCAACATTCTCAAGACTCTTTAATGTCGAACGCAAGGTCTCTAACTGAGCAACACTCGCTATTTGTACGGTATAACCTTTGAGTGGCTTTTGCGGTTCCAAAACTGTTTTATCAACCTTTGCCACCTCTGGCGCTGGAGACTGGACATCTACTGTTTTAGATTGAAGCTCATCATCACCAAAAGACTTGCTACTCACTTCACCAACACTCACTAAGGCTGCATCATCAGGCTCTGGATGTGGTGCCTCACCATGAAATTCACTTAATGGATCGACAGCCTGTTCTGTTTTGGCTTTGGATGTATCTAGTTCGTTAACTTTCACGGTTACGGCCGCAAACTTTAATTGTTCAGCGCGCAGAGCAAAATAGGGGGCTAAGATTTTTTGCCCATAGGACAAGAAAGCGGGTGAATCTATCGCAGGAAAAGTCGCAGTCTCTATGGCTTGCTCTTCAGAAAATGGTTGAGTAACACCAAGCCAAATACCTAGCGCTAACAACATGCTCACAGCTGTCACCATCACAGCTTTATATTTCATCCAAGAAGATGTTTTCTCTTGCGGGCTATGCAAGGCTTTATCTAACAGATTGACCACTTCTTGCGGCGTACCCGTTTGCTTCTCAAGCTGACTGCGTACGATTTCCCTTGGCGTAAAAGGGTTTTGAGCGCTGTATCTCAGCAATGTTTGATACAAAGCTTCACGCTCTGGCATGGTTAACGGCTCAATACTGATAGGCAATATTTGCCGCCGCAATTGCTCGGGTAATTGTGGCAATAGGTCCGCTAAGAATGCCGGTGGAACCGTGAGCGTGACGGCAATATTCTTACCCGCACACTGAATTTGATTGAGAATAATACACTCAGCCCATAGCGCCTTAGGCAATAAATGCGCATCATCGATAATGATATGTAGGGGTTTAGTTTGCGTGCTCGCAAGCCGCAACAGAGTATCGGCGAGGGGAATGTCGTCGTCAAAAATAGGGGATGAAATTAGCTGGACTAGAATTTTGCGGCGGATCTCAGCGTTATCTGCATGCATAGGACAAATCACAAATGCCGCATTTGACTCGTCAAAATCGGTCGCTAATCCGGTAACTAAGGTCGTTTTTCCTGAACCGCTGACACCAGAAAGCACCAGCAGCTGATCGCTATAACTGGCAACATGATGCATTCTTTGTATGAGGGCTTCCTGAGAAGGAAGCAAGACAGAACCCTGAAACGTCACTCGCCCACCACACAGTTTTTATGCGCAGCGAATAACCTGTTCAAGGGTAGATTCTGTGACTTGACTAAACACATCCGCGCGGCCTATTGCCGTTGGGAGCACCAGTCGAATCTGACCGCCTAAAACTTTTTTATCGCGTCGCATATGTTGAATGAAACTGTCGAAATCCATAGATTCCGGCGCACTCACTGGAAGATCAAAAGCTTGTAGTAACTGTATGATACGACAAACGATTGACTCATCGATAAGCCCCAGTGCCTTAGCTGTTTTAGCAGCAAGGACTGTGCCAGCTGACACGGCTTCACCATGCAGCCAATTACCGTAGCCCATTTCGGCTTCAATCGCGTGACCAAAGGTATGACCCAGATTCAACAAAGCACGCACGCCCTGCTCAGTTTCATCTTGGCTAACCACATCGGCTTTAATCTCACAGCAACGAGAGATAGCATAAACTAATGCTTCGGCATCTAAGGTTTTTAGCGCCGTTACATTATCTTCAAGCCATTGAAAAAAATCAGCATCCCACATGATGCCATACTTGATGACTTCCGCCATTCCCGCCGCAAACTCGCGCGCTGGAAGCGTATGTAAACATAAAGTATCGATAAGCACGATTTGTGGCTGATAAAAGGCCCCAATCATGTTTTTACCAAGAGGATGGTTAACAGCCGTTTTACCGCCGACGGAAGAATCCACCTGCGACAATAAAGTTGTCGGAATTTGAATAAAATCGATCCCACGTTGATAACATGCCGCGGCAAAGCCCGTCATATCACCAATCACGCCGCCACCCAAAGCCACCAGCACAGAATCTCGACCATAGTTTTGCTGCAGCAATGCAGTAAAAATAGTATCTAGATGTGCTAAGTCTTTGAATTGTTCGCCATCGGGAAGGATAACACTCTCTACCTCACCAAACGAAGCCATCGTCTCTTGTATCTGTTTTAGATACAAAGGCGCGACAGTTTCATTGGTGACGATAAGAATACGTTTTTTAAGCAGGTAGCGAGACAAGGTCTCGCCATCACTCATCAAATTCTGGCCAATGTAAATGGGATAACTACGTACACCTAAATCAACCTGAATTTGCTTCATAAATTCTGCCTAAAAACCTAATTGCTCAATGATCTGATTTGCGACGATCTTTGCGCTTTGATCATCGGTTTTGACAATCACATCGGCAATTTCTTCGTACAATGGATTACGGATCTCTGCAAGATTCTCCAACACTTCTCGAGGATCATCCACTTGCAATAATGGGCGTCGCTTGTCTCTTTGAGTACGAGCGACCTGTTTGTCGATAGTGGTTTCCAGGTAAACCACAATGCCACGAGCAGACAGATGATTACGGATATCTTTGCTTTGTACTGAACCACCACCGGTGGCAAGGACGATACCTTGTTTCTCAGACAAATCAGCAATAACCTGAGCTTCACGACGACGGAAGCCTTCTTCACCTTCGACGTCAAACACCCAAGCAATATCAGCGCCTGTGCGTTGTTCAATCTCTTGATCCGAATCGTGGAATTCTAAATGCAGCATTTGCGCCAGATGGCGACCAATTGTGCTTTTACCTGCGCCCATAGGGCCTACCAGAAAAATATTACGTTTTTCAGCCATTTCTTGTACGTCTGAATCTTATTGAAAAGTATGCCTATATCGACTCAACATCAAGCCGACCTATATGTTACCTTGCTCTTATGAGACTTGACCGAGGATTATCTCAGCTTAGGGTCTACTATGGCAAGCCATGTGCGCTATTTATGCAAAGAATTGTATTCCAGTAATAATAAAGCCAGCAATCACTGCTGGCTTTAGTCGATACATAGCAAGTGCTTAGATCTTCTCACCGACTATTTTGGGGGTTACGAAAATAAGTAGCTCTTGACGCTCATTTTTGTCTGTTGTGTTCCTAAACAGGAAACCGACTAAGGGAATGTCACCGAGAATAGGGACTTTACTCACACGGCTGATCAAGTTTTGCTGATAAATACCACCAAGGACTATGGTTTCACCGTTATCAACTAGCACTTGAGTGCCAATACGCTGGGTATCGATGGCGACAGCGGGGCCCGTTGGTGTGTCAACCGTCTTGCCCTGAGAGTCTTGGGTGATTTCCAAATCTAAAATAACGCGGTTATCAGGTGTAATTTGTGGTGTAACTCGCAAGGACAACACGGCTTTCTTAAAAGTGACCGAGGTTGCACCGCTTGAAGTCGACTGCACATAAGGGATCTCCACACCCTGCTCAATATAAGCCGCCTTTTGGTTAGAGGTGGTAATACGAGGGCTGGCGATAATTTCACCCTTATTTTCTTGCTCCAACGCACTCAATTCCAAATCAAGAATAGTACCATCTGCCAACTTAGCAACGTGGAATGCGATACTTGTTGGATTGGTCACTGCCGCAGGCAAATTAACGTTCAAACGTTGGTCAGGAGTTGGAATGATGCCGTTGGCAATACTCTGAGCACCTTCTAATGTACCTGAGGTTCCCTTACTGCCCTGCTGATCCGTTACGCCCCAACGTATGCCTAAGTCTTCAGAGACATCATCTTTGACCGTTACCATACGTGACTCGATCAGTACTTGACGAATAGGGATATCGAGTACTTCGACTAAACGATGGATGTTCTCAATCGTTTCTGCCGTATCTTTCACGAGTACAGTGTTGGTACGTTCATCGACCGCAACTGAGCCGCGTGGCGAGAGTAAACTAGAATCTGCACTTTTAAGGAGCTCAGCAATATCGATCGCTTTGGCATAGTTAATTTGCAAGTACTCAGAATACAAAGGTGCTAGCTCTTTAACTTCTTGCCTATTTTTGAGATTTTGGCTTTCACGAATAGCCAACTCTTCGCTCGGTGCCACCATTAAGATGTTGCCTTCGATACGTTTATCTAGGCCTTTGGTTTGTAGAATCAAATCTAATGCTTGGTCCCAGGGCACATCATCCAATCTCAAGGTGATGTTGCCTTCAACAGTATCACTCGTGACTAAGTTAAAATTGTTATAGTCAGCAATGATCTGCAAAACAGTACGTACAGGGATATTTTGAAAGTTAAGCGACAAAGTACGGCCATTGTATTTTTTAACATCTTTCTTGGCGGCAACTCTCTCAACTTTATTCATCGAGAGTCTAAAGAGATTATCCTCTTGCTTGTAACTGAACTCATATTCCCCAGCAATATCAACTAAAATGCGCGTTGTTAGATCTTCTTTAAATGTCTCGAAGCTTTTTACTGGCGTTGAAAAATCTTTCACATCCATAACATAAAGCAGATCACTATTAATATCAGTGTTATATAACTTAACTTCGAGTTTAGCGCCCACTTGCTCAACGTTAACGGCAACCGAGCGGTTATTCAAATAGACCAATAACTCACCGCCACCATTTTCATTACGACGAAAATCGATATTTTTAATGCTATTAACGAAGGGATTTTCTGCCTGAGTCTGAGCGCCCGCAACCTCATCATTAATAGTGAGTCGATATGAGTTGCCCATGACTGAACCTTGGTAAGGTTTCACTTTGGACATACCTAAGGTGACTTTAAGACGAGTATCTTGCTGCTCAGTCATCATGTCAGTTACACCGACTTGATTAATGGGTAAGCGATCCTTAGATAAACCAGAAATACTATTATCAAAGGTTAATACGAGCTCTGCAGGCGAGGCATTAGAGTCAATAACTGGCGGTGTTACCGCTTCTTCAAATACCAACTCTAGCTCTAACTGATGGTCAACCAAGGCATGGTACTTAACATCCATTAATCGGTTTGCAGCATAACTCGATGGCAAAATTCCAAATACCAATGCGATCCCAATAACAGACTTGATTAAGCCTGAAGAAATTAACGGGACTTTTATCGCGGCAGAAGATTTCATTATTCCCTCATCCTTCGCTCGTTATTCTCCAGAAAGTTCTAAATTGCTCGTCCTTTCGGACCAACAACCTGAACCATCTGGAATTAATTCTACTACTTCGACATTTTGTGAAGTAACTTTAGAAATGCGTCCATTAAACAGACCTAAATACTCACCAACTCCCATCCGATAAACACTGCCGTCATTTGTTTCAACTAACGCCCAAGTTGTATCGGCTTCACTTAAGGTGCCACGCATTTTTAAATTATCTAAAGGATAAGTTTCTAATCGTCCTTTTCGACGCTTTAAGTCCGGTTGTAAACAATCTTTGCTGGTATCAACAACCTCTTCCGTTAACTCACGCGAAGGTGGTACAAAAGGGCTACGCATTAACTCGGCTTGATAGGCAAAGTGCTCAAATCTTGGCGGCTCTTTCAAGGGTGGGATATGAGCAACGTGTTGCGCTTTGGTTGTAGTAACAAATAGCTCTAAATCACTACGATCGCCAACACAACCTATTAAAAAAAGACTCAAGGCTAACAAAGGTAAGAATTTCATTATTTCTTCCCCTTATTAGCAGGTTTTTCTGGCGGTAATTCAGCCCCTTCTTTAAAGCGATATGTCTTGGCTAAGATATCCATTGCTAAGTTGCCGGCTTCATCTCGCTTAATGGTAAAATCATGGAGGCTGACGATACGTGGCAACTTAGCGACACCACTCACCATACTACCTAGCTGATGGTAATCTCCCGTTACAGACATTTTAATTGGAAACTCAATATAGAAATCCCGCTGAATTTCGGGCTCCCAATTCAAACTATTAATTTTGAGTCCTGCATCCGTAGCCACAAAAGTTAAATCGTCTAGCAAACCTGGCATTTCATTTTCAGAAGGCAGCATCTTCAGTAACTCTGCAAACTGCACTTCCATCGTCGCTAGCTGATCTCGGTAGAGTTTTAAATTTGCCGCAAGTTGATACTTATTCTTGAAATCATCTCTGAGCTGCACTTCTTTATCTTGCTCTGCGGTATAAATATCTACCGAATCGGAGACGACCAAGAAATATCCCGCAGCAAAAACACAGAGTGCTAAAAGGATCGCGAAAAAGGTTTTAACTTGATTTGGCCAACCACCAATATTTTCAAAGTCGATATCATTAAATTGACTTAGATCGAGTTTCATTTACTCGCTCCTTTTGTCATTTTCTCAGGCTCATCTACACTCGCGCCTTTAATAGTGACTCTCAAACTAAAACGCTGTAACTGCCGTAACTCTTCATTTTGGGTCACGATCGATTGCATATTAGGATCGGTTAACCATTCGGAAGTTTTCACCTTTCGCATCATGTTGGCGACGTTATTGTTCGATTCACTACGCCCTTCAATCAGCAATAAACTGCCCTTTTTCTCTAGGCTAGACAGATATATTCCTGGAGGTACTATTCGAACCAGCTCATCTAACACGTGAGTAGGCAAATTACGGGATTGCTGTAGATTAAGAATAATTTCTGTACGCCGCTCAATGTCTTTCTTACGTTCTGTAATTTTCTTGATCTCAGAAATTTGTGTTTCAAGCAGACTGATTTCCGATTGCAAATAAGCGTTACGTGCTTTTTGCTCATCGGTCATAACATCTAATAAAGATACTGCGACATAGACTAAAATCGCCGACGCTAAAAATACTGCCGCTAAAATACCAATATAGTCGCGCTTTTGTTTTTCTCTCGCCTCTTCTCGCCAAGGGAGTAGGTTTATGTTCGCCATTGACCGTAACTCCTCAATGCTAAGCCACAAGCAACCATATATTTGCTGATTGTAGGTTGCAGCGCACTTTTAACCGACTCATCGGCATGCAAACACCCTTGAAAAGGATCGGCGATAATAGTATGAACACCCAATTCATTCGTCAGTAAATTAGCCATACCTTCTAATTTAGATGTTCCACCGCATAATACGAGGTAGTCGACTTTATCTTTACCGCTGGAAGTGCAATAAATCTGCAGCGTACGTTTTATTTGTTGTAATAGCTGAGTTTGAAAAGGTGACAAAACTTCAAACATATAATTTCGGGGTAAGTCGCCTTCAATCTTTGCTTTCTCAGCTTGATCATAAGACATGCCATAGAAGGATAATATTGACTGAGTAAATTGCTCACCACCGAAAGCTTGCTCACGAATAAAAGTCGTCTCACCCGATTCAACCACAGAGAAAGTCGTCATATTCGCGCCGATATCAACCATAGCGACGGCTTTATGTTTCGCTCCTTCTGGAAGCTGGGCCAGAATTAACTCTGCAGCTCTACCTAGAGCGTAACCTTCAACATCCACCACTTTAGCCTCAAGTTCCACGCTATCCAGCGCATCGACTCTGACATCAATATTGTCAGTGCGGCATGCGCTCAACAGCACATCAACTTTAGTAGGATCGGTACTGTTTACGTTTAGCGTTTCAAAATCTATGCTAACTTCATCGAGTGAATACGGAATAAGGTTATCGGCTTCAATTTCTATCTGTGCCTCCATTTCTTCCTCACTAAGAGAGGCATCCATGTAGATCACTTTCGTCATCACAGCAGAACCCGAAACAGAAACAGCGGCATATTTAACGGATTTAGGCAGGCTACGTTTTATTTGCTTAAGGCATTCAACAACGGCATCAGCATCACGAATATCATGATCGTTAACGGCCCCCTTC
This sequence comes from Shewanella sp. SM69, assembly GCF_025653985.1. Lineage (NCBI taxonomy): Bacteria > Pseudomonadati > Pseudomonadota > Gammaproteobacteria > Alteromonadales > Shewanellaceae > Shewanella > Shewanella sp. SM69. The sequence continues at coordinate 142,047 of NZ_JAKKRV010000013.1, forward strand.
TTAATGGGTACCGCGGCATGACTCAATATTTTGTATCCGTCAGCAGTCTTACTCAACAAAATGGCCTTAACTTCATGGGAACCGATATCGATTCCCACCATCTGCGGAGCCTGACGCTTCCATAAATTTGAAAGCATATCCATTGTCACTTTTTTATTTATATTTCAGTAAAAGAGATTAGCACAAAATCAACTTGTTATACTTACTTGTATCGAATGTTTCATCATTTTACAAATGCTATTTTGTGAGTCTCACGTTTTTACTTCACCAAGACGTGTGCGCCTTATATACTGTCGCACTTAACAGAACATTAGGATAAATTTTGGTGAAGTGGTTAAAACGTATTGTTATAGCACTATTCAGTCTAGCCCTTTTGGGCGTAGGCGCCATTGTGGCAGCATACTTTTATGTTTTGCCGGATTTACCGGATGTTTCAACACTAAAAAATGTGCAACTTCAAACACCTTTACGTATTTACAGTAGTGACGGCAAACTTATTTCTCAATTCGGTGAGAAACGTCGCATTCCACTAACGTTAGACGAAGTGCCAAAACCTCTGCTACAGGCGTTTATCGCAACCGAAGATGCCCGCTTTTATGAACATGGTGGTATAGACCCTGTTGGCGTGCTTCGCGCCGCATTAGTGATGTTGACCACTGGTGAGAAAAAGCAAGGTGCGAGTACGATTACCATGCAGGTCGCACGTAACTTCTTCTTAACCCGCGATAAGACTATTATTCGTAAAGTGAAGGAGATTTTTATCTCCTATCATATTGAAGAGTTGCTCACCAAAGATGAAATTTTAGAGCTCTACGTAAACCGCATTTACTTAGGCCAACGGGCCTATGGGGTTGGGGCTGCTGCGCAAGTGTATTTCGGTAAAAACGTGCAAGAACTCAGCTTATCTGAACTGGCCGTTATTGCAGGCCTACCCAAGGCGCCCTCTACACTCAATCCAATCACGTCACCTTCGCGTGCATTAGCTCGCCGTAATGTCGTCCTCATGCGGATGAATGAAGTCGGCTACATCAGCCAAACCGAATACCAAGCAGCACTACAAGAGCCATTGGTGGCCAGATATCATGGCGCTGAAATTGATCTCTATGCCCCTTATATTTCTGAAATGGCTCGGGATTACATGGTACAGAAGTACGGTGAAGAAGAAGCCTATACCAATGGCTACAACGTCTATACGACTATCTCATCGGATCTACAACTTAAAGCTCAACAGGCACTGCGTAATAACGTCTATGCCTATGATGAACGTCATGGCTACCGAGGTCCTGCTGCCGTGTTGTGGACGGACGAAAAACCTGAACCTGCTCAAATCAAAACTGAACTAGCCAAGATTGCTTCAGTACAAGAATTACAACCCGCCGCAGTCATCAGCATTGCAGATCAGCAAGCCAACATAATGACCGCCAAAGGCGAAACTAAAGTCATTACTTGGGATGGATTGAAGTGGGCACGTAAATTTATTACTGATAAGCGTCAAGGCAGTGTACCGAAATCAGCTTCTGACATACTCAAGGTCGGCGAGCGTATTTGGATCCGTGATAACGGCCAATATTTGCAACTATCGCAAGTACCAGAAGTCGCCAGCGCAACAGTATCACTCGACCCCAAAAATGGTGCTATTCGCACTTTAGTTGGTGGTTATAGCTTTAGCCAAAGCCAATACAACCGAGTGACTCAAGCGAAACGTCAATTAGGTTCGAATATTAAACCTTTCATCTATGCCGCAGCATTAGAGAAAGGCTTTACCTTAGCGACCCTCATAGACAATGCGCCAATTAATAAACCCGATATCAGCCAAGGCACTGCATGGCGCCCTAAAAACTCACCCGATATCTATGGCGGCCCCACTCGTTTACGTGTGGGTTTAGCGCAATCTATTAACGTTATGTCTGTGCGTGCAATGCGACATGTCGGACTCGACGAAACCATTGCTCAACTCGTTGAATTTGGTTTTGATCCTAACGACTTACCTCGCAACGAATCGATTGCATTAGGTTCGTCTTCAGTCACGCCATTGCAAGTAGTTACTGCATTTAACGTATTTGCTAACGGCGGTTTCTTACTCGAACCTTTCTATATTGATCGCGTAGAAGATGCTTACGGCAATGTTATCGAAAAAGCGAACCCTACATTGGCCTGTAAGCCTAGCCAAAGTCTTAACCAACCAGTTACACCGAGCGATCCTGTGGCGTTCAGCGTAAGTGGAGACTCTAGTGCTGAACCTAGTGCCCCCGTTGCGCAGTGTTTCGATCAAACCGGTCGCTACGCTCCGCAAATTATTTCAGAGCAAACGGCATTCCTCATTACCGAAGCACTGAAGAGCGTGATCTGGGGCGGCGGCGATTGGAGTAAAGGCACGGGTTGGCAAGGTACGGCTTGGCGCGCGGCAAAATTGATTAAGCGCCATGATATTGCAGGTAAAACGGGTACCACAAACGAATCGCGCGACACTTGGTTCAGTGGTTTTAGCCCAGTCATCACTAGCACTTTCTGGGTCGGTTTCGACGATCACGGTCGCCAACTGGGCAGAACCGCATGGAATGCAAACGGCGAAAAAGATCAGATAACTGGCGCCGAAGCGGGTGCGAAAACAGCAGGTCCAGGCTGGAACGAGTTTATGAACAGTGTCTTACAAGGCACTCCTGAGACAACCTCGATTCCGCCAGAAGGCATAGTTTCGGTACGCATTGATTTAGCGACGGGTAAACTTACTCGAAAAACCGACTATACCAGTGCGTTCGAGTACTTTATTTCAGGTACAGAGCCGAAGGAATACATCAGCGAAACTCAGGATGAAAACAATTTATTCATCGATGCACCAACCGATGATTTATTCCAATAAACAAATGCTAAAAATTCATTACCACTAATTGTGGCCCAATAAAAAACGCGACCTAATGTCGCGTTTTTTATTGGCTTGAATTGTGGATTTGAATAACTCGCTAACGTACTTTCTTGGCCGCAATCGCCTGCTGAATTTGTGGCAATGCAGTACCACCGAGCACGTCACGTTTCGCTAAACAAGCTTCAATAGTCAGGTTTGGATAGACATCATCTTCAATGATAGCGGCAAAAGTTTTTAATTCGGCCAAGGAGAAATCCTCAAGCGGAATTTGCTTCGCTATCGCAGCAACCACGACTTCACCCACAACATGGTGCGCCTCACGGAAAGGCATGCCTTTAGACACGAGATAATCCGCAAGCTCAGTAGAATTTGCATAACCTTGCTGTGCCGCTAACAGCGCATTAGGGCGATTGACCTTCAAACCTGACAACACTAACGCCGCCATATCGAGGCAAATTGCCCAACTATCGACCACGTCAAACAGGCCTTCTTTATCTTCCTGCATATCTTTGTTGTACGCCAAAGGTAGCGCTTTCATCGTAGTGAGAATGCCCACTAAGCTGCCATAAACCCGGCCAGTTTTGCCACGGATAAGCTCTAATGCGTCTGGATTTTTCTTCTGTGGCATCAGGGATGAACCCGAAGTTACTTCATCACTCAGGGAAATAAAATTTGCCTCACCCGAGTTAAAGAAGATCAGATCTTCGGCCATACGGCTCAAGTGCATCATGCTGATCGATGCCGTTGAGCAAAGTTCTACCACGTGGTCTCTGTCTGACACACTGTCTAAACTATTGAGCGTTGGCGAGGCAAAATTAAGCGCAGCAGCCAGTGCATGTCTATCTATTTTATAAGCAGTGCCTGCTAATGCTCCAGAACCTAATGGACAGGTATTCGCGCGAGTTAACGCATCGACTAAACGGCTGATATCCCGCTCAATCATTTCCACATACGCTAAACACCAGTGGCCAAATGTCACAGGTTGCGCGCGCTGCAAGTGAGTATAACCCGGCATTACCGCATCAAATTCACGCTCAGCCAACGCCAGTAATTCAGCATGTAAGCCTTGAAGGCGCGCGAGTAATGCTTTGCCTTCGGATTGACACCAAAGCTTTAAATCGGTGGCAACTTGATCGTTACGGCTACGACCAGTGTGGAGTTTTTTACCGAGATCGCCCACTTTGGCAATCAAGGCCGACTCGACGAAACTGTGAATATCTTCGGCGCCCGAGGCGAGAATAATCGCTGGATCGCCCTGCACTTCCACCAGCAGCTCATTGAGTGCTTTTTTCAAGTTGCTGCATTCAGTGGCCGTGATAATTCCCACGCTAGCAATCGCATCCGCCCAAGCGATAGAGCCGACCACATCCTGTTCGAACAGGCGATAATCCACAGGCAACGAATCGTTGAATAATTTGAATAGCGCGCTCGTTTCGCCCTGAAATCTTCCACCCCATAAAGCCATGCTAACTCCCCTTACTCACTGCTGATTTGAAATCGACTCATCTGAATCAAAAACTAAATCAAAACCTAAAAACAAAAAAGGGCGCTAGGCGCCCTTTTAAACGACCTATTACTTAGACTTTACATCATTAGCGTTGAGTGCGCGGATGCGGCTCGCTAATGAGTACAGGCGGATAAAGCCTTCTGCATGTTTTTGATCGTACACTTGATCTTCACCGAAGGTGGCAAACGCTTCAGAGTACAAGCTGTTAGGTGAACGCTTCTTCACCGCCGTCGCTTGGCCTTTGTAGAGTTTAACCACGACTTCACCGTTCACTGACTCAGCCAATGACTCAGATGCTGCCAACAGTGACTTACACAGTGGCGTGAACCAGCGGCCGTCATACACTAAATGCGCCATTTGTGCGGCAACTTGCTCACGCCAGTTACGGCTAGTCTTGTCGAGTACAAGCTCTTCAATCGCACGTAGTGCTGCGAACATCACAGTGCCGCCGGGTGTTTCATAACAGCCACGAGACTTCATGCCGACTAAACGGTTTTCAGTGATGTCGATACGACCCACACCGTGTGGCGCAGCAATCGCGTTTAATGTCATCAGTGCAGCATAAGGCGTTAGGGCTTCACCATTCACTTTAGTAATACGGCCATGTTCTACTTCTAGCGACACATATTCAGGCTTGTTCGGTGCATCTTCAGGATCGGCAGTCAGTGTCCATACGCCTTTGCTTGGCTCGTTCCATGGATCTTCTAACTCACCACCTTCATGGGAAATATGGAAAGCGTTGGCATCACGGCTATAGATTTTAGTCGCTGACGCTGACGTCTTGATGTCACGTTCAGCTAAATAGGCCAGCAGATCTTCACGGCTCTGCATAGTCCATTCACGCCATGGTGCAATCACTTTTAAATCAGGTGCTAATGCGGCGAAGCAACCTTCGAAACGAACTTGGTCGTTACCTTTGCCGGTACAACCGTGGCACAGAGCATCGGCGCCCACTTTACGAGCCACTTCAACCTGCGCTTTAGCAATGATAGGACGCGCCATTGACGTACCCAGTAAATAAGTGCCTTCGTAAATCGCACCGCTCGCAATCGTTGGGTAGATATAGTCTTTAACGAATTCTTCTTTTAGATCGACGATATGACATTCAGAAGCACCTGAAGCTAAGGCTTTTTCAGTCAAGCCAACCAGCTCTTCTTCGCCTTGGCCAACGTCGGCGCAAAATGCGATGATTTCACAGTTATCGTAGTTTTCTTTTAACCAAGGAATAATGGCCGAGGTATCTAGACCACCTGAATAGGCTAAAACCACTTTTTTCACGCCAGTATTTTTTATCTCGATAGACATCTTAAATTCCTATGACTCGTTTCTCACCTAGGAGAAAACAGGCTGCTAAACAGGGTTAATTTAACTAAATAAGGTTACCAGTACCGCATTTTGGGCATGCATCCGATTTTCGGCTTGTTGCAGAATTAAGGATCCTGCACCGTCCATCACTTCATCTGTTACTTCTACACCACGGTGGGCGGGCAAACAATGCATAAAAAAGTTAGCGCCCGCTTTCGCCATCAGAGCTTTGTTTACTTGGTATGGTGCAAACTTCGCTTTGATATCCGACAAAGGCGTTGGATCGCCCATTGAAATCCAAGTATCAGTATAAATAGCGTCGTGACCTTCAATCGCATCGATATCTGAAGTCAGCACTATCTTGCCGCCATATCGTTTGGCGAGCTCTTGCACTTCTGCCACTACGTAGCCATCAGGAAAGTGACCCGCAGGGCAGATCACTGTCATGGTGGCACCGAGAATAGCCGCACAGTACATCAGCGAGTGAGTGACATTATTACCATCACCAACATAAGCTAATTTAGCTTTACTGACATCCTCAAACTGCTCTGCCAGTGTTAAAAAGTCAGCTAAGGCTTGGCAAGGATGATAAAGATCCGACAGCGCATTGATCACGGGCACAGAGCCGAACTCGGCTAATTGTTCGATAGTGGTGTGTGAATAGGTTCTCGCCACAATTGCGTCGGCCCAACATGACAGGTTAGAAGCAAAGTCAGCAACCGATTCCCGTTTTCCCAGTTCACCATTTTGCTGGTCTAGGTATAAACAGTGGCCACCGAGCTTATTAATACCGATATCAAAGCTAACGCGTGTTCTGAGTGAGGGCTTTTCAAATAACATCACCACACTCTTGCCATCCAGCGTATGACGATACTCAGCCGGATTGGCTTTGATCGTTTTTGCCAAGGCAATTAGATCCTGTAACTGCTGCTGGGTTAAGTCTTTTATCGATAGTAAATGCTTCATAACCTACTCCACTTATGGTTGGATTTGTGTTCCTACGGCTTCACCTTTTGCTAATGCGATTAATTGGCTTGCATCACGCCACGAGGCAACTTGTACCGCCTGCCCCATCCACTGTGCTACTTCGAGCGCAGCTTCAACTTTGACCTTCATTCCCTTTTCGATCACACCTTGCTTAACAAGGTCTGCTATCTGCTTGCCATTTAAACTATGGATGAGCTGGCCTTTACCATCGAGCACCCCAGAAACATCCGACAGCAGCACTAACTTGCCGCCCACTAATTTAGCTAAGGCCGTCGCCGCTTGGTCAGCATTGACGTTAAGCATTTGACCATCGTCCATCATGGCGATAGAGCTACAAATCGGCATCCAACCTTGCTCGAGGATAAACTTAAGATAAGTGCCATCGTTTGGCGTGACTTCGCCAACAAGGCCTAAACGCTCATCTTTAATCTTAGCCGAAACAGTATTGCCATCGGCAAGACTCATACCCACACTCACAATGCCAGCCTTAGTCGCTGCGCCTTGAAGGATTTTGTTCGAAGTGCCAGCAAGTGCGCCGGCAATAATCGGCATTTGCTCTGACGGAGTCACACGTAAACCTTCTAACTTGACGGTCTCCATACCATTAGCCGCTAACTGCTCATCCACCAGACAGCCGCCGCCATGTACCATCAACACTTGCTGACCATTGGCTAACATAGCCGCAGCCGTATCCATCAATCGCGCCATCCCCATTTCACATTGCAGCAGCGCGCCGCCCACTTTAAGCACTAATACTGAGTTGTTTGTAGACATCTTGACGACTCTCTTAAATAAGGATGAACAATTAAAGGTTAAAATGAATCTTTATGCATTGCAGCGCTTGGCTGGCAGCACCTTTCATCAAGTTATCGATGGCACTGGCTACCACTAAGTAACCGCTATTCTCATCAAACTTCCAACCTAAATGGCAGTTGGGTGTCAGCACCACATCGTCCACTTTCGGGAACTGATTGTGCTTTACAGTTACCAATGGCGCCTTGTCATACACACTATAGGCCGCGGCCACATCGGCAGTCGTAGTGCCTGGTTTTAGCTGCACGGTAATGGTCGCTAAAATGCCACGCTTAAAGTTACCAAGGTGCGGGGTAAATATCACTTCTTGGCCAAGCTGAGTGGCGATCTCGGGTTGATGCCTGTGGCCTAATACGCCGTAAGGTGTCAGGCTCACTTCACAAAAACTGGTGTGTAACTGCGCTTTACGGCCCGCACCTGTTACGCCGCTCACGGCATTGATCACCGGATAAGCCGATGTCAGTAAACTCGCTAGCGGTTTTAACGCTGTCAATGATGCGGTCGGGTAACAACCTGGCACGGCAATCATCTTAGTCGCAGCGATTTCTTTAGCATTCCATTCGGCAAGGCCATACACGGCTTTGGCTAAAACTTCAGGATATTCATGCTCAAAGCCATACCACTTCGGATATTGCGCCACATCGCTAAAACGATAAGCACCGCTTAAATCGAATACCGCTAACCCTTGGCTATAAAACCAAGCCGCTAAATGCAGGCTCACCGAGTGCTCAGTCGCTAACACCACGGCATCGGCTTCGGCAACGATTTTTACCTTAGCTTCATCGGACAATGGCGACAGCGTTAATGCGATATGGCTATAGCTAGGATACAAATCCGCTAAAGGTTTACCTTTATCTAAACTGTTTTCAGAAACATACAACCCCTGAATCGTCAGTTCTGCTTCTGCATGGATTAAAGCGGTCAGTTGCGCGCCTGTGTAACCACTGGCACCAATAATGGCGATATTTTTCATGTTTTTTGTCTTATTTAACCGAATCAAAGAAACTTAAAGAGTAGATGAATAGCTTACACGCAACCGCGCATATCTATGATGACAAGACTATCGTCGCAGGAAATCGTAATAGGTTGTTATTTTATTCACTGTCAGGCTAATACTGTGCATCATGATATTCACTCTACAGGTCACAGGGGGTGACTCATCTCAACTGATGGCTAGACTACCACAAAGATCTACTTATGCAATATATGTGAATATATATTTTTAATTTATTTCATCTTTTAAGCTCAAACTGGGATATCGAAGACACGCCTCCCATTCAGCTAACTCGTTAATAACACAGTTATCCAGGGTCAACATGAGTCAAAATCAGTCCTTTTCATTAACAGCTAAGATACATGTCTGCAAAGCATAAAATGATGCACTTCATATTCACTTGCACTAATCATCAAAAAATATTGCGTGACTTCGCATTTCTATTGAATATTCTTCATCAAATACCGTGATTGGTTGCATATCGGATAAGCCAGTCGTATAAGTTATAAGTTCTGCTGTTGACCATAGCCCCAAGTGATAGGTATTGTGCTAACGGGCTATATACCCAAGCTACCTGAAGATACGAGTTTCAGAGCGCCTAGGGTGCTTCGATTCAAGGCGCATCAATGAAAGAATGTCGGCCACCTTTTAAATTGATGCAACACGGAAGTGGAGTGCCCTAGGTGCTCCGTCCCGGCGGGTTTTAACGCACTTTATGCTGCGTTGGTTATTTTTAACTTAGCCCGCTAGGCCTGCAAATAAATGCCTTGCCTAAAGTGCGTTAAACTCCCGCTAAATCCTGCATCTTCAGGTTGTTTGGGTATATGCACAGCGGAATTTTCATGTTTTTCTATTCGGAGTAACTATGTCAGTAACCATGGCAGACAATATGACAGATATGTATGCGTCATTAAGATCGAACGTGAGTATGTTAGGCCAAATCCTTGGCGATACTATGCGTACCCATCTTGGGGACTCTTTTCTTGAGAAGGTTGAACAGATCCGTAAGCTTGCCAAAGACTCACGCCGAGGCGATCAAGCCGCCAGAGAGCAAATGCTCGAGTTACTGACAGCTTTGCCAGACGAAGAATTAGTCCCTTTTGCAAAAGCTTTTAACCAATTTCTTAATTTAGCTAACTTATCTGAGCAATTTCATACTATTAGCCGTAATTGCGACGAACTTGTCTGCGTGCCAGACCCGGTGGAACAACTCCTAGGACGCATGCTCAATGGTCGTGTCGACCAAGCTAAAATGCTCGACTGTCTAAAAACACTGGATATCGATCTGGTGCTAACAGCGCACCCCACTGAAATTTCCCGTCGCACCCTGATCCAAAAATACGCCGCCATTGTCGACTGCTTAACAGAGCAAGAAAACGACCAACTGTCGGATAGAGAACGTCAACAGATCAATCTGCGCCTGCGCCAATTAATCGCGCAAATATGGCACACCAATGAGATCCGCCGCGAGCGCCCCACTCCAGTGGATGAAGCCCGCTGGGGATTATCCACCATTGAAGAGTCACTCTGGCATGCGGTGCCTGACTTCTTAAGACAACTTAACGACCGAGTGCAGCAACGCACAGGGCAGCAATTACCGATTGATATCGCGCCAGTGCGCTTTTCAAGCTGGATGGGCGGCGATCGCGATGGCAACCCGTTTGTTACCGCAAAAGTCACCCAAGAGGTGCTCGACCGTAACCGCCATGCTGCCGCCAGATTATTCTTAAAAGATATCGTGCTGCTGGTCGGTGAACTGTCGATGGAAGAAGCTAATGATGAGTTAAAGGCTTATACCAATAACAGCTGCGAACCTTACCGCCACGTGTTGCGCTCACTTCGTCAAAGACTGCGCGATACCATAGATTATTTAAATGCGCGCATCGAAGGCCACAATCCTGAAATCGATAAGTCGAGCCTGATTTGGCAAGAAAGCGATCTCAAAGCGCCGCTAGAAATGCTCTATAAGAGTTTAACCGACTGCGGTATGCGCTTAATTGCCAACGGTTTATTGCTCGACATTCTCCGCCGTCTCGCCTGTTTTGGCATTCATATGCTCAGGCTCGACATTCGCCAAGACGCCAGCCGTCACAGCGATGTGCTCGCCGAGTTAACCCGCTATCTCGGCATGGGTGATTTCAATCATTGGGATGAAACCGAGAAACAAGCCTTCCTATTACGCGAACTCAGCAACCGTCGGCCACTGATCCCAAGTAACTGGCACCCCTCGGCCGATGTGGCCGAAGTGCTTAATACCTGTCGTTTGATTGCTCAACATCCGGCTAAAGCTCTCGGATCCTATGTGATTTCGATGGCGGGTAAACCATCAGATGTCTTAACGGTTTTACTGCTACTCAAAGAAACGGGCTGTTCGCACCCAATGCGTGTGGTACCGCTGTTTGAAACCTTAAGTGACTTAAACAACGCCGCGGCCTGTATTACCGATTTGCTCGATATCGACTGGTATCGTGGCTATACCAAAGGCATGCAAGAGGTCATGATTGGTTACTCTGACTCTGCCAAAGATGCTGGTGTCATGGCGGCGGCTTGGGCTCAGTATTACGCCCAAGAGCAGTTAGTGGCGGTCTGTAAACAAGCAGGCGTCAAGCTTACGCTATTCCATGGCCGTGGTGGCAGCATTGGTCGCGGGGGGGGTCCTGCACACAAAGCAATCCTATCGCAACCACCAGGTTCAGTAGATGGCCGCATTCGTGTGACTGAGCAGGGCGAAATGATCCGCTTCAAGTTTGGCTTGCCAAAACTCGCGGTTCAAAGCTTGGCCCTGTATACCTCGGCCGTATTGGAAGCAACCCTATTACCACCGCCAGAGCCGAAGCAAGAATGGCGCAATTGCATGCAACGTATCGCTGAAGAATCAGTGGGTGCTTACCGTGGTATAGTGCGTGATGAACCTGATTTTGTGGCTTATTTCCGCGCGGCAACGCCAGAAGTGGAATTAGGAAAACTGCCACTCGGCAGCCGTCCTGCCAAACGTCGTGTCGATGGTGGGATCGAAAGTCTGCGAGCCATTCCATGGATTTTTGCTTGGTCGCAAAACCGTTTGATGTTACCCGCATGGCTCGGCGCAGGTGAAGCACTACAAGCCGCCAGTGAACGTGGTGAGATGGGCTTACTGCAAGATATGGAGCGGGAATGGCCTTTCTTCAGCACTCGCATTTCAATGCTGGAAATGGTCTACGCCAAGGCGGAACCTAATTTGGCACGCTACTACGAAACCTGTTTAGTACCTAAGGACTTGCATCACTTAGGCGAAACCTTGCGCCAACGCTTAGATCTGGGCATTAAAGTCGTGCTTGAGCTGACAAAATCGGATAGTTTAATGGCGCATACACCGTGGAATCGCGAATCAGTTAAACTGCGAAATCCGTATATCGATCCATTAAACTTCTTACAAACCGAGCTATTAGCGCGGACACGTAAGGAAACAACCGAAACTCCTGCGTCTGAACATGTACAGTTAGCGCTAATGCTGACCATTGCAGGTGTGGCAGCGGGTATGAGAAACACTGGTTAATGAAAAAACTTTCCCGCACGATTTGCTTGGGACTGACTGTACTGCTTGGCGGCTGCGTCTCGCAGTACAGTATCAGCGAGCATGAAATGGAGCAGTACCTCAGTAAAGAGATCCATTTTGAGATTAAACAAGGCAATCAATTAGTTGGCGCAGAAGTACGCATTAACGACATCAGTGTCAAGCTAGGTGCAAAACCTGACACTATGAGCGTAAGTGCCGCAACTCAAGTATCAATTAAGAATCCGATCTTTCCATTGAGTGCCAAACTCACTACGACTTTCGAAGCCAAGCCTTGGTATGACAGCGCAACGCACAGTGTCTATCTGCGCCAACTCGAATTAGTCAAAGTGGAGTCAACGCCCAAGGATATTGAAAAAGCGATTAGCAGTGCCACGCCGCAGGTGATGGGTTATCTAAGGCAATTCTTAGAAAACCAGCCTGTGTATGTACTAGATACCAAGGACAGTAACCAAGCACTGATGGCAAAAATGACCGAAAGCATTCAAGTTGCCCCAGGCAAATTAGTGCTTAAGTTCACTAAATAATCTGCCATTTTTGTATCTCTGTAGAAGTTAAAATGCTCCCTCGGGAGCATTTTTGTTGGCTGGCATAAATGGATATATACCCGTATAAGAGTTACTTACTGAATCGCCCAATCGACTGATAATCGACGATCACAGCTTCAGCTAAAAGCTCACGTCTTAGCATATCGTAAGCCACAGCAGCACTTAAACTGCGTACCAGATCCCGCGAACGTCTCGGTAGTTTAATCATCTGACTATAAACACCGCCGCGAGTTGCTAAAGCGATCGCCACAGTGCCCACAGGTTTCTCATCTGTGCCACCATCGGGCCCCGCAATTCCACTGGTTGCTAGCGCATAATCACTGTCTAAAATTTGCCTTACCCCCTTAGCCATTTCTTCCACAGTCGCAATAGAGACAGCACCATGATCATCTAAGGTTGAAGGATTAACACCTAACACGCGAACTTTAGATTCATTACTGTAAGTCACTAATCCGTGCTGTAAGTAAGATGAACTGCCAGGGAAATCAACTAACTGACTGGTGATCATGCCGCCAGTGCAAGACTCGGCAACGCTTAAGGTCAAGCCTGAGTTAAGCAGCTTATAATGAATTTCTTCGGCAAGAGTGGCTTTATCTTCCGCCACAACCGCAGTACCCAGCACCATTTTGATGTGCCCAGCGACGCGAGGTAATACCGCAATCGCCTTCTCGCCACGGGCGAAAATCTTAATCTCAATATGCGGCATGGAAGAGCGGTAACCAATAGTAATGCCTTCTGGCAGCTCTAGCGGTTCTAACTTATCTGCCAAAGCGGACTCACCTTGGCCTATGGTCAATAGTTTCTTTAAGGCAACCTTAGCATCAAGGTTAAACTCTTCGCGAATAAAGGGAACAAACTGCTCTGTAACCATGTGCTTCAGCTCAAAAGGCACACCAGGCGTGAAGAATAACCAAGCGCGATTAAGTTTAACTCTAAAGCCACAAGCGGTTCCCACTGGGTTATCAACCATCACAGCTGAGGCTGGAAGCATAGCTTGCTTGAGATTACTTAAAGGCATTTCACGGTTATTACGGGTAAACCACTCCTCTAAACGCTCACGCCACTCCGCATTCTCAACCAATGGTTCGCCCTTCGCCTTCGCCATCGCTAAAGCAGACATATCATCACTCGTCGGCCCGAGACCACCATTAACGAGAATCACATCTGCATGTAAGCTACGTTCTTGGAAAACCGCAATCAGATCCTCGAGGCGATCGCCGACGGTTACTCGACGCTGGATCTCGACACCATGCTCCATCATAGTACTGGCAAACCAAGCGGCGTTGGTATCAACAATCTGTCCCGCCAACACCTCTTCCCCAGTGCAAATCATCTCTAACTTCATCTCAGATCCTTATCTACCCCAATAAATTAAAACATAAGGTAAGTAACCGCTTAACTAATAGCAATAGCTAGGCTCGATCGAGAACTAAGATAGCTGTAGCAAAATCGGAGCATTGACAAAATAACCGAACAAATAATCGACAACCATTACTTATTATTGATGTCATGAAGAGTGAAAGAGAGTGTTAAGGAGAGAAAAATAGGAGGAAAACTGACTAATTGAATAGACACTAGGCTGGATTTCACAAATTACAGACGCAAAAAAGCCAGCTTATTCAGCTGGCTTGGTTACATCTCAATGAGATAATTAGGCGCTTGGCGATGACCTACTCTCACATGGGGAGACCCCACACTACCATCGGCGCGTTTGCGTTTCACTTCTGAGTTCGGGATGGGATCAGGTGGTTCCACAAGGCTATTGTCACCAAGCAAATTCTGTTTATTACCGTGTCCATCGCTGGCTCACGCTAATAATAATTCGGAAAGCTGATTTGCTTTGTTTGAGTTCAAACTTTATCAAGTATCT